>CADBMD010000088.1 GCA_902795735.1 uncultured Bacteroidia bacterium
AGGCTGAGAACTTCTATATGCAGGACAATGAGAGCCAGATGCATATCGTCACCGACGAGCTCTACTTCGTGATCAGCGAGCAGCAGCATTCAGTCGAGTTGACCGACAAGGGACATGACGCCCTGGCCAATGCGGTGTCCGATCCCGATTTCTTCGTCCTTCCCGACATGGGCAGCAAGATCGCCGACATCAAGAAGAACGAAGAGCTGACTCCGGAACAGAAGCAGGAAGAGCAGGACAAACTGATGGAGGAATATTCCTTGAAGAGCGAAAGGGTCCACACCATGATCCAGCTCCTCAAGGCTTATGCCATGTTCCAGAAGGACGTCGATTACATCGTGATTGACAACAAGGTCAAGATCGTCGATGAGCAGACCGGCCGTATTATGGAAGGACGCCGCTGGAGCGACGGCCTCCACCAGGCTGTCGAAGCCAAGGAAAACGTAAAGGTCGAGGCCGCAACCCAGACCTTTGCGACGATAACCCTCCAGAACTACTTCAGGATGTACCACAAGCTGGCTGGTATGACCGGTACCGCCGAAACGGAAGCGGGAGAGTTCTGGTCCATCTACAAGCTGGACGTGGTGGTCATCCCTACCAACAGGCCCGTCATCAGGGACGACAAGGATGACCTTATCTACAAGACCAAGAAAGCAAAGTACCAGGATGTCATCAACAAGGTCAAGGAACTTACGGATGCCGGACGTCCTGTGCTTGTAGGTACTACCGACGTCGAGACTTCCGAACTCCTGAGCAGGATGCTCCGCATGAGGGGTATCAGGCACAACGTCCTGAATGCCAAGGAGCATGCCCGCGAGGCCGAGATAGTCGCCCAGGCTGGCCAGACCAGTACTGTGACCATAGCTACCAACATGGCAGGCCGTGGAACCGACATCAAGCTTTCTCCTGAAGTCAAGGCTGCCGGCGGACTCGCCATCATAGGTACTGAGAGGCATGACAGCCGCCGTGTCGACCGCCAGCTCAGGGGTCGTGCCGGACGTCAGGGCGACCCTGGCTCCTCTGAATTCTACGTCTCATTGGAAGACAAGCTCATGCGTCTCTTCGGATCTGAAAGGATAGCCGGGGTTGTCGACAAGCTTGGGATGCAAGACGATGAGGCTTTGGTGAACGGGATGCTCTCCAAGTCTATCGAGAACGCCCAGAAAAAGGTGGAGGAGAACAACTTCGGAGTGCGAAAGAGACTCCTGGAGTACGACGACGTCATGAATTACCAGCGTGAAGCCGTCTATGCCAGACGCCGTAACGCCCTCTCCGGTGAGAGGATTGAGATCGACGTCCAAAACATGATGATAGACTCCTCTTCTATCATAGCCGGCAGGTCGGAAGGAATGACTTACCAATCTTTCGAGGAATATGTGATGGGGCAGTTGTCCATCGACCTCGGTTTTGATGAAGCGTTCTATTCCAGCGCCAATCAGGACGGTATCTCCGATGCTTTGTGCAAGCACATGCAGGAGGTCTATGACCGTAGGATGAACACTCTCGCAGAGAAAGTCTATCCTTTCATCAAGCAGATATTCGAAAAGCAGGGAAGCATGTACCAGAACATTGCAATTCCGATCTCTGATGGAAGGAAGATGCTGACTTTGAGCGTCAATCTTGAGAAGGCTTACAACACCCAAGGCAAGGAAATAGCCAAGGCATTGAGCCGTACCATCATCCTCTACCAGATCGATGAACACTGGAAACAGCATCTTCGCGAAATGGATGATCTGCGCACAAGCGTCCAGAACGCTGCATATGAGCAGAAAGATCCTCTTGTGGTCTACAAGCTCGAGAGTTACAACCTCTTCGCTTCCATGCTTGAGGATCTCAACAAGGATGTTCTTTCATTCCTGCTAAGGGCTTTCGTTCCCCTGAGGGACGAAAATGAGGCTCGCCCTGCCCAGGCTCCAAGGCGCAGGACTGACATGAGCCAGATGCAGACACGTCGCAACGATCTGGTTACCAACGGCGAGCAGAAAGCCAATGCTCCGGTGCACGTCGAAAAGAAGGTGGGTCGTAACGATCCATGCCCTTGCGGCTCCGGAAAGAAGTACAAGAACTGCCATGGAGCAGGACTTGTTTAATATTGTGATTGTTAATGATTTTAAGAATAGAGAATATGGCATCAAACTATGACAGGACCGGAGATTCCATAGGAGTCAACGACATCAGCAGGATTTCTGCCGGATCAATCATCAAGGGCGAGATCACCTCTCCCAACGACATCCGTATCGACGGAACTTTTGAGGGCAAGATTGTTTCCCAGGCCAAGGTGGTAGTAGGGGAAAAGGCTGTCATCAAAGGAGACATCATCTGCTCCAACTGTGATTTCTGGGGCAGGATCAACGGCAACTTTTTCGTAAAGGACACGCTTTCACTCAAAGACACTTGCGTTGTCGATGGTGACCTTCACATCCGCCGTCTGCAGGTTGATCTTGACGCTACATTCAATGGCAACTGCAAGATGATCGATGAGGACACATTCAACCAGTTGACTACTGGGGAGCGTCCTGCCATGTATGATGTACCCGAAATCGAAGAGGAAGACGACACCTACAAAGTTGGGACATCGACTTCTCCCTTCTCGGTGAATTCCGGCAACGAAATTCCTGAAGCTTAAGGCGTCCTGTTTTCTTTCTTGAAGTTGGAAGGAGACACTCCTTTCATGTTCTTGAAGGAAGTGCTGAAATATCTAGGGTAAGAGAATCCTACTTCGTAGGAGATTTCACTGATACTCATGTCCGTATTGAGAAGCAGCTCGACTGATTTCTCGATACGGATTCTATTTATGTAGTCATTGACTCCAAGACCGGTCTCCTGTTTCAGCCGGCTGTACAATGTCGACCGGCTCATCGGCATCTCCTCGCAGAGCATCCTCACTCCCAGGTCTGGGTTGGAGAGATTCTCGTGTATGATCTTCTCGAACTTTTCCAGGAAGGGAGACCTTATTTCAGGGATGCCTTTCCTGTCCTTCTCTTCTCCATCCCTGTCCGGCAGGGACAGGATCCCTTCGAGGAACCGGGCGATTGACTTTTTGCAATCCTTTTCGTGTTTCCTTTTCATCCTCTTCAGCAGGAAGATGACTGCAAGTACTGAAGCAACGGCGACACCGAAGGTGAAACTTTTGGTCTTGTAGACAGGAGGCTGTATCGAAATATTCAGTATTTCCTTGGGATCGCTCATGGATCCATCCTTGGTGAGGCAGGAGACACTGACCTTGTATTTCCCCGGCGTAAGAGCCGGCAGGACCAGCCTTGACTCATAGGTATCAATGGTGTTGGTCCCATGCCTGCCTTCAATCATGTAGCAGTACATCACTCTTCTGAACATGTCCGGGCACCGGACATGGAAGGAAGCAATGATTGACCTGTAGTTCCATCTGGCTTTAAGTCTTCCCCCTTCTCCGATGCCGGCGACCGTCCGTCCGTCCAATGAGATCCGGTCAAGGAAGACGGATGGGTCGTTATGTGCCGGAACCGGTATTCCCCGTTTTATCCTTGTAAGTCCTCCGGAGCCTCCCATGTAGATATAATCCTCATCCTGACGGTTTTGGAACAGCATTTTCAAGTCATTGGGAAGAAAACCGTCGGAATAGCTCCAGGAAACTATCCTGCCTTCAGGTTGAGTAAGGGAATACAATTGGTTGTCGGCGCAGATCCAGAGCATGCCTTGCCCGTCATACAAGAGTGACGAGACATAGCTGAAAAGGCAGGTATTCCATCTTTCATAAGACCCCGTTTCAATGTCATACTTGCCCAACCCTCTCTCAGACCCCACCCAGATCTTGCTTCCTCCATCGTAGGCGAGAGATGTCACTGTTTCGCCGGATCCGGTAGAGAACAGAGGGCGGAGCCTGTCGTCATCCTTGTCTGCGATCAGGACCATGTTGCCTCTGTAGAACAAGGAGAACCGTTCATTTGAAACGGCCATCCTGAGCCCATCGCTGGCGAATCTCTCCTCTGCCAGAGGCATAGGTGAGAAACTTCCATCAGAGCAGCTGTAGATCCAAGGCCTGTTCCCCAGGATATAAAGCTTATCCCGTGAAACCTGCGCTATCCTGGGCAAATACCCTTGGAAGCACATCTTCCGGTTGGTCTCTTCGTCAACCAAAAGGAAAGGGCTCATCTTTCCGCTCCTTTTATCGTAAATGAATATTCCTTTGGTGTAGATGGACAGCAACAGCCTGTTTCCTCCTATCTCTGCGATGGAGAGTATCTTGTCTCCTTTAGTAGATGGGCAAGGGACACATTTCCCGTCAGCCATCCTATGAAGCCCTCCTCCGTCAGTGCCGACCCATAATGTCCCTTCATAGTCTTTGAACAGACTGCTCACAGCATCATCCATCAGTCCGGAGGAAGGCCCTTTGAAGGTCCTGATGAAACTGTGTTTTACTTCGAAGAATCCTTTCTTGACACTGCCGGCCCAGAGGGTACCGTAGCTGTCTTCGTACAAGACGGTGACTGAGTTGGTCGGTAAACCGAAGGGGTCTCCGTTGTCCTGGCTGATGACCTTGAACGAATTTTCCTCAGGGTTGAAGAGGTTGATTCCACCGCCGTCCGTAGCTAGCCAGAGAGCGCCCTCATATTCAATGAAGTCCTGTACATAGTCGCAAGACAGGCCGGAGTTGGTTGTGGTGAAATGGCACAGTTCCTCACCGTCCTGAGAGTATCGGAAAAAACCATCGGCGAATGATGCCGCGTTGATCACTCCGTCTTGGGAACGGTAAATCCTGGTAATGTGCCTTAGTATCTGATGGCCGAACCGGGAAGATGTCCTTTTTTCCAAGTCATAAAGGAATATCCCCTTGTCGAGCGTTGCCAGCAGTACCTTCCCGTCTCCTGCTGCTGCCATCGAGATGATCCAGTAGCCGGGATCAACAGGATCGAGGACCTGGATTTTCTCGAAGGATCCTTCCCCATCCTTCTTTTGAAGCAGGTAGCCTTCACCCCCGACGATGATCCTGTCTTCGGTGACGAATGCACTGAATACGGGTTCCTGGGAGATTACTTCGAACCTGTCCTCATCAGGCATGTACCTGGCCAGTCCGTTCCTGGTCATGGCCCAGACATCGCCTCCATTGTCTTCCGCTATGGCTTCTATCCTGCTGTCCGGGATTCCTCCTTTGCATTCCTTGCCGCACTTGTACACCTTTATGGATTGATTGCTGAAGCGGTTGAGACCGTTTGCGGTTCCCACCCACAGGAATCCTCTTCTGTCTGAAAGCATGGAAAGTACGTTCGGCTGGGAAAGGCCTTCGTCCAGGGAAACCGGATGGAATGAATAGGCGGCCTGCCCCGACCTGGCTGTAAAAGAAGAGACAAGGACAAGCGTGATCGTGATTATAAGATGCTGTTTCATAATGACGTCCAAAAGTATCCTTTTCCCATGATATCAGGAAAAATCCGAGTGGATAAAATGTCCTTTGAAACTCCAATTTTGTCCCGGACAATAATGGATTCAATTCGAATGCTATTTGACCTCTTTTAGTTTGAAATGGTTTTTATTTGCGGCGAGGAAAAACCTCATAAACCTTTTTTCAACCTAATCATGATCAAATCATCAATTAAAATCCGACATTTGCTTGCAGCTGCAGCAATTGTTTCCTTCCAGATGGGAGTCCCTCCGGTCGCATCAGGCTGGGAGGCACCCATCGTCTCGCAGCAGACACAGGTGTGCTCCGGAGTTGTCCTTGACGAAGACGGACAGCCTGTCATAGGGGCTGCCGTTTTGGTAAAGGGCAGCCTTAAAGGTACATCCACGGACGAGGATGGCCGATTCGTACTCCAACAGGCCAGGCCCGGGGATGTCATCCTTGTTTCATCCGTAGGCTTCTTGCCTTCGGAGACGGTTTGGAACGGTGAGTCCTTGAATGTCACCCTGTCCCTGGACAGGCTTTACATCGAGGAATCTGTCATAGTCGGCTATGGAGTCCAGAAGAAAGTCAACATAACGGGCGCTGTCAGCATGGTCGATTCCGACGTTTTCGCTTCACGCCCTGTCCAGACTGTCTCCCAAGCCCTTCAGGGGCAGGTCCCTGGACTGAATTTCAATGTTACGACCGGAGGTGGCGAACTTAACCAGAACATGAGTTTCAATGTACGTGGCACCGGTACGGTCGGTTCCGGTTCTGCTGCCAGGCCACTGGTCCTTATCGACGGGATAGAGGGAGACATGAACACCGTTAACCCTTCCGACATTGAGAGCATTTCAGTCCTTAAGGATGCTGCCTCGGCTTCCATTTATGGAGCACGGGGCGCTTTCGGAGTCATCCTGGTGACGACCAAGGGAGGCAAAGCCGGCAGGACCCATGTTTCATATAATGGAAGCGTAGTCTTCAATTCCGCCCTCCATCTTCCACGGATGATGAGTTCCGACAGGTTCGTGCGTTTCTGGAACAGGGCAAGGGCCAATGACGGAACCGCTGCGATGTTCGGCGCGGATGTGGTCCAGCGGGTGGATGATTACATAGCAGGAAAGATCACTGCTGGTACCGTCCCTGAATCCAACGGACTCTGGGGAACATATGGAACAGGCAATGCCAACACCGACTGGTTCTCTACCTTCTATGATGACAATGTGCCGTCCCATTACCACAACCTCAGTCTCAGCGGCGGGAATGACAGGATGAATTACCGCGTCAGCGGTTCCTTCCAGAATACGAACGGACTCCTGAAGTTCGGAACGGACAAGCTTGACCGCTATAACCTTGATGTCAAGGTGAGTGCCCGGCTGGCCGACTGGGCAAGGCTTGACTATGGAGGAAAATACACCCGCGAAGACTATACACGCCCCACTTACTTAACCTACCAAGGCCGTCTGTTCATGCACAACATAGCACGGCGCTGGCCAAATATCCCGGTCTATGACCCGAACGGCCACCTTATCGGCGGCATGGAGACCGAAACCCTCAGGGATGGAGGAGAGGAACTTACCCAGAAAAACTACTATACCACACAAGTCGCCCTGGTGTTCGAGCCTGTCAAAGACTGGCATATCAACATGGAGGGAAACATGAGGACCTACACCAACAGGGACCATCAGGTGTTTGTCCCGGTAATATCCTACGATGTCGACAATGAACCGTATTACGACAGCTGGGACAACGGAGTAGGATCCATCGCCCCGGGCCAGAGCCGGATCCGGGAGTACAGGTACACGGAGGACTATTTCACAACGAATATCTACTCTGATTACTCCTTCAGCATCGACGGACGGCATAATTTCCACCTTCTGGGAGGTTTCAACGCAGAACTTACCAAATACGACCAGATGAGCGGCAGGGGAGACAACCTGGTGGACCTTTCGGTACCTTATCTAAGCCAGACAACCTCCAACCCGCTGGTCGGAGGAGGACGCGAGCACACTTCGGTGGCAGGATTCTTCGGCCGTCTCAACTATAATTACATGGACAAGTACCTTCTTGAGCTGAACGGTCGCTATGACGGCTCCTCCCGTTTCGTCGAAGACAAGAGGTGGGCTTTCTTCCCATCTGTTTCACTTGGATGGAACATGGCCCGCGAGGCTTTCTTCGCTCCACTTTCAGACAAGATCTCAACCCTCAAGTTCCGGGCATCCTGGGG
>CADBMD010000089.1 GCA_902795735.1 uncultured Bacteroidia bacterium
CTGATTTTCTGGATGACGCTGATTTTCGGCATCGTCTTCTTCGTGTTGGCGAAGTGGGGCTTTCCGATGATCACGGATTCGATCCAGAAACGTGCTGACAGGATAAATGAATCAATCAGGCAGGCCAAGGAGGCAGAGGAGAAGCTTCGGAATCTGGCGTCCGAGCAGGCAAGACTGGTGGATGAAGCCAGGGCGGAGCAGGGCAGGATCCTGAAGGAGGCTGCTTCAGCCCGGGACAAGATCGTCCAGCAGGCTAAGGAGCAGGCTCAGGACGAGGCCTCAAAGATTCTCTCTCAGGCCAGGGTACAGATTGCTGCCGAGAAAGAGAGTGCAATGCGGGATATCCGCAAGGAAGTCGCATTGCTTTCGGTGAGTGTCGCTGAAAAGGTCCTTAAAAAGGAACTGGATACCACTGATGCCAGGGATGAATTGGTAGGGAAACTGATAGATGAGTTGAGATCATGAGTACGGGTATCATCGCGTCACGTTATGCTACCGCCCTTTTGAAACTGGTCGATGAAACCGGCGGAGATGAGGCGGTTGTGAGGCAGGTCCATGTCCTTCAGGAAGCCCTGGACAAGGTGCCTGAACTTCGTCGTGTCGTGGATGATGCAAACGTTGTTTCTTCCGACCAGAAACTGTCTCTCTTCCAGACTGTCGTTTCGGAGGAGGAAATGGCCCCGGAACTGCGAAAGTTCCTAGAGCTCCTCATCAGGAACGGCCGGATTTCGGATTGCAGGCTGATATTCAACAGTTTCCTGTCCCTGTATTACAAGTCTCGCGGAATCGTTCGCGGCAGACTGGTTTTCCCTTCTGCTTCAGATATGGCCAGCGCTGGAGCCGGCCTTGAAGCCAAGGTTTCCGCCTTGATTGAAGCGCGGACCGGGAAAAAGCTTCTTTTGACGACCCTGGTTGACGAAAGCCTCATCGGAGGTTTTGTCCTGGAGGTCGAAGACCAGCTCCTGGATGCTTCGGTGTCCCATCAGCTGGAAATGATCAAGCGGCAGTTCATAGAGCGTAACCGCAGAATAGTTTAGTTATTTTATGGCGCAGAACAACAACATCAAGCCAAGTGAAATTTCCGAGGTGCTTCTTCAGCAGTTGAAGGACATCGACACTTCGCTCCATTTCGAAGAGATAGGCAAAGTTCTCCAGGTCAGTGACGGAGTTGCCAGGATGTACGGCCTCACAAATGCTGAGGCCGGGGAACTCCTGGAATTCGAAAGTGGTGTGATGGGAGTGGTGATGAACTTGGAACAGGACAATGTGGGAGCGGTCCTTCTGGGACCAACTGACGAAGTCAAGGAAGGAATGACAGTGCGGCGTACCCGCCGTATTGCCTCGATAAAGGTGGGGGAGTCCATGCTGGGCCGTGTAGTCGATCCTCTTGGGAATCCCCTTGACGGACTTGGTAGCATCGCTGGAGAACTGACCGAGATGCCCCTGGAGCGCAAGGCCCCTGGCGTCATCTACCGACAGCCTGTCACGGAGCCTCTCCAGACCGGCCTCAAGGCGATCGACGCCATGATTCCCATCGGCCGTGGGCAGAGGGAACTCATCATCGGAGACCGCCAGACCGGAAAGACGGCCATTGCGATAGACACGATCATCAACCAGCGCTCATGCTTCCTTGAGGGGAAACCTGTCTATTGTGTCTATGTGGCAGTGGGACAGAAAGGCTCTACGGTGGCCAACATAGTCGAGACCCTTCGATCCAAGGGAGCCATGGACTACACTATCGTGGTGGCTGCGACTGCCGCCGATCCTGCTGCATTGCAGTATTATGCTCCCTTTGCCGGAGCTGCCATCGGGGAATATTTCCGCGACACCGGACGTCATGCGCTGGTTGTCTATGACGACCTGTCGAAGCAGGCTGTCGCTTACCGTGAGGTTTCCTTGATCCTTCGTCGTCCTTCGGGCCGCGAGGCTTATCCTGGAGATGTCTTCTACCTTCATTCCAGGCTCTTGGAGAGGGCGGCGAAGATCATTGACCAGCAGGATGTGGCCGAGCAGATGAACGATTTGCCGGAAACCCTGAAGGGCAAGGTGAAGGCCGGCGGCTCGCTTACCGCCCTGCCGATCATCGAGACACAGGCCGGTGATGTTTCGGCTTACATACCTACCAATGTGATTTCTATCACTGATGGCCAGATTTATCTGGAATCGGGCTTGTTCAACCAGGGACAGAGGCCTGCCATCAATGTTGGAATCTCGGTTTCACGTGTGGGTGGTTCGGCGCAGGTGAAATCAATGAAGAAAGTTGCAGGGACCTTGAAGATTGACCAGGCTCAGTACAATGAACTGGAGTCTTTCTCCAAGTTCTCTTCTGACATGGACAAGGTCACTGCCATGGCTCTTGACAAGGGCCGTAAGAACAACAAACTGCTCATTCAGGCTCAATATTCTCCAATGCCTGTGGGTGAGCAGGTTGCCATCCTCTATTGTGGGACCCATGCCTTGATGAGCGAGATTAAGATTGATCAGGTAGGGGAATTCCAGACTCTTTTCCTGGACAGGATGAGGGCTTCCCATAAGGACGTGCTTGACTTGCTTGGCTCCGGAAAGATTGATGAAAAGGTCTCTGGCATAATCGAGGAGACTGCCGCTGCTGTCGTAGCGTCTCTGAAATAATATTCACTGGCAATGGCTTCGCTCAAAGAGATAAAGGGTAGGATTGCGTCGGTAGCAAGTACGTTGAAGATTACTTCAGCGATGAAGCTTGTGGCTTCGGCGAAGCTTCGCAAGGCTCAGCAAGCGATTGGGAATATGCTGCCGTACGAGAAGCATCTGCATCGTATTTTGGTCGATGCCATGGCGTCGGTTGCGGGTGCCGGAGGTGCTGATGGTGCTGATGGTGCTGGTGGTGCCGACAGGCTGTCCGAGCTTAGGCCGTACTCAGCCGCAGCGAAGCGAGGACGGACTCGGCCGGGCTCGGACACCCTGCCGGATGTCAGCGCCAGTTCGGCGTTGGCAGCAGCGGGGCCCTTGCTGTTGGATTCGAGGCCGGTGCACAGAGTTGCAATAGTCGCATTCTCGTCCAATTCTTCTCTTTGCGGAGCCTTCAACTCCAATGCGATAAAGGAAACTCTGTCGCTCATCAAGGAATATAAGGA
>CADBMD010000090.1 GCA_902795735.1 uncultured Bacteroidia bacterium
AAACCGGTGCCGAAGGTGTAGCCGAGAAGGTTGTGGTAGCGCTTTGCGCTTCCCATCGCGGCGAGCTTGGCGTTCACCTCGGGAAGGGCGCCTCCGATGGACTCACCGTAGGCATAGAGGTCGCCGTCATTGTTGATGAACACTGGGACACCGAACTTTTCAGAAAGGAACGGCCCAAGGGCGACGCCATCCCTGAATGAGGGGAAATTGGGAAGGAAGCCTCCGATTATCCCGTTGGGATAGTCGGCAGGACCAGGGAAGGCAAAACTGATTGCGACCGGTTTCTCGTTCCCCAGTCTCTGGATGATTGTCCCGAAACCAAGCACCATCGCCTGGAGACACAGGTCGAGGTTGTTGGCATTTGATGGTAGGGTAATCGTCTCACCATAGTATTCCCCGCCTTTCATGGCTCCGAACACCATGTTGGTGCCGCCGGCGTCAAGGGTCAGGACGATTCGGCTGTCATTCCTTATGTCAGACATGATATTGTAGATTTATTGTTCATCAGTTCCACAAAGATAATCATTTTAGTAACTTTGCAGTGTTATATTTTAAGCAGATGAAAAGATCAAGCAAGCGCCAAGGTGGCGCCAGGAATGGAAGACAGGCCCTGAAGAAGAACCGCGACAAGCAGTTCGGCGCAAGACAGGGCGGTAAGCGGAAATTTGAAGAAGTGACCGGAAAGGTCCACATGAGCAGGGACGGTTTTGTCTTCGTCGTCCCGGAAGGAGATGCTACTGACAACGATGTGTTCGTGAAAGCTTCCAAAACAAGGGGAGCCCTGAACGGCGACCTGGTCAGATGCGTCATAACCAGGGAGAAACAGGCGAAAGCTCCCGCGATGAAGGTCAAGGGCAAACCCGTCCAGAGACGGGAGCAAGGCCGTAAGAGAGAAGGCGAGATCATAGAGATCGTGGAGCGCAGCAAGACTCCTTTCGTGGGAATCCTGCACACCGTCGGCAAACAGGCCTGGGTACTGATGCAGTCCAGGAGCATGCCTTATGACATTTCCATCGATTTCGACACTCTCCCTGAAGGGGCAAAGAAAGGAATGAAGGTGGCAGCCGTGATCGACAGGTGGGAAAGGGGGGAACCCAATCCCCACGGCTACATCTCCGATGTGCTGGGCGAGCCGGGTGCCAACGACACCGAAATGCACGCCATCCTCGCTGAATATGGTCTCCCTTACAGGTTCGAACCTGCAGTGGAGAATGCTGCAGACAAGATTTCGGAGGAAATCACCGACAAGGACCTGAAAGGCCGCAAGGACTTCCGCAAGACCCTGACATTCACGATAGACCCGACCGACGCCAAGGACTTTGACGATGCCCTTTCCCTTCAGAAACTGAAGAACGGCAACTATGAAGTAGGAGTCCATATCGCGGACGTGTCCTACTATGTCAAACCTGGGGACATCGTAGATCAGGAAGCCCAGAAACGCGGAACATCCGTTTATCTTGTTGATCGGACGGTTCCAATGCTTCCGGAAAAGCTTTCCAACAAGCTTTGCTCCCTGCGCCCCAATGAGGACAAGCTGACATTCTCGGCCGTGTTCGAAATCACTCCGGAGGCCCAGGTCGTGGACAGGTGGTTCGGCCGTACAGTGATCTGCTCGGACTATCGTTTCGACTATGAAGGGGCACAGAAGATAATCGAAACAGAAGGCAAAGAACCGGAAGATCCGGGTATCAGCCAGGAAATCAGAGAAGCCATCCTGGAACTCAACCGGCTGGCTTCAATAATGAGGAAAAAGCGTTTTTCCTCCGGAGCCATCAGTTTCGAACGCCCTGAGATGAAGGTTGAGGTCGATGACAAGGGAAAGCCAGTCAGGGTCTATGAGAAGATCTCCAAGGAAGCCAACTGGCTGATTGAAGAGTTCATGCTCCTTGCCAACAAGAGTGTCGCCGAGTTCATCGCCACTTCCGGCAAGATGAACGGAAAGGAAGACAAGAATGCAAAGACATTCATCTACAGGATCCATGATGAGCCTAATTCCGAGAAGATAGCCGGACTGGGGAGATTCGTCGGCAATTTCGGCTACAAGATGGGGCCCACCGGCACTGGCAGGGACATCGCCAAGTCACTGAACAGCCTGCTGGTCGATGCCAAGGGCACGCCCGAATGCGATGCGTTCCAGATGATAGCCCTGCGCTCCATGGCAAAGGCCGTCTATTCGACCGAGAACATCGGCCATTACGGACTGGCCTTCAAGTTTTACACTCACTTCACGTCTCCTATCCGCCGCTATCCGGACACGATGGTCCACAGGCTTCTGGCCATGTACCTGGACAACCGTGAAAGCCAGAACAAGGAGTACTATGAGCAGCAATGCGTCCATGCATCTGAGAGAGAGCAGATCGCAGCCAATGCCGAAAGGGACAGCATCAAGTACAAGCTCATCGAATACATGGTCGACAAGGTTGGCCAGGAATTCGACGGGACCATTTCGGGACTTACCGAATGGGGAATGTATGTGGAGATCAAGCCTGAAATGATCGAAGGAATGGTCGCACTCCGAGACATCCGTTCAGATTTCTTTGATTTCGATGAAGAGAACTACCGGATCGTAGGCAAACGCACCCGCAAAGTGTTCCGACTGGGAGACCAGGTCAGGATACGCGTCAAGTCAGCGAACCTCGAACAGCGCCTCCTTGACTACGAACTCGTCGATGAAGAGCACTCCGAAGAAGGACAACATAATCAATGACACAAGATATGATCAGAATCAACTGTTTCTTCAAGGCTTCGGAAGCAGAAGCCGCCATGGAAAAAGCTGTCGCAGCTGCAAAGGCACTCACGGAGAAATCCCTCGGACACGAAGGCTGCATAGCATACGACACTTTCTGCAGCGCCACCCGAAAGGATGTGTTCATGATCTGCGAGACCTGGAAGGACCAGGCTTGTCTTGACAAGCATTCCGCCACTCCTGAATTCGCCGAGTATGTCGGCATCATCCAGGAGAATGGAACCCTGAAGATCGAGACTTTCGAGTTCTAGGTGTAGATAGGATCGCTTTCCCCTCGGATAAATGTCTCCTTGGGCAGTTTCAAGTCCAGCCTTGACTCTGCCGAGATGGAAACCATGCCCATGCCTCCGTTGACGTTGTTCGGGAGCATGGTAGGTTCTATTATGGGTTCGACATCATAACCATAGCACCGGAAGTTGTTCAAGGCTCTCAGATAGTTGTAGAAATCCCTGTCAAAAGTCTTGAGTGAGATGTGCAGAGTCCTTTCAACCTCTACTTTCGCGGCAATTTCAAAGTATCGGGTATAATACCAATAATTGTAACCTGAACCAGCCCGGAAATGATCTGAGGTGACATACATCTTCACGGTCGCCTCAGAGTCCTGGAACGCCCTGTCCGAGAAACAATGCATGCTGTTGACGGGCATCAAGTCCTCAAAAAGATCTCCAAGTCCTGATGAGTATCCATCTTCCAGGATCAAGTCATGGAAAATTTCGAAGTCAACGTGTGAAGGTCCATTGACAATGACATCCGTAACCTCTCCTCTGCCTGAGGTCAGGGTTTCTACGGTAGACATCTCCGGATCAAGTGTGAAATAACTCTCTGAGCCTTTGACATCGCTAAGACGCACCTTCAGTTCCACGTACTCCTGGTCATAGCTTTCCGACCCTTCAACTATCGGCTTTACCACTGTTGTGGTGTCCAAGGCGATTATTGCCCCTGGATCCGGGACAATGCTCTCCGTCCAGGCGTTCTGACCGCCTGCCGATGCCTCTATGCGAACCTTGTCTCCAGGACGGAAGCCGGCATTGAAGACGTACTCTGTGTAGAAATGACTATGGTAGGTATCATCCTGATCGACAGGGACTTCTTCAGCAAGGTACCTCTCCCCGTTGACAAAGCACTCTACCTTCGCCCCCGGAAGGGGTGCAGTCCTGTCAGGATAACTCATGGAAAGATAGATGACATGGGTAGTGTCTGCTGTGGACAGCTGGCCAAGGACGGTGATCTTTCCATCATTCTTGTCATATTCGTACTTTATGGTGTTTTCACAAGCGGCAAAGACAATCATTGCCGCGAAGATCGTGAATGCAAATGGATTTCTCATAGCTCCTTAGAAATTACGGGTCCAACTCAGGGATGGCATTACGGGAAGGATAGTGATCTTGTGCATCTTCAGGCTGGTTCCAAGGTAATTGCCCTTGCTGTCAAAATCCGATCCGTAATCCATGAAGACGAAGTTAGGATTCATCCTGTTGTAGACATTGTACACGCTCAGGTTCCAGATCCGTTCCCCATGCCTGCGTTTTTTATGGTGGCTGAAACCTACATTAAGCCTGTGGCTCGGTGGGATGCGGAAATTATTCCTGTGATCGACGTACTGAGCATCTGTGATGAAACCATCTGGATGCAAGACATTGACCTGACGTACGGGAACGGTTGTCGTTCCTCCAGTGGCGAAGGACCACGTCACATCCATCCCCCATTTGTCATTGAAACGATGATCCACATTAAGGTCGATGCTGTGACGGCGGTCGTACTTGTAGGGGAATCGCTCCCCGTTGTTGATCGATCCGTCAGGGAATATACGGTCAGACTTGGCCAGGGTGTAGGCAAGCCAGCCGGTGGTCTTTCCGGAAGTCTTCTGGATCAGGAATTCCAGTCCCCGGGCTGTTCCCTGCCCCATTTCGACCCTGTTTTCCCAACCTTCGGAAGTTCCGAGCATAAGGGTTCCGTCCTTGTATTCAAGGATGTTGTCCATCTCTTTCAGATATCCTTCGACCGAGAATTCCCATCCTTTTATCTTGTCATAGTAGGCTCCGACCGAGAACTGGTCCGAAGTAACAGGCCGGATATCCTTGGTGATAGGGACCCAGAGGTCTACCGGGAGGGAAACCTGCGCCGAACTCAGAAGATGTACGTACTGGGCCATCCTGGCATAGCCGGCCTTGAAAGACAGTCCGACGTTGGTGGAAAGTTTTGCGGACACCCTGGGCTGAAGACTCCAGTAAGTCTTTCCTTCGGTGTTGAACATCGAAAGATGGAGTCCCGGATTGAGGGTAATGTGATCCGTCAGGCTGAAGTCATCTTCGGCATAGAAGGACAATTCATTCCCCTGGTAGCGTTTCTTTGGATCGGTGAAATGGAGGGTCGTGTCTATCTGAGTCTCCCCCCCTTCTATCTCCCTGTTCACGGCCGACATCCTCTCCGGGATGAAGGTGTGATGGATGTACTCGGATCCGAACTTTACCAAATGCTGCGGAGACGGGTTATAATCGAAATCTACCCTGGCTCCAAGGTCGCGTATTCCTGAATGATAGTCAAGATGATAGCGGCTGGAAGATTTTATTCCGTTCACTATGTCCGTCTCAACCGTTCCAGCTCCCATGACCATGTTGTAGCGGTTGTAGGAGACGGTAGTGTTGGCGAACAGCTTGCTGTTGAACACATGGTTCCATCTTGCAGAACCCACAGTGTTGCCCCAGAAGATCCCGACATCCGTACGGTCCTTGTACTGATGGTACGTCGTGACATCACCTATAGTAGTCGTTCCTTCTCCGTTGCTGTTTTCCTTGTAGATGAAACGGTCCCGGCCGTTGTAGGCTCCGAAATAGAACCTGTCACGGTCGCTCAAACGCCATGTGACCTTACCATTGAGGTCATAGAAATAGTAGTTGGCATAAGCATCTTTCAACACGGACTTGATGATGGGACCGTAGAGGACGGTGTGCATGCCGCGGGCACTCACTGAATATGACAGTTTATCCTTGATGATGGGGCCTTCAAGATGAAGCTTGTCGCTGATCAGTCCGATGCTGACCGTACCATGGGTCTCTTTCATGTTTCCGTCGTTGGTGCGGATGTCCACGATGCTCGACACTCTCCCGCCATAACGGGCCGGGAAGGATCCTTTGTAGAGGGTGACCTTCTTGACAGCCTCTGGCTGGAAGACCGAGAAGATCCCGAGCATGTGGTCAACATTGTAGATGGGCACTCCGTCTAGCATGATAAGGTTCTCGTCAGGACCGCCGCCGCGAACGTATATTCCCGAAAAGCCCTCATTTCCACCCTGGACTCCCGGCATCATCTGCAGGACTTTCAGCACATCAGCTTCTCCGAACAAGACCGGGGTGTTCTTTATCTGGGCCGCAGGAATGTCAACTGAACCGAGATATGTAGATTTTATACCGGCATCCTTCCTTGCAACCACATGCGAAGACGACAGCGTCTGGCCGCCTTTAAGCATCACATTGAGGACGGTGTCGCGCTGAAGCGAGACATGCAACACCTGGTCTTCATAACCTACATAGGAATAATGGAAATCATATTCCCCGGAAGGAAGGGTCAGTGTGTAGTAGCCGAAATTGTTGGTGACGGCTCCCGTCATTGAGCTTCCTTCCACGATCCCCGCTCCGATCAAAGTCTCGCCGCTGGCGCTGTCACTTATGTGACCGCTTATGGTCACTTTCTTCTGGGCCAAAGCGGGGGATGCAGACAATAATGCAAGCAACAACGTTGCCTGCACCATTTTATAGACGTATTTAAGCATAATCATCAAAAAAGTTGGCCGGTATTGAACCGGCCAACATCGCACAATAAGCATGCCATCTTCCTAGAAGGCAAAGAATGCTCCGACTGAGACAGTGTTACGATGTGCCTTAACGTCGTCAAAGCCAAGGTCATTGTTGTCCCTGACGGCTTTTGTCAGACCGGTGTCATAACTGACTTTCAGGACGAATGCTTCCTGGATGGTCGCAGCCAAGCCTACACCCCACTGAGCTTCGATGGGGAAAAGGCCGGGATAGGTCTTCCCTTTGCTGAACATGCTTCCGCCAAGGCCCAGATTGAAACGAGGGCCGGTGAAAACAGCCAGGCCGAAGGCCGGATTGTTCATAGGGAATGCGTACTTGATGTTCACAGGAATACCGAGGTAGTTGGCATGATAGGATTTTTCCTTCTTGTCCTCGCTGACTCCGAACACATAACTCTTGCCGAAATGATAGATGTAGGCACCAGGTTCCACGGTGAGACCATCGATGGTAGAGAAAGCATAGTCCAGGCTGGCTCCGAAGAAGAAGCCGGGCATGTTGTTTATCTTCTTCCCGAGGTTCGTTATCTTTTCAGCCTGGCTTCCTGCCATGGAGAATGTGGCAAAACCACCTCCGGCCGTCCAACTGGCATCTCCTAAAGTAAGCTGTGCGTAAGCATTTGTTCCAAGGAGCATCAGCAATGCTCCTGTCATAGAGACAAGTAATTTCTTCATGATAAAAAGTTATTCTTGTTAAACAATTATTCCTATTTGGTTTCGGGCAAGCCAAGATCCTTGAAGGTACGAGGAGCGGGGATGCCTGGAAGATCCTTGTGGGATTTCTGGGTCTTGATCTGCTCAAGAGCAACCTCGACGGCTTTCAGGAGCTGCTCGTCAATCCCTGAATATTCCTTGACGGGATCGTTGTCAAGGAGGATGTCCGGATCGACTCCATGGTTCTCGACGATCCATTCCCCGGTGGCCGCATCGTAATTAGTAAAGAAAGGAACCCTGACATCGGTACCGTCCATGTACGGCAGCGGACCGCTGATACCGACGATTCCGCCCCAGGTCCTTGTACCGATCACGGTACCAAGGTTATTGGCTTTGAAGCTCCAAGGGAAGAGGTCTCCGTCCGATGCTGAATATTTGTTGATCAGCAGCACCTTAGGGCCGGTGTGAGTCCCTTCGGGAACGGTTCCTGTCATGGTGGAGCCACGCCTCATGGTCATCCTGTAAACAGTCCTCTGGAGTCTTTCGATCACCATCGGAGAGATGTTTCCGCCACCGTTCTCGCGGTCATCTATGATGAGGGCTTCCTTGTCAAGCTGAGGATACCAGTAGCGGGCGAACTCATTGAGTCCTTCAGCTCCCATGTCGGGAATGTAGATGTAACCGACCTTGCCTCCGGACTTTTCCTCGACAGTCTTTATATTGTTCTGGA
>CADBMD010000091.1 GCA_902795735.1 uncultured Bacteroidia bacterium
ACGGACGACCCCTACGTCCCGAACGTAGTGCGCTAGCCAACTGCGCTACATCCCGATTGCTCCTTAAGCGAGCTTGTTGATGTAGACCTGGATGCCGCTCTTGAGGTTGGAAGCCTTGTTCTTGTGGATGACGCCGATCTTTGCGAGTTTGTCGATCATTGCGTAAACCTTGGGTGCTCCTTCCTCGGCAGCCTTCTTGTCAGTTGTGTTTCTAATCGCGCGGATTGCATTCCGCGTAGACTTCGCATAATACTTATTATGCAGTCTGTGCCTCTCGCTTTGGCGATTGGCCTTCTTTGCAGATGCGTGATTTGCCATCGTTTCTATTTTTTAATATTTCGTAGTGGGTAGGAGAATCGAACTACTATTGCGGGAATGAAAATCCCGAGTACTAACCGTTATACGAACCCACCAGGCTTTTCCAATCAGCTTTACGCCAAATTGGGATGCAAATATAGAGATTATTTTTGAGCCATCAAAATAAAATCGCGTCTTATTCTTTAATTTGTGCTTTCTGTGGTCTTATCCCACTCAAAAGAATAAAGAAGAGACTCTACCTGACGCAGATACTGACGCTTGTCATACTTCGCGGCATAGACCCATGCTTCCAGAACTATGATGTCTTTCCCGTCCTTGCTGTAGAAGGAATGGGAGACGAAGGGACCGCCCATGAAATCATTGTAAACCTCCCAGAGTCCACGAGTCTCAGCAAAATCCAGATCATGATAGCGAAGGAATTTCAGTCCCGGAGTAATGTACTGGCTGGTAATCATGTAAGTGTTGTCGAACATCCCGGGGACATATTTCTGGAGGAAAGCGTCCCTGTGCGCTATGATGTGCTCCACAGTGAAGGGATCCTCTTCGGTAGCCGGATACTTGTAGATGAAAACTCCCTGGATCGTGTACTGCTTCTCGTCGGCGATCCAGATGAAATCATCCGTACGCTTCTTAAGGTTGTAGCCCATGGGGAAATGCACCCTTCCCCCTATCATCTCGCTGACAACATCCCCTAGCAGGCCCTCTTCATAAAGCAAGGTGTTGGCGATTACCCTGTTCCTTTCGGCCTGTTCGATGGCACCTGCGACATTTTCACCGTTTTCCTGCATAACGACGATGGCGGAATCGGCGCAGCTCGCATTTACCTGGATGACACACTGCGGCCTGGCCCAGACATCGGTACGATAAACGACGCCCTGCTTCTGGACGGTAGAATCGACATTGAATATGACGATGTTCCTATGGTACTTGAACAGATCGGTAAAAGAACCGGGAGCGAGGTTCACCAATGAATACAAAGGCTCTCTCTGGGGCAGGAATTCACAGTCCCTGGCAAGGAGCCCCCTGACTTCGTTGCCAAGGTTCCCTTCCCAGCTGTCTTTGTCAATCACCACTATGACCTCCCCGGCCTTGCCGCTGACATTGGGCAGCAAGGCCTTGCCGCTGGATTTGCAGGACACCGCTGCCACTATCATCAGGGCGGAAACTGCAATCTTGATGAAAGTTTTCATAACACACGAAATTGGTACTGCAAAGATACAACCCTTCCCTCCATGTCTCCAAAATTATAATATCTCGCACAAAAATAAATGAACACTGATTATCAGTCAGTTATATATACACAATCTCTCGCTGCCCCGGAAAGCGGCAGCGGAAGCCCCTTGAACGCAGGATGAATCTATTTGGAGTTCGGGTCGATGCCCCGGTGCCAGAAACGAGAGGTGATGTCGGTGAGGCGGTAGTCAGGCTTCGAAGAAGTGTCGTGGATTACCTTGTAGAGACGCTGGTTTGTGGTCGGAGAATTCAAGGGACCGAAATGCTCGATGTAAGGGCCGACCTTCACATAATCGAAGGTCATGTACAACGCCCTCTCTACGTCCCGTCTGCCTGAATACAATGCCGGCGCCAGTCCGATCTCACGGACATGGTCCGCCAGGGCGACGAGGGCGGCCAGGTCGTTGCCCTCCCCGAGGAACAGGAAGCAATCCACCCCGAAATTGTCAGCGACCAGCCTGTCTATAACCTCATTGGTCAGTTCTTCCCCGATGTCTTCCTTAAGGAAAGGAGAATGGCATCCTACGCAATTACCTTGGCAGTTGCTGATGTCAACCGCCAAGGTAACTTTGTCTGGAATCTCCTCGATGACAACGGAGGTCATCTGGGGAACATATTTGATCATATCTTGGACTTCTCCATGTACACGGGTGAAGCCTTCACTGTTTCGCGTGCACCTTCATGGATGTAGAAGCGGTGCTGGGCCTCAAGCTGGCGCATCTCGCTGAAAGAGGAAACCCTCTTGAGGTAGCCGATGACGCGGGTCAGGTAGTCAAGGTTGTGGCTTCCGCACTTGGGGCAGACTTCCAGGGTGTCCTTGCTGATGTACCCGCAATCATTGCAGACAGTGTTGCGGCAGTTGAATGTGAAATAGTTCGTACCGTAGTGGGCGGCAGTCCTGAGGAGCTGCCTGTACTGATCCTTGGACAGATGCTCCGCGACATTCATGTGAAGGGCGGAGCCACCGTCAAGATGCTTGACATAGTCGTTGCCGTGGAGCTTGAACTTGTCGATCATCGAAAGGGTGTCGTCCTCGGGATTGTAGAAGTACGAGCTGTACATGTTGTGCTTCGGTGACACATAGAAGCCATCCTTCTGGTCCCACTTGTAGTTCTTTCCGGAAAGGTTCTCTCCGGGCACGAACTCGGTGTTGAACATGGCGTCAGCCGTCTTGTCCTTCCTGTTGCTCCTATTGATCGTCTCGAGGATGGTGTCCACGAACTCGTTGTACTCAGGGTTGGGGCTGATCGTAAGTCCGAGGAACTCGGCGGCATCGGTAAGGCCGTTGACACCGACGGTCAGGTACTGACGCCTCATGTCAATGAAGCCTGCCTGGTAGACATCGAGCATGCGGGCCTTGAGGAAGTCCTTGATGATCTCGTTGAAGGCATTCTGGTACTTGTGGACCCTCTCAGTCTCTTCGGTGACAGCATTGCGGATGTACTCGTAGAGCTGGTTCTTGTCGTAGTCGCCTCTCTGGAGAGCCTTGCCTCCATCGATCATAATGCCCTTCTTCTCCAGGAAATAACGCCTTGTCGCAAGCTGGATGAGACGGTTGAGGTTGATGGTCATGACTGACTTCGAACCGGTCGAGACGGAAGCGGTACCCATCGAATACTGATGGGTCGTGTGGTTGTGGGAAGAATCGCTCTTGTCGAG
>CADBMD010000092.1 GCA_902795735.1 uncultured Bacteroidia bacterium
ACTATGGCAAGGGCCTCCCAGATCCGCCTCATGATGGCAGAGGCAGAGATGATAAAGTCTGAATATGACTGTGTGATCTTCCTGATGGGCGACATGAACAGCGAGGAGGACACTGTTCCCATGCAGCAGCTGCTGAAGGAAGGCTACACTCCATGCTACAAGATTGCCAAGGTCGAGGGTGACAACCACAACGGGCATCACACCTGCTATGACGGAGGCTTCTCAGCAGAGAGTTTCAGGAAGGGACCTGACCGCCAGACGGGAGCGCTGGACCATTTCCTGATCCACAATGCGTCTCCCGAGACGGAGGTCCTTGTCTATCACTGCATAATGGATGAATACACCATCCCGCTGACGGACCACTATCCCAACTACGTAGATGTGAAACTCTAGAAGTTGTTGAGGTTATAGACCTTGATAAGGTTCGATATCTCGGGATCCAGGTTCCCTCTGTGGACGAAGGAAGGTTCCTGGCTGCATGCCTGCCTGTAGTGCGTAACGGCCTTTTCTTCGTCACCGTTCCTGGCATACAGGATGGCCAGGAGATAGTTGACGGGAGCAGTCTTCTTCAAACCGGATAGGATCTGCATGGCGTTCCAGTTGCGGTCCAGTCCCATGTAGGCGATAGCCGTGTTGAAGTCCTCGTAAGGCTGGAGAATCTCCAGGGCGCCTTCGTAATCCATGTTGGTCAGGGCCTTGACTCCACGCATGTAATTCTCGTCGAGGACGGTCGTGTGGATCGTGTCCTTGACCATATCTCTGCGGTGCATGTGGAAATCGAATGAAACGGTCCTCAGTTTCGGGTAAAGGCTGTTGCGCAGGTAAGGATAGAACCTTTCCCTGGCAAGCAGGGCCTCCCTGCCGTCCAGGTCGGGTACGCGCCTCAGGAGCTCATACCTGGACTTGTCGCCTTCTGTGAGGTAAGTGTCTTCATCAACCAGCACGTCGAGCCTGCTCCAGTTTTCTCCCTTGTAGCCGCTTATGAAGGGGATGCGTACGCGCTCATGGCGTACACGCCGTCCGGATTCGTCGTAGCGGACGCTTCTGTTGAGGGAGTCCTGCAGGACCTTGATCTGCTCGTCCAGGTAGCGTGAGATTGATTCGCTGCGAGAGCGTGAGAGCCTCCAGTTCAGGCTTTCCCTTCCTTCCGGAGATGCATAGGCCGTGACCAGGATGGAATCAAGGAGATAGGTCTCATTCTCAAGCAGGGCTGCCAGGGTCTTGCGGATCCGCCCCAGTTCGCGCCTGTTGTTGCCGAGGGTGAGGTCTATGTTGCTCTTGCCCACCTTGAAGTCTATGTTGCTGGAAGTGTTGGCATCTGCATGACGCTCGATGATCTTGGTCATGTAGCGTTCAGTCTGGTCGGTCAGGCCGGAGACGGAGCTGATGTAATAGGTCAGCGGAGAACTCTCCGGAATCTGGTACAGCCTCTTGTCTGACTCATAGATGTCGCCGGAAAGGACTATGTCCACCTTGCGGAGGCGGGGACGGGTAGCTATCGTCTGGACGTAGTTGTAGACGAAATCGCCGCTCTTGTTCACCATCACGGTGTCGAGGCGGATGCCTTCGGTGACGATCGGGACCTTGACATATTTCCGGTACATCTCGTCGATCATCTCCTTACGCCTCTCGTTGAGGTTCTTGGCAATCTTGTTGGTGTAGTGCTCGACTGCCTGCTGCTCCGAAACCCCGTAGATCGAGTAGAACTGTTCGTCTGAGACGAAGGTGCTGTCGTTCTTGTAGGCGTACAGCATGGGGATGTTTCTCTTCAGGAATATCTCCAAGGCTCTCAAGTTGATGAAACGTGTCGTGTCGGAAACTATCCTTGAAATGAACCTGCCGTATTGCTGGTAGCCCCTGAGCTGGGCCTTCCTGTAGGAATTGCCGGTGATGATCACCGGATCCAGGCGCTCGACGTCGTCAAGCATGTACATGTCGGGATAGAAACGCAGCTGCCACTTGCTGTCCTGCATCGCCGCCGGGACGATTATCTGGAAAGAAAGATCGACCTTGCCGTGCCTTTCCGCTATGTTGCGGAACCTGGCAGTAACCTTGGCGGCATCAAGGGTCTCCGTGGCCACCATCTCTCCGGTCTCTTCATCCCGGATGGCTTTCATGAGGAGCAGTTCTGTCCCGTCGTCATCCTTTATGCGCAGGGTGTCGCGCATTGTCTTGGCCCGCTTTATTTCAGGAATATAGACATCTTTGCCGAGAGCAAGGGATGCGGCCGGATCCCCGCTTTTGATGGCGGCAAGTTTCCTCTGCGATGAGCAAGAAAAGGCCATGGCCAGGATGATCGCCAGGACTCCTGCAAGGATAATCTTCTGTTTCATCTAGAACAAGTAAACAAAACTAAGTGAAAGCTGGTCAGGGTAGATGAAGGTCTTTTTCCCTTCTTCCCTGACGAAGTTCTTTTCCGGACTGCTGTAGAAGCCATATTCCTGGAACACTCCAGCCCATCCGCCGATGCCGGCTTCGATGTTGAAGTGCTTCGAGAGCATGAAGGTGTAGCCAGCGGAGAGGCCTCCGCCGATTCCTTTCCTGCCTTCCTTCAAGGCCTTCCTCCAGATTCCTGTGTTGGAGAAAGAATCCATGTACTGAGCCTTTGCGGCGATCCAGAAGCCGGAATTGACATACCAGGGCCAGTAACGGACACCGAGATATGCGTTCGCATGCTGGTTACGTACGATGGCATCAGGGTCGTGGGTCTGGAATTCCCACGGGTTATAGCACCCTCCAGCCACTATGGAAAAGTGCTGGGCGACGGACATGCCGACTTCTGCATTGATGGTACCAAGGGCGGCCCATCCAAGTACATTCGTCTGCACCGACCACAGCTGAGCCTTACAGGCCAGTGGCAGCAACAGCGCCATGGCGCAGATTAGAATCAATCTTTTCATACCTTACCAGCTTGATTGACTGTGATCCTTGCGATCTCGAAACCGGGATTGTCCTTAGGAGTGACTATGATTGTCGCTGAACGAGGATTTGCAGAAGTATTTGCCTTGACATCATAGGTGAGGGAAGATACCTCATTCACCGTCTTGAAACCGATGCTGATCCAAGGTTCCACTCCTGCAGGGAAAGTGCAGCGTGCATCGAGGCTGGAGTTGGTCTCGAAGGTGAGGCTGACTCCGTTTTCACCTTCTGCCGCGACGGAGTGCTCGGTCTCCCCGTAGAGGATGGTGAATACTCTCTGGACAAAGTGGATGACTTTGACTGTCGAACGTCCGTTTCCGTCGTTGATGGTAATGTAGATGTAGCCTCCATCAGGGAAAGCGGCCGGGCATGTGACGTCCACGGTGCCTTCAGTGGCGGAATCCCTGGTGATGGAAGTCTTGAAGCGACCGTCCGTACCGGCGACCAGGATGGCATCCGCCGCTCCTGTACCGGAGAGTGTATAGGAAATCGGAATGGTCTCTCCGGGAGCTATCGTCAGGGAGTCCTTCAGCTCAGAGCCGCCTGCAGTCAATTTGACATCCACGGGCAGATAGCGGAGAAGGGTCAGGACTGTGCTGTCGGAAGCAAGGGTGAGTTCGATCCTGTCATCCAGGACTTTTGCTCCAGAGAAGATTTCCTTGGCATCCTCTCCTTTGGCCTTCCATTGGGTTTCATGCCACTCCTTTTCGGCGTCTGGCACGTCATCGCCATCCATGGAATAAAGCCAGTAGCCATTTTCAACCTTCAGGTGGGGAGTCTTGCCATCCTTTCCGTCAACGAGGAAACGTTCTCCTTCTTCGGAGACCATCCATTCCTCTCCCTGGACATCGTACCAGTACCACCGGTTGTCCGTAGTGTCCTTCCTGGCACTGACGACGAAAGGTTCGGCATCCTTGCCATCCTTTCCATCGACGCCGCTGTAGAGGTCGATCGAATAAGTGTCTTCGGAAATGATGCCGCTGTTCTCGTCAAGCCTGACGGTACGGAAAGCGAGGGTGTAGCCTCCCTTCTCGTCTTCATTCTTGAATTCCTTGACTTCCACGATGTAGCCATTGGAGGCCATCTCGTTGACGATGCCATGGAGGGTGGAGAGACCTTTGTTCATCTGATCGACTTGGGTGTACAAGAGGTCGATCTCATTCTGCATCGTGATCAACTCGTCACGGACCAAATCTCCGCAGCCGCTTGCCATAAGGGCTGCTGCCATGATGCCTGCTACGATGATATATCTTTTCATATTCAAAATTATTATCTCTGGATTATTGTGATTTCACCTATCTTGATTGTATTAAGCAAGATACCAACCGTACATTCACGGGGACTGCCGGAATCATTGGCTTCGGCATTGATTCTAAGTTGGTAGAAACCGTCCTTCCTGGACACTTCCGCCTCAGCCCAGCCATTTCCTTCCGGAACGGTGACGGAAATGTCAGAAGACGCTGTTATCCAAAGGCTTCCTTCTCCTCCTTCAGCAGGGATCACCAAAGTCTTTGCCTTGTCGTCGTAGCTGAAAGGACACTCTGGATCAGTTCCGAAAGTGATGCTGTTTGTCGCCTGATAGATAAGGAACACCGTACAGGCATAGCTGGGGTTATCCTTAGGAGAGACCTTGACTGTACAGTTCCTGACCGAGTTGCCTGTGTTGTCGGTGGTAGTGAAGGACAGCGTTTTTTCGGACGGTGAGGAAACGGCGTCCATCCAGGTCCCGTTCTGGGTTTCAACGGTGTAGTCGAAATTGGTGCTGTAGTCGAAGAGCCGTGTGAAACCTCCTTGAGGCATCCGGATGATGACCGTGTCCCTTGCTGGGCTTATCTGTCTGGGCTTGAACGATATCATCTTGACTGCTGAGTAGCCTCCGCAGTTTGCCGTCAGCAGGATGTAGCCGTCGGAAAAGACTTCGGGAGCCTGGACATGCACGATTCCGCTCTCAGGGGAAGTGCCTGCCTCGACCCTGGAGAGATAAGTTCCGTCAGTCCCGGACGTGACGACGATTGGCTCTCCGGCCTGGCCTTCGATTGTCAATGAATATGGAATGGGGAGGGTCTCGCCTCCGCCGATGAGTACGGTGTCCTGTGCAGGGCCATCGAAGGACAGCTTGAAGGAGGTGATGCACGGGATTTCAAGTTTGGTCCCGTTGATGAGGGTCAGGACGACTTTGGTCGGGTCCGACAGGTCGATGCCGGAGAAGACTCCGACGCCGTCCATTTCTTCGCAGCTGGCAATCGTGGTGAAAGTCTCCCCGTTGTCCACGGAAATCTTCCAGAGGCCGTCTTCAACCTTGACCTGGGGCACGATTCCGTCTTTGCCATCAGTGGCTGCCGCCCTGATCTTGTTCCCGTCGGCATCCTTCAGTTCGGTTCCGTCAACCGTCCAGTAGTACAGGCCGTCTTCTTCCTGCCTGACTCCGACGGGAATCAATGTCCTTCCGTCAATGCCGTCTTTCCCGAATGGGATGAAGATCTTCGTTCCGTCGCGGAAAGACACCTCATACCCATCCTCGGTCTGTACCATGGATTCGGGATTGATTGTGTGGGTGTCATCCAGCTTGGAGACGATTTCGCTGAGAGCGGTAAGCTCTTTGTTCGTTGAAGCAGCCAATTCCTGGAGGGCCTTGAGTTTGGCATTGGTCTCATCCAGTTCCGTCCGGAACATGTCTGTACAACCGGACAGAATGGCTGTTAGGGCTAAGAAAGCCCAAACTAGCAAACGTTTTCGCATATCTGTTCTACATATATGTCTTCACAAAGATACTCAATAAATAATTATAATTTTCAAACAAAATAAATTCAAATGCCCGGAAACTGTCTTTATCTGCAGTTTCCGGGCATCAGTGTATTGCGGATCCATCAGGAAAACGCTAGAATGAGAAGACGTAGCCTATTCCGATCCCTCCGAAGAACTGACGGTCGTAGGTCAGGGACTTGAGTTTGGTTCCTTCGGCGTTGGTGTCGATGTTCTTTTCTTTGTTGAGGTCTCCAAGGAGATAGAACTCGAAGGCGTTCTGCTTGTTCAGCTTCCATTCGGCACCTACCGACCCCCTGAGGCGGTCGAAGTGGGTGTCGGTGTAGCCGGTGAACGAGTAGTCTGAATATGTCTGGCTCCCGGAGTTCCATGTCGCAGAGCATGCCGGATCGTTAAAGACATTCCTAAGTTCGAGATAGGCGTAGGAGGTGATCGTAGGGTTGGCCTTGTAGGAAACCTTGATCCGGCTCTTCAAAGCAACCAGGTTGGGAACCTTCTGGAAGGGGTTGCCTACATCCCTGTGGGTAAGCTGCAGCCTTTCCTTGAGGGCGAAACGCCAGTTTCCTGTCCTAAGGCTGAAGGTTGCGTCTCCATAGACACGATGGCGAGGTTTCCATACATCTGCTGTGTTCTTGTTCGAGATGTAGATGTACCCGGCGCCGACCTTGAAGAAATCAGAGATCTTGTACGTGAGTCCGGTTCCGAACTGGTATCTTCCCAAGTCGGAAAAATTGTCCTGGGAACGGATTTCTCCGTCAAGGGTCCAGTGGAACCCCTTGACGATTTTCTTGTCCATTCCAACTGAGAGGCGGCCTCCGAATTCGGGGTCCAGGTCGTTGGTCGTGCCTTGGGCTCCGGCCAGGCTGCTGAAAGCCAGGCAGAGGATGCTTATGATGGTGAGTTTCTTTTTCATGGTCTTATTGCTCTATGAAATCTTTCGGTTTCGTGAGGGTGTCGATGGTGGCATTCTCTCCTTTTCCCAGGGTGTAATAGACTTTGATGAAAGCGGCGTCCCTGAGGAAGTCCACATGGCCGATCTCGACGTTGTCCACCTTGACTCCTATCCTGCTCTCAAGGTCCGCGATCAGTTCGGTCCTCTTTTCGGGTACGATGAGCTCGATCTTGTCGTACAGGACGAGCTTGGCCGACGTGTGCTTGAGGAGCCTCTCATCCTCGAGGATCCAGATGAGGCACACTACAAGGGCATTGGCGAGAACCATCACCAGGATCGTTCCCGTGGAGAGGACGTAGTGGGCGCTGGATGTCGCTACACCCGCCATCTTGTACACCGGGGCGAGGCCGTTCATCGCGGCCAGGGCTATGATCACGAAAAGGTAGGTCATTTCCCTGATCGGCACCGTCTCCGTCCTGTAGCGGATGACTCCGAATATGGCGAAGAGACCGAGTGTAAGCCCGACGCCGACTTCGACGTTCCCCATCATGTAGAGGAGCATCAGCATGGCCGATGAGAAGACCATGAAGGTGAAATAGTAGTCGCGGCGGCGGCTTTTGCGGTAGTAGAAGAACTGGATGATGATCCAGCACACCAGCAGGTTGAGGAAGAACCGGATGACCAGTTCCGTTATGCTCTGGCTGGTTGTCATCATAGCATCCGTGATGGACTGGACGTCGATGAGGTCTTCGTCGGCGAGGGTGTAGTCACCCAGGTCTTGCATGGAAATCATATTACTTTTATTTTTTTGTTTATCGTCTTCTCTATTGCACGGACTTTCTCTTTGAAGCGTCCGCTCCTGACCGAGGGGTCAGTCAAGGTCACTGCCACACAGTACTTGCTGAGCCTGAGCGGTTTGACCCTGTGGTTGAGGAATATTCCCTTTATCTGGCTGGAGGCCCTGCCGTCCTGCTTGAGTTCGATGATGACAGCATCTTCAAGCGAGGCTTTCTTGCCGTTGCGGTAGTTGGTGAAATGCAATCCGGTGTCGATGGTCAGGCGTTCTGTCTTGGATGGATTGACGAGGGTTATCCTGTCGAATTCAGTCGAAAGTTCAGGAGAGAGTTCATCGATTGAGAATGCCGAGTAATTGGCAAGATAATCGGTGGCTTCCTTGTCTTTCGAGAAATCTTCCATCTCGGACAGGGGGATCGAGGTCCTCTTTTTCTTCGTACGACCCTTGTTGTTCTTTAGCTTTATTTCGAGGTAGGAGTCCGAAGAATTTACATAGACCCTCGTCCTGACTTTCTGGCGCCTGAGTTTCTTGTTCCGATGATCCATGAACATCCTGAGGGTGGGAGTGTCGAAATAGATGGAGTTGTAGGGGCTCAACTTCGTCCCTTCAGCTTCCAGGGCCCTGTAGCCGGCTGCCGCAGCGTCCTTGAGCACCTTTACGAGGGTTGCCTCGTCGGTCAGGTACTTCGTGTCTATGCGGTTCATCAGTTTGATTGAATCCATATCCCCGAGGCTGATCGGGGGGATGGATTCAAGGATCTTGACGATTTCGGTATGAGGGGACTCAGGCATCTTCGGAGATATATTCGTAAGTCTTTGTTCCGATCAATTTTCCTTTGTTGTCGTAGGTGTATTGCAACTTTTTCCTTCCGAACTCGTTGAATTCAAACTTCTTGTAGTTTACCAGACGGTTGTTCTCATTGTAGAGCAGCTCCCTGCTGACCCTTCCGTCAGCTCCGTACTCGAAGCGCTTGCGCCACTTCTGCTTTCCGAAGGAATCATATTCAGTTTCCTCGATCTTCCTTCCCTCGGGGGAGAATATGGTCGTGTGGTCCAGGGTCCTCGCCCCTTTTGCATTGGCGTTCCACTCCTTGATCACAAGGTTCTTCTTATTGATCTTTTTCTCTTCCTGGGCTCCGTTGTTCTGGGCGTTCGCTCCGATGCATGCCATCATTGCGGCCAGGATTATGAATATGTACCTTTTCATTTTGAAGAGATGTTAAGTCATTCTTTCCTACCATCCCCAGCGTCCGCCGCCGGGACCACCTCCCTGGCTGCCTCCAGAGTAGGTGCTCAAAGATACGGAATTTCCTCCGGACAAACCAGATGAAGCCCATGTCCCGTTGCAGAGAGTGCTTCCTACGGTCACGCCTTTGTAGCCTTTCGACAGGGAAGGAGCAGACACGGCCACGCTTGAGACTCCTGAAGGAACCTTGAATGCGGCGATGTAGGAACTTCCATTGTGAAGGGCATTCCAGCCTCCGGCCGTGCAGCTCATGCTATAGACGGCCTGGGATGCTGAATATCCGTTCTCCAGTCCTCCATACGCTACACCAGTCGCGCCACTGTTTATGTAGAGCTTGTAGCCGCTTTCCGTGTTGGCATCCAGGGCGACCTCAGGATTGCCCTTGGTGGTGACTGCCAGTACGTAGCCGCCTGAGAGTTTCATGTTGCCGTTGGAATCCATGGCGTCATTCTGGCTGGAGAAAGCATAGACATATCCACCGGTCACGTTCATCTCTCCCTGGCAGTTGATCGCATCGTCGGCCGTAGAAGAGGCATAGACTTCTCCTCCGGAGATAGTCAGGGCGCCCTTCGCCTCGATCCCTTCGCTCTTGGCCACGCTGACAGTGACTGTGCCGCCGCTTATCTTGAGGTTGCCGGCATAGGAGTATTTCGCATTCCTTCCGGAGCCGCTAGCTTCCTTGTAGCCTATCTTTATACCCTTGGAGGACACATCATTGGATTCGCTGCCGGTAGTCGTAATAAGGAGCTTCCCGCCTGAGATGTAGCTGTCCGAGAGGGTATGTTTGTCGTTATCGTAGTCATAGCTGCCTGCGCTTATTCCCTTTCCGCCTGCTCCGGTGTTCTTGATCGTCACGGAGCCGCCGGTCATCGCGAAGTAGTTGTCTGCCTTGATTCCGGCAGATCCTTTATATTCAGAATCATCACTGTCGTAGGCCACGCCTCCGCTCACTGTGATGGTAGATGTCCCTCCCTCGACGAGGACATAGTCGTCGGATCCGATGCCCTTCTTCATCGCAGCGGATGTAGACACATCCAGGGTGCCGTCGGTGATCTGGACATATTCCTTACCCCTTATTCCGTGTCCAGCGGAACTCCCGGCTGTCACTTTGATCGTAGGACTCGCCATGAAGCGGACATAGTCGTCGGAAACGATCCCGGACTTGCCCTGCTTGTTGTTGGAGTTGATGGTCAAGGTGCCGGTGCCGCTGAAAACCAGCTGTCCTTCGCTGAAGAACACGGCCTTCATGTCCTCGTTGTCTGTGGCGGAATAGGCTGCCGACGATCCGTCATTGAGGGTGTTGCTGCCTTCCACCATGACAAAGGTCCTCTTCCCGCTCTGGTTGTTGATGGCGGCCCCGCTTGGATTGGTCAGGGACAGCCCGGCAAGCATGATTGCCTGCTTCTTGCCGCTGTAGAGCTTGAATGATCCATTGGAGGATGATCCGGTCAGACGATAGACGATGCATTCTTCGCCGGTGTTGTTGATGGTGACATTCCCGCCGCTGACGGTTGCATAGCCGTAGTAGTCTCCGCTGACCGAAGCGCCGCTTCCTGACCAGGTGACTGAAATCATCCTGGTGAACGTGGTGTTGGAGATGTCGTCCTCGGAAGTCTTGTCTCCAGTGGAGTCGAAGATGAAGGATCCGGATCCTTCGTCCTCGCCGCTCGTGACTATGAGGGAATAGTCCGTGCTACCGGCATAGTAGGTGTCGTCAGCCTTTGAACTTGCATTGATGGTGGTCGAGCCTGCGCTCTTGAGGCTGACATTTCCTTCACTGTCTATGGTGGCAACCGCCGTGTTGGATGATGAATATGTCACATCGAGTCCGTTCGGATTGCCCAGAGTGGGGAACGTGTTGTCCGAGTCCAGTTTTGCGACATAGGAGTTTGCTGACCAGGCGAGGTCGGCGCTCTTCATCTCGCTGCCGCTTGGAGCTGCCACGGTGAGGGTGTACGATGCGGTTCCGCTTTCGTAGGTGTCCGTAGCAGATGAGCGGGCCGTGATGACGGTGGTGCCCGGTGTCACCAGGGTTACGGTGCCGTTGGATGCGATCGTTGCAATCCCTGTGCTGGATGATGAATATGTAATGCTGACCCCGTACTTGTTGTTCAGGGTAGGGAATGAGGTTGTCTCTCCGTAGGTGGCCTCGTAGGTGGTGGCGCTCCAGGAGAGTTCAGGATCTATGAGGGTTTCTTGAGAGACTCTGTTGTCTTCGTATTCGTCCAGGGTTATCAGGTCTTCCGTACAGCCCAGGATGACCGCGGCCAGAGGGATGATTACCATCCATGCTTTATTCAATGTTCTCATCGCGAGTGCATTTTGGGGGTTAATGCTGTTGAGCAAAAGCAAAATGCATGCACAGGAAAGCATGGAGTGGCTTGTTTCTCGACGAAACGCCGCACTTTATCGATGAAAACCCTTGGCGATAAAAAAAGAAGCCAACCTTCCGGCTGGCTTCTTTCAATTATGTAGAACGACGGTCTTACAGTTCGTTCATCTCGGCTTCGTACTCGTCCTTACGGCCGACCAGGATGTCCTGGAACTCCTTCTGGCCTGTTCCGGCCGGAATGAGGTGACCGCAGATGACGTTCTCCTTAAGGCCTTCGAGGTAGTCGACGCGGCCTCTGATGGCTGCTTCGCTGAGGACCTTGGTGGTCTCCTGGAAGGAGGCCGCGGAGATGAAGCTGTTGGTACGGAGGGCTGCCCTTGTGATACCCTGCAGGACCAGCTTGGCTGTCGCAGGCTTTGCATCACGGACTGCCATCATCTTGAGACCCTGACGCTCGAGTGAAGAATTCTCGTTGCGGATGTCGCGGGCGTCGATGATGTCACCCATCATGTACTTCTGGCTGTCACCGGGATCGAGGATGAATGATTTGCCGAAGATCCTGTCGTTGGCGTCCATGAACTCCCATTTGTCGACAAGTTCCTCCTGGAGGAATTCGGTGTCGCCTGGATCTGTGATCTGGACCTTGCGCATCATCTGCCGTACGATGATTTCGAAGTGCTTGTCGTTGATCTTTACACCCTGCAGGCGGTAAACTGCCTGTACCTCGTTGACAATGTAGTCCTGGGCCTTGACAGGTCCGAGGATGTTGAGGATGTCGGTAGGAGAGATTCCTCCGTCGGAAAGCTTGGTACCAGCCTTGACGTAGTCGTTCTCCTGGACGAGGATCTGCTGGGTGGTCGGGACGAGATAGTGCTTCTCGATACCGGCTTTGTTCTTGACGATAATCTCGCGGTTGCCCCTCTTGACCTTGCCCATGAGAACTTCTCCGTTGATTTCGGAGAGGATTGCGGGTGCGGACGGGGTTCTGGCCTCGAAGAGTTCGGTGACTCTCGGGAGACCTCCGGTGATATCGCTTGACTTACCGATGGCGCGGGGGATCTTGATGATCACGTCGCCGACTCCCACTGTGTCACCGTTGTTCGGGATGATGTGGGCGCCGACAGGCAGGTTGTACTGCCTGACCTGGTTGCCGTTCTCGTCAAGGATTATGATGGACGGGTTACGGGTCTTGTCCTTTGCCTCGATGATGACCTTGTCCTTGTTGACAGCGAACTCATCGGAGATTTCCTCGCGGAAAGTGACTCCTTCGATGAGGTTGTCGTACTGGACCTTACCGGCAGTTTCAACGATTGTCGTGGCGTTGTACGGATCCCATTCGCAAAGAAGGTCGCCCTTCTTGATCTTGTCTCCATCCTTGAAGTACAGCCTGGAGCCGTAAGGCACATCATAGTGTGAATAGGTAATACCTGTGTTCTCGTCTATGATGCTGACCTCAGTCATTCGGCTGACTACGATCTCCTGTGTGGAACCGTCTTCTGCAATCTTCTGGATGGTCCTGAGCTCTTCGAACACCAGTTTACCGTCGTACTTGGACTCGATGGAGGAGTCGGCTGCCGTACTGGAAGCCGTACCACCGACGTGGAAAGTACGGAGGGTAAGCTGTGTACCAGGCTCACCGATGGACTGGGCTGCGATAACTCCGACGACTTCACCCTTCTCAACCATCCTGCTGGTCGCGAGGTTACGGCCGTAGCACTTGGCGCAAACTCCCTTGCGGGATTCGCAAGTGAGGACGGAACGTATCTCGACCTGCTCGATGGGGAGGGAATCGATAAGGTTGGCGGTGTCCTCGCGGATCTCCTCGCCTGCCTTGATGATAAGCTCTCCGGTGAGAGGGTTGAAAATGTCGTGGACTGAAGTACGTCCGAGGATTCTTTCGCCGAGGGACTCGACGATTTCGTCCTTGTTCTTGATCGCCGTAGCAATAAGACCCCTGAGGGTTCCGCAGTCTTCCTCCGTGATGATGACGTCATGGGAGACATCGACAAGACGGCGGGTAAGGTAACCTGCGTCAGCAGTCTTGAGAGCGGTATCGGCCAGACCCTTACGGGCACCGTGGGTCGAGATGAAGTACTCGAGCACTGTCATTCCTTCCTTCAGGTTGGAGATGATAGGGTTCTCGATAATCTCGGCTCCGGAAGCTCCGGACTTCTGAGGTTTTGCCATAAGGCCACGCATTCCGCAGAGCTGCTTGATCTGCTGTGTGGAACCACGGGCTCCGGAATCCAGCATCATGTAAACAGGGTTGAAGCCCTGCTGATCGGCAGAAATCTGCTTCTCGACGATGCCGGTAAGCCTGTTGTCTATCGAAGTCCAAAGGTCGATTACCTTGTTGTAGCGCTCGTTGTTGGTGATGAAGCCCATCGCATAGTTGTTCTTGACTTCTTCCACCTGCTTGTAGCCCTGTTCGATGAGGTCAGACTTCTCTCCGGGGATGATGACGTCTCCGAGATTGAAGGAGATACCGGCACGGAATGCCTGGTCGTATCCAAGGTTCTTGATGTCGTCAAGGAACTGGGCGGTACGTGTGACACCGGTGCACTTGATGACCTCGGTAATGATCTTTCGAAGGGCTTTCTTTCCGAGAACTTCATTGACATAGGGCACCTCGTCAGGAACGAACTGGTTGACGATGATTCGACCGGCCGTTGTCTGTACGATGTGTTCTCCCTTGGAAGCGTCCTGCTTGTCGACAGGAAGCCTGACGCCGATCTTGGCGTGCATGTCAATGGCTTTCTCATCGTAAGCTACGATGACCTCCTCAGGTCCGTAGAATGTCATACCCTCACCCTTTGCTCCGGGACGGATCTTGGTGATGTAATACAGACCAAGCACCATGTCCTGGGAAGGAACGGTGATAGGGGTTCCGTTGGCAGGGTTGAGGATGTTCTGGCTACCGAGCATCAGAAGCTGGGCCTCCATGATGGCAGCATTGCCAAGGGGGAGGTGGACAGCCATCTGGTCACCGTCGAAGTCGGCGTTGAAAGCCGTACATGCGAGCGGATGGAGCTGGATGGCCTTGCCTTCGATCATCCTCGGCTGGAAAGCCTGGATACCAAGCCTGTGAAGGGTAGGAGCACGGTTCAGGAGGACCGGATGGCCCTTCATGACGTTCTCAAGGATGTCCCAGATAACGGGATCCTTCCTGTCAACTATCTTCTTTGCAGACTTGACGGTCTTGACGATTCCTCTCTCGATGAGTTTGCGGATGATGAACGGCTTGTAGAGTTCAGCTGCCATGAACTTGGGCAGACCGCACTCGTGCATGTTCAACTCCGGACCCACGACGATAACCGAACGCGCGGAGTAGTCCACACGTTTAACGAGGAGGTTCTGACGGAAACGTCCCTGTTTACCTTTCAGCGAGTCGGAGAGGGATTTGAGGGGACGGTTCGCCTCG
>CADBMD010000093.1 GCA_902795735.1 uncultured Bacteroidia bacterium
GTCTTCGACGATCATCGCCTATGCATTCAATGCCAATGACATCTCCTGCCATTGGATCGATGCCCGCAGGATGATCACCACGGATGACAATTACCTCTACGCCCGTCCCGACCTTGAGGTCACGGAAGCCAACATAAAGCGTATCGTCGGCCTGGAATCCAAAGGGGCCGACCTAATCCTGACCCAAGGCTTCGTGGCTTCAACAGAGAAGGGCGCCACCTCCGTCCTCGGTTTCGAAGGGTCGGATTATTCCGCGGCCATATTCGGAATGGCTCTCGATGCGGAACGGGTAGAGATCTGGACCGATGTGGATGGAATACGGACGGCCGACCCTCGAGTGGTCGCAAACACCGGGAAGATAGATGTGGTTTCCTATGAGGAAGCTGCTGAAATGGCGGCCATGGGCGCCAGGGTCCTCCATCCGCTGACCATCGAGCCGGCAAGGAAGAAGAACATCCCGATAAGGGTGCTTAATTCTACCAACCAGGCATGCGAAGGCACGGTGGTGGTGCGCCATGACCAGGCCCCTGACGGTCCCAAGTCCATTGCATTCAGGGACAACATCCTTTTCGTTAAAGTCGAGTCCGCCAAGCTCGAGGGTGTTACCAGGATGCTGGGCAGGGTCTTCGCAACCCTTACCGCCGCCAGGATCCCCGTTACTCTATCCGGTGCCACTGAATCGCAGGTCTGCCTTGTCATCCCCGAGGAAGTCGATGGGTTCAAGGAGGCCTTCGAAGAGATAGGGAAGTGGGCGGATGTAACCATATTCAGGGACAAGGCTCTCATTTCCGTGGTGGGACGCGGAATCCTTGGATTCGAAGGGATCGGCGACAAGGTCATCAGCCTGGCCGGGAAGATCCACATCGCTGTCATGAGCGCCAACATGCTGAGCGAGAGCTTCGTCATAGACCATGACAAGCTGCAGGTTACGCTGGACAATCTCCACGAGTACATATTCAAGTCATGATAAAGGTAGTCATCAGCGGCTATGGCCGCATGGGGCACATGGTCGAAGCCGTCCTGAAAGCCAGGGGTATCGAATGTGCCGGTGCCAGCGAGGACATCACATCCTTCGACAAGGACCTCGCCAGGGAGTGCGTCTGCATAGACTTCACCACTCCTTCAGCATTCAGGGCTAACTACAAGGTCCTGGCAGAGAATTTCAAGGCAGTCGTTGTGGGAACCACCGGCTGGAATGACATAAAGGAAGAGGTCGTCGGCTGTTTCAAGCAGAACGGGACTCCGATGATCTATTCCTCCAACTATTCGGTCGGCGTGAACGTAATGAGCGCCGCCGTCAGTCTCGTCAGCCGCTACCTCGGCAAGGCGGGAGGCTATTCATCCTACATCGTCGAAAAGCACCACATCCACAAGCTGGACGCTCCGAGCGGCACGGCAAAGAGCCTTGCAGCCGAAGTTGAAGATGGCATGGGAACTGCTCCGGCCGTGGCCTCGGTGCGTGTCGGCGAGATAGCAGGAATCCACACAGTCGGCTTCGAGGGTGACAACGATAGGATCACCATCACCCATGAAGCTTTTTCCCGGAAGGGGTTTGCCGAAGGAGCCGTCGTTGCAGCTCTTATGACCGACGGTCTGGAAGGCGTTCACGAATTCAAGGATTTATTTTTCAAGGAGGATTGACATGGAACTCAGAGGATGCGGAACAGCCCTTGCCACACCTTTCAGGGATGGCAAAGTAGATTATGAAGCCTACAAGAGGCTTGTACAAAGACAAGTAGCAGAAGGGATCGATTTTCTCGTTCCCCTTGGCTCAACGGCAGAAACCCCTTGCCTGGAGGATGATGAGAAATGTGAGTTGCTTCGCCTGACGAGGGAAATCTGCCCGGACAAGCCGTTGGTTGCCGGCGTCGGAACCAACTCGCTTGCTGCTACGGTCAGGAACATCAGGATGCTGGAGCCTTACGGCCCGGATGCCTTCCTCGTCGTCGTGCCTTATTACAACAAACCGACGCAGGCCGGCCTTTATGAATATTTCTCCGCTGTCGCGGCGTCTACGTCCAAGCCTATCGTGGCTTACAACGTTCCCGGAAGGACCGGAACCAACATGAAAGCCGAGACCGCGGTCAAGATTGCCGGTATTCCGGGAATCGTGGCGGTGAAGGAAGCTTCAGGCAACCTGGAGCAGATAGAAGAGATAATACGCAATCGTCCCGAGGGCTTCAAGGTGCTTTGCGGCAACGACGACCAGACCCTTCAGGTTGTGAACATGGGGGGAGATGGCGTGATAAGCGTCGCGTCCAACCTTGCTCCGGGCCTTGTGACTGAGATGACGGATGCAGCTCTTGCCGGAGAAGTGGGGAAAGCTACGGAACTCAACACTCGCCTTGCCGCTTTGTATGATGCTTGCTTCGTGGAAAGCAATCCGATTCCCGCCAAAGCCGGCCTGTCGATCCTTGGATACTGCACTCCCGACATGCGCCTGCCGCTCACGACTGCAGTTCCTTCGACTTTCGATGCAATGAAACGGGTCCTTGAGGATTTAGGAATATGATGGATTTCTTTCAGGTAATACGTGCCCTCGAGGCAGGCGAAATAAGGGTCGCTGAGAAAATCGGCGGAGAGTGGAAAGTCAATTCCTGGATCAAGGAAGCGATCCTCGAAGGATTCAGGATCGGTCATCTTGTGGACATGTCCAAGGAGGAATGGTCATTCTTCGACAAGGACACTCTGCCGTTGAGGAGGTTCTCTTTGGATGACAAAGTGAGGATCGTCCCGGGCGGCAGCAGCGTCCGCTGCGGTGCCTATCTGGCTCCGTCCGTCATCATGATGCCTCCATCCTATGTGAATATCGGTGCTTATGTCGATGCGGGAACCATGATCGATTCCCATGCTTTGGTTGGTTCCTGCGCCCAGATCGGCAAAGGAGTCCACATCTCAGCCGCTTCCCAGATAGGCGGTGTGCTGGAACCTGCAGGTGCCCTTCCCGTCATAGTTGAAGACAATGCTTTCATAGGCGGGAATTGCGGAATCTATGAAGGTTCGGTCATCGGTGAATCCGCAGTACTCGGTTCCGGAGTCATCATTACCAAAGGTACGGCGATCTACGATGCGGTAAAGGGAGATTTCCTCCCGAAGTCTCCATCCGGCCAGACGGTAGTTCCTGCCGGCGCCGTCGTCGTGCCAGGCAGCAGGCCATTCACCAAAGGTCCTGCCAAGGATGCTGGAATCCATGTGAGTACACCGGTCATCGTCAAGTACCGCGACGGAAAGACAGACGCTTCCGTTGAACTTGAATCCCTTCTCAGATAGACATGCTCCAGAAATTTTTCAAATACCATGGCGCCGGCAATGATTTCCTGCTCGCTGACAACAGGGACGGGAGGCTTGTGCTCTCAGAAAGCCAGATAAGGCAACTCTGCAACAGGCACACCGGTTTCGGCGCAGATGGAGTAATCCTCCTGGAGAGCGCACCCGGCTACGATTTCCGGATGGTCTTCTACAATCCGGACGGCAGCAGCGGAATGATGTGCGGAAACGGTGGGCGGTGCATCGTCGCTTTCGCGGCTGATCTCGGTGTGGTTTCCGGAAAGTTCCCGGTGGAGTTTGTCTCTGCAGACGGACCTCACACTGCTGTCATCTTGTCATCCGGCAAGGATGTTCCCCGCACTATCCGCCTCAAGATGAAGGATGTCGATGGCGTGAAGGGCTATCCCGAGGAGAACGCCTGTTTCCTTGACACAGGAACCCGCCATCTGGTGAAATTCGTTGAAGGACTGGCAGATTATCCGGTTGTGTCCGAGGGAAGCCGGCTTCGTTCCGACGATCGTTTCGCTCCCGAAGGGACGAATGTCGATTTCGTGGAAGTCCTCACTCAGTCTAACGGGATGGTCCTGAAAGTCAGGACGTTCGAGAAAGGTGTTGAGGATGAGACGCTTGCCTGTGGAACGGGTATCGTGGCCTGCGCCGTTGCGGCATATTCATTGCAGATTCCATGGAACGAGACCGATGGTGACGGGGTGTCATACCCTGTGAGGGCGGCGATAGCGGATCTTTCCGTGGATTTCGTTCCTGAAAAGGATGGCGCATCGCTCCGGGCCCATGACATCTGGCTCACCGGGCCGGCCGCCTTTGTCGGGACGGTGGAATGCATATTATAACTTAAGTGAACTATATTATTGAAATCATGAAAAATTTTATCAAGGTTCTTTTTGTTGCAATGCTTTCAAGTTGCTTCATGTCATGTAACCATGAAGCAGTTGAGAATAAGGGTACTTTCTACATCTCGTCAACCTTCGAGCTCCCGGACGAGGAGTATTCTACCAATTTCATGGACAGCCTTGCCTGCGTACCAAAGTTTTATTATGAGCAAGTGGCTTACGTGGCATCGAGCTGTTCGGCTCTCAACCAGGGCTACCAGGGAGGATTCCAGATTTCCTACAGGATCGGCAGCATCCATGACAGTGACGAGCGTGCGATTTTCTCTTCCGCCGGATCTGACAACGGAGCGCTATTGTCCAAGACTTATGCCGCCTACTATGGCTCTGGAGTCTTGCCGAAGTATGATTATGAGTTTGATTTCTCCCAGTTCAAGACAGTTACCAACACCATCGTGGGCTGCATGATCAACAACACCCGTTACACCGAGAGGCTGAAAGTCGAGGGTGATCTTGCTGAAGGTGATTACTTGAAGGTGACTGCTCATTTCTTCAGCAATGGAGTTGAAGTCGGAACGGCTGAAAAGTTCCTTGTGGACTATCGTTCCGGCAGCAATGTGTTCGTGGACAAGTGGGAGGCCTGGGACATGGATGAGAACATGGACGACAAGACTTCTTTTGACGCCATCCGTTTCGAGGTTACGACATCAGGTCCCAAACTGAAACCTTGCTTCTGCATTGATAACTTGACCAGCTACCTGACTATCACCTATTAATCGAACATAGTCATGAAAACGAACACTGAGTACAAGAGCGAAGCCCTTGCTGCCCTGAAGGGCAATTGGCCGCAGGCTGTGCTTGCCACCTTCATCGTTGGGGCGGTGTGCATCCTTGTCTGGACCCCCTACTACTGGCAGTATGCGAAGCTTTTGGAAAACGCGACTGACATCGAAGCCCTGAGCGGATCTACTGTCTGGTGGCTGATAGGCTTTGCAGCCATGATGCTTGTAGGCGGTCCTCTGATCGTAGGAATGGTAAACGCCTTCAAGAACCTGCTTGTCAGAGGTGAGAACCGCCTGGTCGATGCCGAGTTCAAGATTGCCTTCGGGAACTGGCTGCACCATTTCTGGGGCTATTTCCTGAAGTATATCTTCGTCTTACTCTGGTCCCTGCTCTTCTTGATTCCAGGAATAATCAAGAGCCTGGCCTATGCAATGACCAACTACATCCTTGTAGATTATCCAGAGCTGTCAGCCAACAAGGCCATCGACCTAAGCCAGGAGATGATGAAAGGCCACAAATATGACCTCTTCTATCTCTATTTGAGTTTCATCGGATGGTACTTCCTGAGCATCCTGACCTTGGGAATAGGCTACCTCTGGCTTATGCCTTACATCCAGGCCGCACAGTCTTCGTTCTACCTTGATGTCAAGGCTGAATGGGAAGCACGTCGCGCGTCTTAAGGCTCTGCCGTAAGGCCTAGTTTATCGAAAAGATTACTGGCGTCCTTTGCGATCTGTTCGCAAGGGACGCCGTATTTTTCAGAAAGGGATTGGGCTATAGATAGGACATCCATTCCGTCCAGATGCATCTGAAGCATCCCGGCAGCTGACTTGTTAAGTGCCATGGTCTTGACAAGGTCCCCTGACTCTGGGTCCTTGAAGGCAACTACATAGCGCCCGGCAAGGGGCGACATCTCAATGCGATACTTCATGATGTTTATTGAAAAATGACAGCATCTGTTCGCGGATTTCAGCAAGCCGCTCCTCCCGTTCTTCCGGGTAACAATGGACGGCTTCTTCACATTTGGCCAGCCTGAAACAGTCCGGGTACAGCGGGCAGTCTTCGCAGGCTTCTATTTCTGGACGAAGTTCCTTGAAGTCTTCAAGGATTTTCCCGTCTACATCCATTCCGGACACGTGTGAGAACCACTCGCTTTCTGAATAGTGCTCGCACTTTCCCACATGGCCGTCGGGCAGGATAACCGCGCATTCATCATTGTCTGCCATGCAGCGGTTGACTTTTATGAAATGTCTGAGGCCCTTGACCCTGGCTAGCCCAAGCTCCTGAAGGCGGGCTCTCAAGGCTTGTTGTTTTTCGAACAACTCCTTCCTTTGTGTTTCATCGTGAAGGACTGCGGCACCCGGAACACAGGCTTCGAACAATGAATGAGAATAGACACTGACGTTAGGCTTGCCGCCGAATTCCTTACCAAGTTGCTCGGCCAAGACGAAAATGTCTTCTGAATTATGCCTGTCAATGTTGAGACGGATGGAGACCGTTACCCCGGCATCTATGAGCAGGTGGATGTTCCTGATCACCCTTTTGAAGGCATTGACGCCAGGGTAGATGAAGGCCTTGATCCGGTTATAGACTTTCTCCGTCCCATCCAGGGTGATCTGGATCTTTTTCAGCCGCCAGGATTTCACGGCTTCTTCCACCGTCTCTTCATCGAAGAGATAGCCATTGCTGATAATTGTTGACTTGAACTCGACACCGGCCTCTTCAAGGAGGGAACATATCCGTGAAATGGCTTTCTTGTTGTAAAGGGGCTCCCCGCCGAACCAGTGGAGGCTGGCCTTTCCCTGGGGGACGTTCCTGATGATGTAGCTGGCGGTCTCTGAGGCTGTTTCATCTGACATATGGATCCTGGACCGGCCTTTTTCGTAGCAGTAGAAGCATCGTGCGTTGCAGTCCGAGGTGGACAGGATGGTGAAGCTCTTGAAACCGCGGACAGGCTCCTTGAGCATCTTGCAGACATCCCTGATCTCCATCGCCAGCTTCCTGTCATCATGATAATGGGGAACGGCGAACCAGTCCTCGATGAGGCCGGGAACCGATGCAGGGTCGCTTTCCATGGCTTTTGCCTCCTCAGCATCCAGGAACAAGAGTTCCTTGGTCATGTTGTTGAAAAGCAAGAGACCATCTCCTGCAGGCTGGCTTACGACGAAGTGGATCAACCTGTAGGGGACGCCTTCTTCCCTGCGCTGCTTCCAAAGCAGTCCGTCCAAAGGCTTTGCGATAGTCTGGATTATCTTCATCGTTTAAAAGGGATGCCGTGCACAAATATACTCACTTTTATTCAATGACGTGGCATCAGTACATCAAGTGCATCTTTGATTTTTTCCTCCAGCCAGCTTCGCTCTTGTATTCAGTAAAATAGATTACAAGGTCGGCTTCGCTCTTGTACTCTGTGAAGTAGATCTTCTTCTTTGCTTCACTCTTGAATTCCGTGAAGTACCACAGGCCTTTGTTGTCCCTGGCTTCGCTCTTGAAGTCAGTGACATAGACGATGAGGTCGGCTTCGCTCTTGAATTCTGTCACATAGACTTTGACCTTCGCTTCGCTTTTGAAATCGGTACTGTAAACTATCTGGGCGGAAGCCGCGTAGCCGATGAGCGACAGTACGAGCAGGGTGATCATTCGTTTCATGTGGAGATGGCTTTGTTTTTCACATGTTCTTGCAAAACTGATGCTAGCCGGCCTTCGGCAAGTTTATTTTCACATGTTTCGATTATTCACTATATTTGAAACTTGATCGGAAGATAGCGTTTTATGTCTGCAGGTGAGAATAAACTGATTCGCAGGAGGCTTGCAGGAGCCTGGCTCTCGAGCGTGATAAGCATCACTCTGGTGCTGTTGCTCGTCGGAGTTGCAAGCATGCTCATCGTCAATGCCAAGAGTGTCTCGGACTATTTCAAGGAGAACATGCAGGTCTCCGTCCTGATGAAGCAGGATGTCAGCGAGGATGACGCCATGGCTTATGCCACTTCCTTGGACGCTCTCCCTTTCATCAAGGGTACCCGCTTCATTTCCAAGGAGGAAGGCACCAAGGACATGACCGACATGCTTGGGGAAGATTTCCTTTCGGTTTTCGAGACGGCGCCCATCCCGGTTTCAGTGGATGTGACCCTCAAGGCTGACTATGTCAGCGCTGACAGCCTTGAGATAGTGAAGAAAGCCATATCCGATTCTCCGCTGGTGGATGAAGTCGTCTACCAGCAATCCCTGGTGGACAAGCTCAACACAAATCTTGGAAAGATCTCCCTGGTCCTCGGAGTGTTTCTGATACTCCTTCTCTTCATCTCTTTCGTCCTGATCAACAACACGGTCAGGCTGAATGTGTTCTCGAAGAGGTTCACAATCCACACGATGAAACTGGTGGGAGCGACAAAGTCTTTCATCAGGGCTCCTTTCCTGGGCCAGGCCGTTTTCCAGGGATTGTTCTCAGCTTTGTTGGCGACGGCACTGCTTCTCGGACTGATGTTCCTTCTCCGGAAGGAGTTCTCCCAGTTGTTCGAGGTTTTCAGCCTTGATCTGCTGCTGGTCGTGATAGGTATCGTGATAGTCTCAGGAGTACTTATCTGCCTTGTCAGCACCTTTTTCGTTGTCGGGAAACTCGTCTCGCTTTCGAATGATGAACTTTACTATTAAATGAATATAACATTCCAGGAATATGTCTGATAACACAAAGATGGCGATCACCCGCAAGGGACTTTGGCTCCTTGTAATGGGGTTCATCGTCATGGTCGCCGGTTTCATCCTGATGATGGGAGGCGGAGTCAAGGACCCTAATGTCTTCAACTGGTCGATGTTCGATTTCAGGAGACTGGTTGCTGCGCCGATAGTGATCCTGTGCGGGATCATCATCGAGATCGTGGCCATAATGAAACGTCCGAAGGATTCCGGAGAAAGCACCAAGTAGGATGGACTGGCTGCAAGCTCTTCTCCTGGGAATAGTCCAGGGCCTTACGGAGTTCCTTCCCGTCAGTTCGAGCGGTCATCTCATGATAGTGAGGGAGCTGCTCGGAGTCGAGCCGGAGGGATTCCTGGATTTTACCGTGACGGTCCATCTGGCTACCGTGCTGAGTACTATCATTGTCTTCTGGAAACCGATATGCAAACTCATCGCAGGTTTCTTCAAGTTCAAGTATAATGATGAGACGGACTACATTTTCAAGATCATCGTGTCGATGATACCGGTTGCTCTCGTCGGTTTCTTGTTCAAGGACAAGGTCGAGGCTCTTTTCGGAGATTCTCTCACGACTGTGGCTGTCTGTCTCCTTATAACCGCCGCCCTGCTGCTTTTGTCCGACTTTTTCGGTTCAGGAAGGGGTGCCGCCGCCAGCTCCTCATGCGCCAGCAGCACCGCCCCAGTCAGCAGCAGTGCCCCTGAAGCGACCATTTACCCGGCTAGGGCGCGAAGCGCAGGAAGCAAAGGGGCCGCTGCTGCTGACGGAACACCGTCGCGAAGCGCAGGATACAGGAACGGAATCAGCTATCTCCAAGCCTTCATCGTCGGCCTCGGCCAAGCTTGTGCTGTAGCCCCGGGCCTCTCCCGCTCCGGCACCACCATCGCCACCGGACTTCTCTGCGGCGTAAGGCGCACAGCCATGGCCCAGTTCTCCTTCCTGATGGTCCTCGTCCCCATAATCGGAGAGCAGCTCCTTGACATCCTCAAAGCCGTCACTGGAGAAGCAACCCTCGGAGGAGGACTCAGCCCGGTCTGCCTCATCGTCGGATTCATCTCAGCATTCCTCTCCGGACTTTTCGCATGCAAGACGATGGTCGCACTTGTGCGGAAAGCAAAGCTCGGGTGGTTCGCCCTCTACTGCACGATAGTAGCCGTATTGATATTCATAATAGCATAGAAATGCCCGGAAGGACACTGGTTTACTTCGTCTCCGACGTCCACCTCGGCCTTGCCGTAGGTGATCCTGCTGAACGCGAAGCACGCTTCGTCCGTTTCCTCGATTCAATCCCAAAGGACAAGACGGAAGCCCTCTACATGCTGGGTGACATCTGGGACTTCTGGTACGAGTACCGGGACTTGGTTCCAAAAGGCTATGTCAAGGTTTTCTCCGCCCTGATGGACTTGATGGAAGCAGGGGTCAAGGTCTTCTTTTTCCAAGGCAACCATGACATCTGGTGCTATCACTATTTCGAGGACATGGGCATCAGGATCCTCAAGCAGCCCTGCCTTGTCGAAATCGGAGGCAAGACCTTTTGCCTGGGACATGGCGACGGGCTAGGACCAGGACATTTCTGGTACAAGGTCATGCGGAAGGCATTCCATAACCGTATCTGTCAGAGGCTTTTCAGTGCCTTGATACATCCAACTCTAGCCTTTGCGATAGGTAAAGGATGGTCACACAAAAGCCGTGTGGCAAGGAGCGTGGACTATGTGTTCAGGGGAGAGGATGAGCCGTTGTACAAGTTCGCGGTAGACTATTCAGGGAAGCATCATGTGGACTATTTCGTGTTCGGCCATTTCCATGTCTCCGTGGACATGCAACTGCCGACAGGAGCCAGGCTGCTTGTGCTCAAGGACTGGATGAAACCTCAGTCCTCGAACTTTATAGTGTTCGACCTGATGTCCGGATGCGTGGGCATTTCCCAGAATATCGAATAGTACAGGGAATCGAATTCGCCCCGCTTCCATTTCTCGACCAGATATTCAGTTACCTTGTCGTCACCTTGAGGATCGTAGCGGCTTTTCAGGTCGTTACCGAATATTTTTGCCACACCCTGCCAGAAGCCGGCCGTGATTCCGCTCTTGTAATCTTTTATTATCTTGTAGGATGAGCGGCCTATCTCCCTGTCTATCAGCTTTATCAGAAGCCGCCCCTGGGAGATGCTCATGTTCTTCAGAGGCTTTTCGTAGGCCAGGAAAAGTTCTTTCTGCATCTGGTTGATGTACTTCTCCTTCTTACGCATCCTGAGGTTGTTTTCCGCGATATGGTTGTCCACCTGGTTCGTCATGTCTTTGGCCAGGAGTGCATAGGGATAGACTTTATTGAAATTGTAAACCAGACGGTAGTATTTCTTCAAGTCTCCACGGCTTTTGTGTCCGCGGGGGAACACCCAGATCGGATCGATGCTGTCGAAATAGACAGTGTCGCCTTTTTCTACGCGGTAGCCCATGTAGGAAGCTCCAGACTTCCTTGCGGGTATGGGTAGAGGTTCCTCTTCCTGGGCTGCAATAGGGATAGAGCCTAGGAGAGCGAGCAGGATGCTCAGGATTATTGAGTAAACCTTGACCATAAAAAAATCCGCGAGAAAAATTCCCGAAAAAAACGTGCCAAAGGCTTTCTCAAGGAGAGTCCGGTGGTCAGAACCTTACCTGGACCGGCTTCCCGGCCTTGAACCGGACGGTCTTTTTCCTCTCTCCATAGCGGACCACCTTCTTGACAGTATGGTCCGGGGTGATCGTGGCATATTCAAGAACACCATCTTTCCATGTCATGTCCACTGTGAACCCACCCCTTGATCGGAGTCCCTTGACTTGGCCGTCTTTCCATGACTTGGGAATGGCGGGAAGGAGATCTATCTCTCCGGTATGTGACTGGAGGAGCATTTCGGCAATTCCGGCCGTTCCTCCGAAGTTTCCGTCAATCTGGAAAGGCGGATGGGTGTCGAAAAGATTGTCCAGTGTGGATTTCGCCAGGAGGGCGTCCACATTGGCTCCGGCTTCTTCTCCATCCCTCAGTCGGGCGTAGAAATTGATCAGCCATGCCCGGCTCCATCCTGTGTAGGAACCCTGTCTCGTGACGGGATCTTCGTTGTACTTGCGTCGCCTCTCTATCGTGCGCTTGGCTGCTGCAAAAAGGTCCGGGTCCTTGTCTGTAATGGTGGTGCCGGGGTAAAGCCCGAACAGGTGCGACATGTGCCGGTGACCGGGCTCGACCTCCTCATAGTCCTCGATCCATTCCTGGATTGTTCCGTAACGCTGTCCTATCCTTATCGGTGGAAGCTTGCCGAGGGCCTGGGAGATACGCTCGCAGAATTCTTTATTATCGTCAAGGGCGCCGATGTCTGCTTTCTTGGCCCCGGCGTCTTTCTCAAGTATTCTGGCGGCTGTTTGGCATGCGCGGAAAAGCTCTGTAGCGATCTCGATGTCCATAGTGGCTGAATATGTCAGGTTGTAAGACTTCCCGTCCGGCATCCTGTAGGCGTTTTCAGGTGAATTGGACGGCGCTGTGGCGAGGTGGCCGTCATGGTCGGTCACCATGAAAGAAAGCAGGAATTCGGCCGCCTCTTTCATGGCAGGGAAAGCCTGCGTCCTAAGATATTCCCTATCCATGGTGAATTGGTAGTGCTCCCATAAATGCAAAGCCAGCCAGGGCCCTGCGATGGGGAATGTACCCCAGCCCACACCGTCACTGATTGACGTGTGTCCGAACAGGTCGGAGACATGGTTGACAGTCCAACCTTCCGCCCCGAATGTCTTCCTTGCAGTAACCCTTCCGGGAACTCGTATCGCATTTATCCAGTCAGAGAAAGGCAAGACGGTTTCGGACAAATTGCACACTTCTGCAGGCCAATAGTTCATCTGGATGTTGATATTGGTGTGGTAGTCTGCGTTCCAAGGTGCAGAGATTTCCTGGTTCCAGATACCCTGAAGATTGGCCGGGAGCCTTCCGGGTCGGCGTGAAGATCCGATCAGTAGGTAGCGGCCGTACTGGAAATACAACGCGGCCAAGGCCGGGTCGGATTCTCCTTCTTTCATTTTCGCCAGCCTCTCATCCGTAGGTATATCGGACTTCTCGCTATCGCCCAGAGCAAGTGAAACCCGACCCATCAGACCTTTGTGTTCCTTGATATGGCGTTCCTTAAGTTCGTCGAAGGACTTGTTTTGGACGGCGGCAATCTTCTCTTTGCACAGGCCAGATGGGTTGATCGACCTGTCGAAATCGAGTTTGGCGAAGTTGTAGTCAGTGCCCATGGCGACGAGTACCACGACTTCATCCGCTTTGTCCACGAATATGCTGTTTCCTGATTCTGTTATGTTCCCTCCTTTTGCATCGACCTTTATCCTGCCTGCGAATTTCATGTGCGGACCGGCTTCTCCTTGGTCCTTGCCAGGGAGGTCGATCAGCTGTCCGAATATGGCCAAAGTACCTGGTCCGTCAGGGGAGCACCCTGCGTTTTCGCTTCTGGAATAACTGAGTTTAAATGTCAGTTTACCCGTTTGGTCGGCTGTCAGCCTGATTACGATTATGTCGTCTGGAGCAGAGGCGAAGACTTCTCTTCGGAACTGGACATCGCCGGTCTTGAAGCATGTAGTATTCACTCCGGTCATCAGGTCCAAGGATCTCTGGTAGTCTTGTATGCCATCCGGATAGATGACTTTGTAGTTCCCGGTACCCTTTTCGAAAAAGTCAATGTGGAGATCTCCGAAAGTCTGATAGGAGCGTATGCGCATCGGATTTCCGGCCAGGCTTTTTTCTGCCAATGTGCTGGCTTCGGTTATCTTGCCGTCCAGAAGCAGCCTTTGAATCTCCGGCATGACTGCTGCGGCATCGGCGTTGCCGTCTTCAGGGCAGCCAGCCCAGAGGCTTTCTTCGTTCAGTTGGATGGTTTCGTTCCACGGATCTCCATAGACCATCGCCCCTATCCTGCCATTTCCCACAGGCAGGGCTTCGTTCCAGTCTTTGGCGCATTGGCGGTACCAGAGAGTCGTGGCTTTGTCCTGTCCGCTCAGCAGTTGTCCGCTCGCCAGGGCGGCCACCAGGATCAAACAAATTGAGATAACTTTTCGCATGGCAAATCTGATTAAGAGTGAATAAAGATACGAAAAATACTCGGCTCCCACCAGAACATGCCACCCACATACATCCGTACCACCCGTATCCACCCATGAGCAATCCACAGCACTCCACACACCATGCGCCGTTCCCCTCTGCTTTCTCCCGTTCACTGCGGCAGTATCCCTATCATCCTGAGCGAAGCAAAGGATCTCCACCCTCCTTTTCCAACTCCAGCAGTCCTCACCGAACTCCCCGGTCACGTTTTTGCCCATATTCCTTCCCGCAGAGTTCCCCGCCGAACTCCCCGGTCACGTTTTTGCCCATATTCCTTCCCGCAGAGTTCCGAGCCAAATTGCGCCTTATAGCCGGACACAGCATCAGGGTAAATTAAATATAACGAGAATTACCCGAAGTATGTACAAGCGATGAGTATGCTAGATGAAAGCAAGAGTGTAAGTTATGTTTGCAGCGTCCTGCATGTAGGCCTCCACGCATTGAAGTCAGTTTGCCACAAGTATATATTATGGGTGGCGGACAGGCCTTTCTTCGTCCTGGTTATGAGCTGCCTCCTGAGCCGGAACGGAAACAATGGTACCGGAATAGATATTATGGAATAGGTATCAGCCTTTGCTTATAGCCTGAGCCAAGTGACAAGGAAAGCAGTAGCGCCCACCAGGATTATGAAGAAGATGTATAGGATTCCGTACCAAAGGCCGGTCTGCACAGCCAGTCGGAAACTCTTTTTGTAGCTTGTGCCAAGCCACTGGTGATAATCCAATACCATCAGGATCAGTATCAGGATAATACCTATTTCCGCACTCTTCCCTAAGGAGAACAATAGGGCGAACAACATGAAAAAGCTGAACTGGCACAGGATGTAGGCTGAGCAGGCTGCATAGGCCCCCATACGCAGTTTTTGCCGTCGCAGCGTGATGGCCATCGCCAGCCATAGGAGGAAGAATTTACCTAGGAAAAGCGGAATTCCTTGGTTCCGGAGGGCTCTTTCCAGTGCTGCAAGGGAGGATTCATGTTGGGTGTCCACCTCTTCCGGGTGTTGGTCCAAGTGGAGATAGATCCAACCTTTATAGACGGTTGCCACGGTATTTTTGATCAGTGAAGCGACGCGCTCCTGCTTTAGTGTATCCAAGTCTTTGAGTGAATCGTCCATAGACTCGAGAGACTTCGTTTGGGACATATATGTGGTGTCCTGGACTTCTATACTGGCGTTTTCCTTTTTAGACTCCTTTACCGGTTCCACGACTGCAGAAACCAGGGCAAAGAAGGCGTAGAAAATGATCAGCGCGGTCAAGGGCGCCAAGTATCGTTCATGGTCTCCCCGGATATAGTCCCGGATCATGTACCCGGGGCGCAAGAGCAGGTGGGTAAAAGTCCGCTTCGCATCTTCGTTCAGGAATGGGATGCTGTTGAATGCTCCCTTATAGAAGTCGCCTGAGCGCTTCCGAGCCTTGCCTTCCGCAGGTTTTCGCCAGGGAAAATACCCCAGTTCCTGCCAGATGGTAAAAGCACGCAGCCTCGCATTGATAGGATGTCTCTTTTTCTTGTCCATAAGCCCAGCCTCGTGTCCGTCTTCTGAAATGACGCAATATCCTGGATAATTCAATATGTTGATGCAAATATACGTAAATAATCATGCGCAAATCGAAATGATACAAGAAACAGTTTGTGATGATTGCCGGACAGAGTAATCTTTGGGCTACAGGACACCGTAGGAATATTGTATACAATTATTTAACTTTAACTTTTTAAGTGTGTCGCACTTCAAAATTGAATTCAACTTATAGTTATTATGAAAGTACTATTTCATTCGAAGCACTTCTTCAAAACTCTTATATTATTGACTTCTTTCGGTCTGGTGCTATCTTGCGGGCATAGAAACAAACAGGAAGTGATGGATGGATCGGACTTTATATTCGAGACCGAGAATATCAAAGGAGATGCTGCCGATTATTCCAGGCCGGTTATCATTACAGGGCACATATCCAATCGGGATGTTTATCCGGAAACAACGGAAATCAATATCGTTTTCCCGTTTTATGAGCGAGTTTCACAACTCCAGAGTTCAGTAATATCAGATGATGCTTTTGCTTTCTCTTTCATCCCTTACTCACCCAGAACCATATCTATGCCTCCTTATATTGAAACCATGATGGTATGCCCAGGCGATTCTATACACGTGGAACTGGATTTCGCAGATTTGGGAAAGGTAGTTTATTCTGGCAAGGGAGCTGATAACAATAA
>CADBMD010000094.1 GCA_902795735.1 uncultured Bacteroidia bacterium
AGGGAAAATCCTCTCGACACCGATTCCACCGGAGATCTTGCGGACAGTGAACGTCCTGGTGGTAGGGGTTGCGCCCCTCTCCTGGATGACAACGCCTCTGAACTTCTGAAGCCTGTCCTTGTCTCCTTCCTTGATCCTATAGGTAACGGTGATTGTGTCACCGGCCTTGAATTTCGGATACTCAGCAACTTTCTCGTTAGCGAAAGATTGCTCTACAACTTTCATTAAATCCATCTCTCAATACTTTTGATGCAACGTTACGCACATCTGATAACGACCCGTAAGAGGTTGCTTTTGATTTTCGGACTGCAAAAGTAAGAATTATTTTGCAATCCCAAAAACTTTTTCGTGATTATTTTTGAAAAATGTAAGGCTCTACAGAGTACCTGTCCCGTACAAGGTTACCAAGTTGAAGCTGTAGTTTTCTGCATTCGACTTGATGAGAAGATTGTCTATGACATCACCGGTCATTGTAGGTTTGAACCGCACTTGGATTCTGAAGGATTCATTAGGCTCTATCATAGTACCGGTAAAGTCAACAGGTGGGATAACGAAACCCTTGTCCCCATCAACCAGTTTGACCGTAGACAAGACCAACGTAGCGTTTCCAATGTTTGTGATTATCAGATCCTGCTTTCCGCCGACCGTGCCGACCTTGGCCTTCCCTAGCTGTAACTCTTTTGAAGAAAAGCTAATCATGGGCTTCTTTGATGCTGTTTTTACACAGACAGGCCTTACGCTTACCAATGAGTAACCTCTTGTACCGATTAGATGACTGGCTGTTGAGCTTATGAATGACTTGTGAAAAGTGAAGATGTCAAACAGTGTCCCGGGATTATCGACCCTATACAAGGAATTAATCATGTAGTCACCATAATCAGAAGGAACTTTAAGATCCCCTTCAGGCTTTGGTTCCGCAGCGGGTAGGAATATGAACTTGTCGGTGTAACCGGGCACTTTGCTGGTTACTTTGTACCCTTGTACGCCAGTCCCCCGATAATTGGAGTACCATGTCCATGAGCAGTTATCCACAAGTTCCTGCCATTCTTCAAGTGATGGGACCCTGTACCGGTTCCCGAACTTTGCTGTAGCTGGATCGTCCGAAGGATCAAGGACTGTTTTCCAATCGACGAACCCATTATATCCGGAATTTTTGTCAAGGCAGTATTTGGTAAGAGTGTTTTCCTCATCCTTGCTCCATTTGTATGTTTTCCATTCCATAATGTCGTTTCTAGGTACGGTTTCTCCCCAGGCATATAAGTTTCCGGCTTCTAAAAAAGTGGAAGCTCCTAAATTACAGGTAGCCCAATTGACAGACAGGCCAAGGTCGGTTGTACTGTCGCTATATTTTCCCGTGTCTGGAACAGGTCTCTTGGGGATAAAAGCGATCCCTGTAAAATAGACTTTGGTCGCCGGTAGGTCCAAGCCGCTGGTTTCAGCACCAGTTGCCCTGATGAGGAGGGTCCTACGGAAAACTCCCTCATCCTTGGGTTCGAAGACTACGGTGGCAAAAATCTTTTCACCAGGGTTCAAAGGCTGAAACATGCTTAAATTGACATGGAATGGACTTGATCCTTCTTCCTCCCATGAGCATTCCAGTCTTGTTAATGGCACATCTCCTATGTTGGTTATTGTGACAACATCGTGTGAGGAACCCCCTGTCGGGGTGTCCTCCAGATTGAAAAAGAGTTTATCCACTCCAAATCCTACGCTGCTGCTGGAATAATCGGCTGTCTCGAAATCGATGACTTTGCCGTAATGATTTGTGCAGGCATTCTTATCCTCCACCGTGACATAGCTTCGTGCGTAATACTTGGTCCCGGGTTTAAGTGAAGAAAGTATAGTTGAAAAAGTTCGTCCGGCAGAAGAGCTGACTGCGGTTGAACAGTCAGGGTAACCAATCTCCGGAATTTTACGTGAGGAGGAATAAACGATTCCCCTCTCTACGATGTTTGGATCCCAGTTGGTTTCGTAGCTGGAGGTAATCTGTGCGCGGGTGGAATAAATGTTGGTCGCTTCCCCTGTTGTCAAAGCAATGTATTCAGGTATCTTTGTCAAAGTGAAAGGCTCTTCATTGCTCTTGTATGAGATGTCAACTGTTCCCAATTCCGGTTCCTTGATACGTGCAATGACATAGGCCTTGGACTTATCGGAAGTAATTGTGCGGACATCGATCTCAGTCTCTGTTGTAGTTGAATACAACTCTCCGTCGATATAGAATTCGTATTCTATGGAGAAGTTGGATTCATACTCTGTCTCACCTGAGTGCAGGATCAAATTATCATTGTTTCTGTAGTAATTTTCTAATAATATCCAGGTTACACTGAAGGGAGACAAGCCGCAGGTCCATGAACAATGCGGGTTTTCTTTAAGAGGCTTGTCAAGGACAGGAATGGGGTCAACAAAGAACAAGTCTTCCTTTGGTTTTTCAGGGAAGCATTTTGTGTTATTGACAATATCCAATAACGATGGATCACTCCCAGTCTTCTCCAAGTCGGCCATCTCGAAATCAGCCCATCTTCTCGCAATATCTGATTCTGTAGAGTACTTGTGAGCATCGTAGAATGAAATCCCATTAGACAGGCATTGGACCATTGAGGAGACGTAACAATCCATGGCATCGTAGAACATTGTTTGCTCAAATCCTACGACAAAAGATGCCTTTTTGTCGCGGAATTTGTCAACCATGGTCCTTGTTACGGCTGATGAGCATGCTGCGAGGATTACAGCGGTCTTGTCAAATGTTGCATTATTCAGGAAACTGGGGACCATCTCATAGAAAGTATTGTCCGAATGAGTTGTAGTTCCCGTACGGACAATGTATCCCTCTTTTTTCAAAGATTCTGACTTGGAATCTGACACAATGGTCCCGGACAGTAAAGAAGAAACTACATCTTCATGGTAGGTATTGAATCCTCCATGGGTTGCTATTATGATGAAATCAAAAGTCTCCAGGAATGGCCCTTTAAATGCATCAATTCCAGCAGTTCCAACTCCTTCCTTTGGGTTCTGCATGAGGGAGACTTCGGAGAATACTTCATCCAGGGTTTTCTTCCAAAACGAAGTGTGGTAATTTAAGTTCCATTGGAATGGAGACAGAATCAGCGCTTTGCCTCCTTTTTTTATGGTATTCCGGCCATCGAGAACGAAACTTGACCGAGTTTCTGTCTCCTGGCTTGATATGCCATCCAGATAATCTGGCTCTCTGAAAGAGGCCTTATCAAGGAAAATGTCCAGCCAGATGCTGTCTCGCTGCATTATGGACACGACATTTCCTTCAGGATTAGGGATGACTTCAATGACTCCTTCAATTTGGTTAAGTCCCTCTACGATCTTGTCTATTTCGTCGTTTCCCTCAGATCCAAGTTGTTTGAAAAGATCAACCTTGGCCTTGTTGATGCTTTTATTAAGTTCCGTTGACTTGTGCCATTCTTCCAGTGTCTCAGGCGAATGTGTTGTCGGGAGTTGAGAGATGCGGATGGACTGGCGTAGAGCACCGGAAGAGATGGTTATTGTGGCCTCGCGGATCATTTTACCGGAATTCTCTTCGACTGAGAACAATAACTCCTTGTTACTCAAGCCCCTTGTGCCTTTTTGTTTGATCCAATCTGCAGAAGATGATACAGAATAATCTACATTAGAAGACAGTGGCAGGGAAAAGTCTTGGGATTCATAGAATAATACATAATCCAATGAAGTCGGGATGATTGCGTCCTGCTGTGATTGTGAAACAGTGACAGTCTCCGAAACTCCGGATCCTGAGAATATTATGCGTGCTGACCGTTCTTCATAGGTGTCGTTGCGTGCTGCTGCAAAACGCCAGACTCCACCGGAATTCGTAGATGACACTATCGATAACCAATCTGCGCTGATACTAGCCGTCAAGTTAATATTTGAACTAACATCCACGGAGATTTCTCCTCCTTGAGCACCTATGGAATAATCATTCTTGGACACTGTTAACTCAGGATCTTTCTGGCAGGAAATCATCATGGCTGTCATTGCCATGGATACCAGCAAGATCGTCTTTATTCTATTCAACTTAAACATTGCTATATCATTCACTTGAATATACAAATATATATACATTTAAGAGGAATAACCAAACAAAAGCAGGAGAGGCAACCTTTTGGCCGCCTCTCTTGCCTTTGTTTTTCGGGATTATTTTAGAAAATGTCTTTGATCTTGTCGAAGACAGCGTTGTCGTCACGGCTGGGATCCGGTGTGAATGAACGGCTGTTCCTCATAGCTTGAAGTGCGGCTTTCTCGTCGCTGGACAATCTCTTTGGGATCCAGACCAGTATTTTCACATACATGTCTCCGGTTCCGCTGCCATATCCGCTGACAGCCGGCAAACCCTTTCCCCTAAGCTTTATGACAGCACCTGACTGAGTCCCGGGATCGACCTTGACCTTGTACGAACCATCCAGGCAAGGAACTGTTATTTCAGTTCCAAGGATTGCGTCGGTTACGGAAATGGTCGTAGAGTAGAACAAGTTGTTGCCCTCTCGCTTGAGGTTGGCATGTGCGACTTCCTCTATTATGACCAGAAGGTCTCCGTTGACACCATTGTGAGGCGCGGCATGACCTTCGCCACGAAGAGTCAGCTGCATTCCGTCTTCGACTCCGGCAGGAATCTTTACTTTGACGGTCTCCCGCCTGCGGACCAGACCGGTACCGCCGCAAGTACGGCAAGGATTGGCGATGATCTTGCCTTCTCCTCCACACTGGGGACAAGTCGTGTAAGTCATGGTCCTTCCAAAGAGGGAACTGGTCACGTGCTGGACCTGGCCGGAACCCTTGCAGTTAGGACAGGTCTTTACGTCAGAGGAATTCTTTGTGCCACGGCCTCCACAGTCAGGACAAGGCCTGTTACGCTCAATGGTGATCTCCTTCTCGACTCCTTTGGCGATTTCTTCCAAGGTCAGGCGCACACGGGTACGTATGTCCCGCCCACGGTAAACCCTGGTCTGAGTACGTGAAGAACCATTGCCACCAAAACCGAATCCGCTGAATCCACCACCGAATCCTCCGAAACCACCTCCAAAGAGATCCCTGAGGATGTCTTCCAGGTTGCCGAATCCACCGCTGAAATCAGGGGCTCCCTGACCATCCACACCAGCGAAACCGAATTGGTCGTACCTGGCTTTCTTGTCAGGATCACTTAAGATGGAATAAGCTTCAGAAGCTTCCTTGAATTTCTCTTCTGCCGTTTTCTTCTCGGCATCGGTACCTTCCACCCACCTGTCAGGATGCCATTTCATGGCAGCCTTCCTGTAGGCCATCTTTATCTCGTCGGCAGTCGCTTGCTTAGTGACTCCCAAGACTTCGTAGTAGTCTCTTTTCTCTGCCATATCCAGTGACCTCCTATATTCCCACTACGACCTTGGCGTAACGGATAACCTTCCCTGAAAGGGTATAGCCAGTCTGGACCACGTCATAGACAAGACCTTTCTTCTCTTCTTCCGGAACAGGAATCTGCGCCACAGCCTCATGGAAATCAGTGTCGAACTTCTCGTCCTTTGCCTTGATGGGCTCAAGACCTTTGCCTTTCAGGATTCCCATCAATTTGTTGTAAATCAGGTTGGTCCCTTCCATCGCAGCTTCATCCTCGGTCTCTGCCAACATGGCGAGAGCCCTTTCACAGTCGTCCAGTACTGGAAGGAGGCTCTTGATTATGTCCGAGGAAGCTGAACTGACGAGTTCAAGCTTTGCTTCGGCGGAGTGGCGCCTGAAATTCTCGAAATCTGCCATCAAGCGGATGTAGTCATCCTTTTCCTTGGCGACAGATGCTTTCAGTTCTTCGTTTTCCTTTTGGAGAGCAGCTATGGTTTTAGCTGATTCATCTTCCTTTTTATTCTCTTCGGCTGCTTCTTGGGAAGTTTTCTCTTCAGGGTTAACTTCTTTCGTTTCAGTCGTTTCTACTTCTTTGTCAGCAACCTGCTTGACATTTTCTTTATGTTTCTTGCTCATGTTTCTGTTCATTTATCCACATTGTGTGCATCAAGAACGTATCAAATTATCTGCCAGCGGGGACATGCTGACAGAATGTCAGAGATACGCCGTACAGGGCATTTAATCCTTCGTGAGATATTGTTCTGCCTTGTAGGTGAGTCCCATCAGGAGTATCGAGATTAAGCAGGCGCAGAGGAAGAGGAGGAACACGGTGTCCAGTCCTGAACTCTTCATGACGAAACCGATCAGGATATTGGCAAGGACGGCGGTTCCGAGGACATAACCGAGGAAGCCGGTCAGTCCGGCTGCAGTTCCCGCGGCATTTTTCGGAGCCAGGTCAAGAGCTTGGACGCCTATGAGCATGACTGGCCCGTAGATGAAGAAACCGATGGCGATGAGGCATGAAATGATGACCGTCAGGTTGTCAAGGTTCCTCCAGTAAATGAATATCGCCACGCCTACGAGAGCCATGAACAGCATCGTAGGAAGGGCTCTCTTTCCATGGAAAACCTTGTCGCTCAGCCATCCGCAGAAAAGAGTACCGGGAATGGCGGCGAATTCGTAGGCGAAATAGGCCCATCCAGTACTGGTTATGTCTATTCCCTTGTCGGTAAGTATCTTTGGGGCCCAGTCAAGGCAGCCGTAGCGGACCATGTACACGAATGCGTTCGCGAAAGCTATGTACCAGAGAAGTCTGTTTGAAAGTACTGTCTTGAAGATCTCCTTTATGGAAATCACTTCTTCGGCTTTTTCTGAATAATGCTTTGCGGCATGGCCGGACCACTTTTCGATGGAGGGCAGGCCGCAGGACTGTGGCGTGTCACGGATAAGACAGTAGGCAATGATGGCAACCAATATGGCAACGGCTGCAGGGAATGCAAATGAACCGATGAGGAAATAGTGGTCGGTGTGAGCACCATAGAACCATGATCCGAACCACACGGCGCCATAGGTGGCCATGGGACCGACAAGGGCGCCGCCCACATTATGAGCACAGTTCCAGACGGACATCCAAGTGCCTCTTTCCTTGATGGAGAACCAATGGGTCATGACTCTGCCGCAAGGAGGCCATCCCATCCCGTTGAACCATCCGACCAGGAAATTCAGCAATGACATCAGGGCTATTGCCCAGCCTTTGTGCTCGATTCCGAGCCACTGGACAGGAACTATCATGAATGCCATGGAGATGGCGGCCATGATCAATCCCAGCGGCAGGAATTTCCTGGCATCGCTCCTGTCCGATATGCTGGCCATGAGGAATTTTGAAAAGCCATACGCTATCGCATTCATGGACAATACGATGGCTAACTCTTCGGTGGTGAACCCCAGGGCTTCCAGGCCAGGGATCGCCATCGAGAAATTCTTCCTTACAATGTAGAATCCGGCATAGCCGATGAATATTCCGAGGAATACTTGGAAACGGAGTTTCTTGTACTGGGAATCCACTTCCGGACCCTTCATTTCCTCCTTGTAAGCAGGGGGAGCTAGGAATGACCTCATTTCTGCGTGATTAATTGGTTATTTAGACAAAGATAATCAATTGTGGCTGATTTTTTGTATTTTTACCATGTCATGAAACCATTGGAAAACTACGACCGTTATCAAAAGTATTTCTCCGACAACCAGTTCTGGGGGAAACTCAAGTCATTGGCCAGGAGGGCAGGCGTGAAGATCGCCTATGCCGCCTTGTTGCTTTACTATGTGCTTCGTAACCCGGGTACTCCCAGGGCAGACAGGACCAAGATCCTTGGAGCACTGGGCTATCTCCTTCTCCCTATGGACTTGATTCCTGATTTCCTCCCTATGGCTGGGTACACTGACGATCTGGCTGCCTTGACATGGGCTTTGTACTCAGTAGCCAAGAACATAACTCCAGAAGTGAAGATCCAGGCCAGGGAAAAGCTGGGGGAATGGTTCAAGGATTATTCCGAGTCAGACCTTGACGGTCTTTTCTGAAACCAGATGCCGAGTTATCTCCAGATAGAGAATATTTCCATATCTTATGGGCCGAAAGTCCTTTTCGAGCACATAGGGTTCAATGTGAACGAGGGAGACAAGATTGCCCTGATCGCCCCGAACGGTACCGGCAAGACGAGCCTCCTCAGGATCCTTGCCGGTAAGGACAGTTCAGATTCCGGGGGGAGGGTCCTTTTCCTTAAGGACATCCGCATCGCTTTCCTGGAGCAGGAATACGAATTCGATCCCGAATCCAGTGTCTGGGACCAGATCCTTTCCGACAGCCGCCGTTGGATGGAACATCTTGATCCTGACCATAAGGCTGACTATGAACTCAGGCTCGGTCAGCTCCTGACTTCACTGTCCCTTGGCGATCCTTCAAGGAAGATGAAAGAACTGTCAGGCGGGGAAATCAAGCGTGTCGCCATAGTCGTCATGCTGGCGAGCGATGCCGACTTCTACATCATGGATGAGCCTACGAACCATCTGGACATCGATGCCATAGAATATCTGGAAAACTACCTTTCCCATGCACGTTGTACCTTGCTGATGGTGACGCATGACAGGTATTTCCTCGACAGTGTGGCGAATACCGTCATGGAGCTTGACCATGGCCGGGTTTATATCTATAAAGGTGATTACCAGAATTATCTGGAGAAGCGTCAGGAAAGGATAGACAATTACAATGCTGAGACCGACAAGGTCAGGAACATATTCCGTAGGGAACTGGAATGGATGCATTCAAGTCCATGTGCCAGGACAGGGAAGGCCAAGTACAGGAAAAATGCTTTCTATGAGCTTAAGGACCGGGTTTCGCAGGTCTACAGGACTGAATCGCTTAACCTTGATGAAATGGGGACTGCCCAGCGTCTGGGTACCAAGGTCATCAATTGCAAGGACTTGTCTTTCAGCGTCGGCGGTACAGTCCTCCTGAAAGGCTTTACCTATAACTTCCAGCGTTACGAGAGGGTAGGCATCGTTGGCTCCAACGGAATAGGGAAGACCACCTTCGTAGACCTGCTCCTTGGGGAACTCCCTTTGGGCGGCTCAATGGAAGTGAGCGGGACAATCGAGCGAGGGGAGTCCCTGAAGATTGGTTACTACCGGCAGAGCGGAATGTATTTCGATGAGGACCAGACCGTTCTTGAGACCGTCAACGATACCCATCTGCTTGGGCGGTTCATGTTCCCTCATGACATGCTCAACAACAGGATCAGCAAGCTCTCTGGCGGCGAGAAACGCCGGCTGTATCTGCTGACCATCCTGATGCAGCAACCTAACCTGCTGGTGATGGATGAGCCGACAAACGACCTGGACATAGTGACACTCAACGTCCTTGAAGAGTATTTGAAAGAATTCAAGGGCACCTTGATAATCGTTTCCCATGACCGCCATTTCCTGGACCGTCTGGTCGATCATCTGTTCATATTCACGGGGGGAGGTGAAGTAAAGGATTTCGTCGGGAGCTACAGCCAGTACAGGGACTACATGAAGGACCTTGAGGCGGCTCGCCGTTCCGAGGCCAGGAATGCGGAAAAAGCAACCAGGGCCACTCCCACCCAGCCGTCCCAGTCGCAGAAACCAGGTGTACCCAGGAAACTATCCTACAAAGAACAGAAGGAACTTGAGAAACTCGAGAAGGACATCGAAGACCTTACTCGGGAGAAATCCGAATTGGAAGCCGCGCTCCAGGGAGGATTGACCGACCATGAAGCACTTCAGAGAGTATCTTCACGCTTCGCGGAAGTGGGTTCCCTTCTGGATGAAGCTGAAACCCGCTGGCTTGAGCTGAATGTCTGACAGGGTGACTATCTTTGGATGAAGAACTTATCCACTTCCTTCACTGCGTGTGGAAGGGCGAAGACAACGACTCGATCATAGGCCTCGATCTTGGTCGATCCCACTGCAATAGCCGATTCATTCCCCCTGATAATCCCTCCGATCACTGAATCCTTGGGGAACGAAAGATCTTTAAGAGGCCCCTTGGTGATCGCACTTCCTGGTGCTACCGGGTATTCTAGGACTTCTGCGTCGGTTCCGCTCATGTATTTGACCAGCCTTGCCTTGCCGCTCAATGTGAACTTGAATAGCCTTCCGGCCGTGATGAGTTTCTTGTTTATGACAGAGTCGACTCCCATCTCTTCGGCGAGATGGATATACTCTATGTTCTCAACTTCGGCGACTGTCCGTTCCACGCCGAATTTCTTCGCAACGACACAGGCCAGGACATTGGCTTCGTCTTTCCCGGTCAGCGCCAGGAAAGCATCATAGTCCTTGATCCCTTCCTCGAGGAGGAGCTCAGAGTTGCGGCCGTCTCCGACCACGACTATCACGTTGTCGTCCAGTTTCTCAGACAAGACCATGGCCCTGTCCCTGTCTTTCTCGAGGATTTTGACCATGCTGATCTTCTTGCTCAGGCGGTCGGCGACAAGTTCTGCTATCTGTGATCCCCCGAGGATCATCACTTTGTCTACCTCGACATTGTTCTTCCCCAGGAACTTCATCAAGAACTGGATCCCTTCCCGCGTGGCAATGATGAACACCAGGTCATGGTACATGAACTTGGTGTCGAATTTGGGCATGATGGTCTGCCCCCCCCGGGAAATGGCTATCACCCTGAACTGGAGTTCATCCTTGGTCGTTATTGCAGCGAATTCCGCGATCTTCATGTTCAGCAGGGGAGAGTCTTCTTCAAGCTTGAACACTTCGACCTGGAGCCTTCCCCGGGCGAAATCCATGGACTCAGATGTTGAGGTGTGCTTGAGCAGGTCGTAGATTTCATCAGCCGCAAGCCTTTCGGGATAGAACATCAACTCGATTCCCATCTGCTTGAACAGCAGCTTGTTCTCTGGGGTAAGGAAATCGTTGTCGTCAATCCTTGCGGTTACTTTGCGGGCGCCCAGGTTCTTCGCCAGCAGGGCGCTGACGATGTTGACGTCCTGAGGGACGAAGGGAACCACGGATATGAAGAGGTCGGCATGCTGGACCTCGGCTTCCCTCATTACTTTGAGGGAAGAAGGAGGACCGCTCACGGCAATCACGTCCGCAATCGAGGTGATATTCTTGAGCCTCTGCGGATTGTCGTCTATGACAGTGATGTCGTTGGCCTCCTGGCTGAGCATCTTTGCGAGGTGGGATCCGACTTCACCTGCTCCCTGAATGACGATTTTCATGTCTTTTTCCTGATAAATGCAAATATATCATTTCCTTTGGCAAAAGCCAAGGGAACGATCCACCTTGGGAACAATGATGGTGCACGAACCCCTCGGTGCGATTCTAAATACTTCTGAATATCAGCAACTTCTATACCATTTCTCCGAGCCTTGTACTCCTTGTGTCCCTCAGCTACCGACTTGAAATAGTCAAATTTGCCTGTGAGCAGGTACACCATTGCGGAGCATCCGTCCAGGATCATCCGTAGGAAAATGGTCCGGGATGCTTTCCTGGCTGCACGGGAGGCCGCCTTTGCAGCCGGCATTCCTGCAGGCATATTCAGTGAATATGTCTTTGCGAGATTGTTCTCCAACATCAGGAGATTGTTGCGGTAGTTCAGTTTCAGTTTCCAAGGGGAGTCGTTCGGAAGGGTCCCTCCGCCGACATGGTACACGACGGAAGACGGCACGACGCAGACCGTCTTGCCGTCAAGCTGGAATCTCCAGCACAGGTCAATCTCTTCCATGTGAGCGAAGAACCTGTCATCCAGGCCTCCCATCGCCTTGAAATCGCTGACCCTTACCATAAGGCAGGCCCCGGTGGCCCAGAAGACCTTGGATGGAGTGTCGTACTGGCCGTTGTCTTTCTCGACTTTTTTCAGAACTCGCCCCCTGCAGAATGGATAACCATAGCAGTCCAGCATGCCTCCGGCCGCTCCGGCATATTCAAACCGGTCCCTGGTCTGCCAGGAAAGCAGCTTCGGGCCGCATGCGGCGCATTCGGGATGGTTGTCCATCCAATCCCGGAGCGGATCTAGCCATTTCGGAGTGACTTCGATGTCGGAATTGATCAGGACGAAATATTCCAGGTCCTTTGCTTCAGGAAGGGCACAGACTCTCTCGAACGCCCTGTTGTAGCCACCAGTGAATCCGTAATTGTCTTCCAGCCTGATCTGCCGGACATCGGGGAAATCCCTGGAAAGCATTTCCATGGAACCGTCACTGGATGCGCTGTCCGCTACGATCACTTCTGCATCTTCTCCCACCGACTCAAGCAGAGGAGGGAGGAACCTGGACAAGAAATCCCGGGTGTTCCAGTTGAGTATGACTACTGCTGTCTTCACTTTTCCTCCGAGCAACCTTCCTTGTCGCGGCAGCAGCCTTCTCCGTCCTTGTGGCCTTTGCCATGGCAGCATCCCTCACCATCATGCTTGTGATGGCAGGGGTGTCCCTTCTCGAGCTCCCTTTCCGTGGCATCACGGACTTCTACTACCTTCCCGGTGAAGTTCAGGGTCTTCCCGGCCATGGGGTGGTTGAAATTCATTGTGACTTTTTCGTCCGTCACTTCATGGACGATTCCGTTGACTACCTGGCCTGAGTCACTCATCATTGGGATCATTTTCCCCACGACCAGAAGGTCTTCCCGGACCTTGCCGTCTATCATGAAGGCTTCCTTGGGGAGGTCGATCAACCGACTCTCATCGAAGGTGCCGTAGCCCTCTTCAGGGGTAAGGGTGAATTCGAATCCTTCGCCGGGCTCCTTGCCCTCTACTTCGCTCTCGAATTTAGGAAGAAGCATGCCAGTGCCGTGGATATATTCCAAAGGGCGGTTCTCATCGGCCTTGTCGGCCAGCGTGCCGTCAACGATCAGTTCGTAAGTGAGGCTTACTACTTTCTTTTTCTCAACTTTCATCTTATCTTGTTGTTTAATCATGATTATGCGCTGAAATCCACATCCTTGAATGCCAATGTGGGAATCTGTCTTGATTTGCAGGACCTGGGATCATCCCCGGCTGCGAGGAGATTGTTCCAGAGAGTCAGGAGGTTGCCGGTGATAAGCATCTCCCTGACAGGGTGCAGGATCTTTCCGTCCTTGAAACGGAAACCATCGACCCCGAAGGAAAAGTTCCCTGTCGCAGAATTGCTGTTGCCTCCGTTGAATCCGGTGACCAGGATTCCGTCTCCGGCCAGCCTCAGAATCCCTTCCTGGTCGAGACTTCCCGGATTGGCAAGTCCGGGAGAGATGCTCGCCGGAATCACTGGACGGGTTGCATCTTCAACAGTCGGTGCCATGCCCATCTTGTTAGACATGTAGGTGTTGATGAAATATTCCTTCACAACTCCTTTCTCTATGATGGAATGCTCCTTTGTGGCAACTCCTTCAGAGTCGAACAGCCTGGAACCGCTGCGTCCTTTCTGGTGTGGCCTGTCCAAGATGTCCAGCCATTCCGGAAAGACCCGGTTGCCGAGGGTGTCCGTCAGGAATGAATTCTTCTGCTGGATGGAATAACCGCTCAGGGCCGACAGCAGGGGAGCGACCAGTCTTGAAGAATTCTCATTGTCCACGACCATGGTGTACTTGCCGGAGCCGATCTTTTGCGGACCGATCTGGTTCAAAGCCCTTTCCAGGGCAGTGGCGCCGCAAGAAGCAATCCCCAAGTTCCGCAGCCTGGGCGCGGAGTCCCACCAATAGCCGCTGTAGCGGTTGCCGCCGCCATCGATGATGGTCATTTCTACTCCATATTCAAATGAAGTCTCGCAGTGACGGCAGAAGAGTCCTTCCGAGTCGATGACGAGCGAGTCGTAGATGGAGTCTGAATATTCCCCTTCCTCCGATATGAGCCTTCCGTCCTTGTTGCCATTGAATATCGAGGCATCCATTGCCATCTTGAGCCTCTGGTCGGAGGAGACGGCTGCGTAGTCAGGATCCATAAGGTCCAGCTCAGTTCCGCTGACCGCACCGGCCGCCTTCCTGTCCGGGGAGGGAAGGGCGCGGCAAGGGTCAGGAGCGAGCATCCTTACCGTTGAGATGGATTTTTCGAGGAAGGATCCAAGTCCTTCTTCTTCCAGCCGGTTCGTGGAGAATGTGCCGAACCTGCCATCCACGAACAGGCTCACGCTCATGGACCTGTCCAGGCAGTGATTAACTTTGTCAAGTTCGCCGTTCAATGTCCCGAACAGTTCCATCAGGCTCTTGCTGAGGGTTACCCTGACTCTATCGGCTCCGAGCCTTCTGGCCGTTTCGATGCACTTTGATGCAAGGTCGATCTCTTTCCCGGAAAGCATTCCATTAATCATTTCCATATCATTCTCCTCCAACTGTCAGGTTGTTGATCAAAACTGTTGGTATTCCGCATGAGACCGGGCAGCTTTGTCCTTTGCCGCATGTCCATGCACCTTCATCTATCTTCGGATCGTTTCCGACCGCGATGATGTCAGAAAGGGCCTTGGGACCGTTCCCGATGATGTTGATGTCCTTTACCGGCATGGTAAGGCGACCTTCCTCGATGAGGAATCCGCTCTTGACGAAGAAAGTGAAATCACCTTCTCCGATCTGCACCTGCCCATTGCTGAACTGGTCGACAAAGATCCCCTTCTTGACAGAAGCGATGATATCTTCCTTCCTGGACTTTCCTCCCAGCATGTAGGTGGCTCTCATCCTCGGGATGGGGGCGTACCTGAAACTCTCCCTTCGGCCGTTGCCGGTAGGGACGACACCGTAATGGGCAGCGCTGATCCTGTCATGCAGGTAGGATGTGAGGATGCCGTCCCGGACCATGAATGTCTTCTGCCCGGGAATCCCTTCATCGTCGAAATTGACAGCTCCGCGGTTTCTGGATATCGTTCCGTCATCCACGATAGAGATGCTCTCATCGCAGACTTTCTGCCCTATCTTTCCACTGAATACGGACTGGCCTTTCCTGTTGAAGTCGGCTTCGAAAGCATGTCCCATGGCCTCGTGGAGAAGGATTCCGGAAGCACCGGCACCCATCACTACGGGCATCTGCCCGCCCTTGGGCCTCCTCGCTTCGAACCGTTCATCGATTCCCGCCACGGCTTCATTCGCGATCTCTTCCAGAAGCTCATCTGTAATCATTTCGTAACCAGTCCTGTAGCTTCTTGAGACAGTCTTGTTCTCTGTCTTCCCTTCATGGCTGAACACCACGGAGACTGCCAGGGCCCCGAGAGGCCTTGTGTCGCAGACGAGTTCTTCGTCCGAGTTGAACATCATTATGTCGCTGACCTGGTCCGAGAGCGAGACGATGACTTTCAGGACGCGGCTGTCCTTGGAACTGATGCTTTGCTGGAGTTTCTCGAGGGCAGGTACGAAGCGGCTCGCCTCTGCCAGCCTCCAGTCGTTCACGTAAGGGTAATGGTTTTCCGGCCTGAGTCCCATCCGGGGTGGGGCGGTGTGCATGGCTCCAGACGCGGCCGGCCTTTCTGATGCTCCCAGGGCGATCTTGGAGGCCGCCATGACAGCCTCTGTCATGGCTTTCATGTCAGTGCTCTCTGAATATGCATAGCCAGTCCGGTCACCGTCAAGCACCCTGATGCCGACTCCGTAGTCGACATGGAAGCCTCCGGAGGAGACGATTCCGTCCCTCAGGAGAAGGTCGTGGCAGGCCGTGTTCTCGAAAAAGAGGTCGCAATAGCTTCCCCCAGCCTCCATGCCCTTCCTGGCGAGTGAGCGCAACTGCTGTTCCGTGACCTTGAAAAGGTCCAGGTAGTAACTTTTGTCTTCAAACATTCTTTTTCTTCTTTTCTTCTTCCTTGAGCTCCTTTTCGTAGGATGAGTTGGAAGACTTTATCTTGCTGAAAGTCTCCGGATCCCTCACCGTAAGACCGTCCTCTGAACTCTCGGCCACAATCCTCATCGGTTCAGTGGAATTGTCGCACAGGATCCAGCGGTTGCAGATCGGCATGAAATCCCTGAAGAGATAGTGGAGCCCTACGTGGTAGCGTCTCCTGACGGTTTCCTCCTTAATGTTGTGCCCTCCGGCCGCGACCCTTGCCCTTACCCTGGACACGGCGAGTTCAGGAGTGCTGAGCCAGAAGTAGATAATGGTCACATAGTAGCCGTTTTTCTGGGCGTTTTTGATCATTTTCAGGAGAAATCTCGTGGCCAAGGTGGTCTCGATGCAGAAGTCAGCCTTCTGTTCAAGGAGCCGTAGCATCTTCAGGAGCATGAACCGGCTGGCTGCGACATAGGCTTTCTCCGGCTTGAAAGGAGAGAGGCTCTTGGCGAATTCATCGGAGTTGACGAATTCGCTGCAGCCCAGCATCTGAGGCAGCAGGGAGTACGATGCCGTTGTCTTTCCGGCACCGTTGCATCCTGATATGATGTACATGTTTGGCATTATATCCTACAAAAATACTAAATTTGCCTGACAGACACCAATATGATTGATAAATCCCGTACAGTTACCCTGGCAGACGTGCAGAAGGAGATGCGCCCAGTCGCATTCTCCACTCTCGTCAAGCCCGCTGGTTCGACATGCAACCTGGATTGCTCCTATTGCTACTATCTCGACAAAGCCGTCCAGTATGGAGGACATGAGGCCATCATGAGTGAAGACCTTCTCCGTGAATATGTCCGTCAGTACATCACGGCCAACGCCGTGGATATGGTCACTTTCTGCTGGCATGGCGGGGAACCGCTCCTGCTCGGCCTGGATTTTTTCAAGAAAGCGGTGTCATTCCAGAAGGAATATTCAAACGGGAAGAGGATCACCAACACGATCCAGACCAATGCAACCCTCATCGACAGGGACTGGTGCCGTTTCTTCCGTGAGAACGGCTTCCTGGTCGGGGTGTCCCTGGACGGACCGCGTGACATCCATGATGGTTTCCGTGTCGACAAGCAGGGAAGACCCACATGGGACAGGGTGATGGCATCCATCGGCCTGCTTAAAGAATACGATGTCGAATTCAACACATTGAGCGTGGTCAGCTCCAGATGCGAGGGAAGGGGAAAGGAAATCTACGGTTTCTTCAAGTCTGTCGGAAGCCATTTCATGCAATTCCTGCCAGCCGTCGAACATGTCGTGGACAAGCCCGGTTTCCATCGGCCACTGATAGTGCCTCCCCAGCATGAAGGATCATACCTGGCGCCCTGGAGCGTCAGCGCAGAAGGCTACGGAAAGTTCCTATGCGACATATTCGACGACTGGGTAGTGAGTGACGTGGGAGAGTACTATGTCCAGATGTTCGATGCCACCCTTGCGCAGTACTGCAATGCCCAGCCAGGCGTGTGTTCAATGTGCGAGACCTGCGGGGACTGCCTTGTCGTGGAACATAACGGCGACGTGTACAATTGCGACCATTTCGTCTATCCCGAATATCTTCTCGGCAACATCAGGGAGAAACCCCTTGTGGAAATATACAATGATCCTAGGCGGTTCAGGTTCGGAGTTGCCAAGCGAGCGGACCTCCCAAAGGAATGCATGCGATGCCGTTATTATTTTGCTTGCAGGGGAGAATGCCCCAAGCATCGCTTTGAAAAGACTTCATCGGGAGATGCAAGGAATTCCCTTTGTGCTGGTTTGAAATATTACTTCAGGCACACTCAACCTTATTTCGAAAAGATGAGGGATCTCCTCATCCTGAAAAAAGCACCGGCCAAGGTAATGCCATGGGCGGCAAAAAGACTCTCTGGAAATGGATGACAAGACAAGGGCCCTCCTGGTAAGCTGGGCGGAAACATACAATGATCCCAAGTATTTCGAGGAAGATCCTATTGCTTTTCCCCGCCACTTTGCTTCGATGCTGTCTTCCGGCAGTGCTTCTGCGAAAGATGTGGAAGTTGCTGCCGTATTCGCCGCTCATTTCGCATGGGGGAGGAGAGCCATGATCGTGAGGGATTGCGGGAGGCTTTTCGATGAGATGTCATGGCATCCTTATGATTATGTCATGCGCGGAGACTGGCGATGTGACGATTGCAGCATCCACCGTACGGTGAAATGGAGCGAGGTAGCCGCCATATGCGCTCGCTTGAAGACAGTATTCGAGGAGTGCGGCGGCCTTGAGAGGCTGACGCAGGACGAGATCCGCGTACGGGTCTACGGACAGAAACCCGATCCGAAGGCTCCGAACAAGAAAATAAACATGATGCGGCGCTGGTTGGTTCGCGATGACGGCAAGGTCGACCTGGGACTTTGGAAGGAAACGGATCCGGCCAGTCTCCTGATCCCGCTTGATGTCCATGTCTACGAAGAAGCCTTTTCCCTGGGCCTCACTTCACGCAAGCCCAAGGACATCGTCACAGTAAAAGAAATCACCGGGGCGTTCGATGACATCTTCCCCGGTGATCCCTGTAAAGGAGATTTTGCGCTTTTCGGCTACGGAGTCACTAAGAATTCGTAACTCTTTCCAGCCATTTGACCATTCCGAACATCACTCCCATAGAGATGAGGCAGAGGCATGCGAAGACGCCCCAGCACCATCCCAGAGGCATGACGTTGTACATCTTCGGACCAAGGAAAAGGAAGAGGTTGCCAACTGCGGTGGCCCCAAGCCATAGTCCCTGGCAGAGCCCCTGCATGCTCTTCGGAGCTACCTTTGAAACGAATGACAGTCCGAGAGGAGAAATGAAGAGTTCGGCTACCGTGAGGAAGAAATACATGACGATCAGCACCCAAGGACCAGCCTTCATTGAAGCCTGGGCAGCGGTGTCCTGTGCAAGGAAGTCCTGCGCTGAAGGGTATCCCATGTTGAATGAGAAGAGCGACAGGAAAATGTAGGCGATGGCGGCGATGCCCATTCCATAGGCGATCTTGCGCGGAGTAGAAATCTGTTTGCCCTTCTTACCCAGCCAGCCGAAGAACCACATGATGAAAGGCGTCAGCACAATCACGAAGAACGGATTTACAGCCTGCCAGATCTCAGGAGCTATCTTGCTGGTATTGACGAAGTCACGGGCGAAGAACGACAGGGACTGACCGTTCTGGTGGAAAGAGAACCAG
>CADBMD010000095.1 GCA_902795735.1 uncultured Bacteroidia bacterium
ATGTGGCCCAGGTCGCCATGGGAGCTTCTCCTGCACAGTACCTCAATGCTATCAAGGAGGCTGAAGCCTATGACGGACCTTCCCTCATCATCGCCTATGCTCCTTGCATCAACCATGGTCTCAAGGCCGGCATGGGTCTCAGCCAGAAGGAAGAGAAGCTTGCCGTCGAATGCGGCTACTGGCATCTGTACAGGTACAATCCTAACCTCGAGTCAGAAGGGAAGAATCCGTTCTCTCTCGACTCCAAGGAGCCTGACTGGACCACGTTCCAGGACTTCCTCAAGGGTGAGGTCAGGTTCGCCTCCCTCTACAAACTCTTCCCTGAAAGGGCTCAGGAACTCCTGAACCTGACTGAAGAGTTCGCAAAGGTTCGTTACGGAACCTACGCCCGCCTTGCCGGGAAGTAGCCATCTGTCATCCTGAGCGAAGCGAAGGATCTGAAAAAGAAGGGGCTGACTCATTGGAGTCAGCCCCTTCTTAACATATTCGATTCTTCTTACTCATTCAGCCGGAGGCCTGTACTCCAGGAGATCTCCTGGCTGGCAGTCAAGCGCCTTGCAGATAGCATCAAGCGTAGTAAAACGCACGCCTTTAGCCTTTCCCGTCTTAAGGATGGATAGGTTGACCGGAGATAGTCCGATCCTCTCGGCAAGCTCGGAAGAAGTCATCTTCCGCTTAGCCAGCATTACATCCACGTTGACGATTATCGGCATGACTATTCAGCTTCTTTGTTTGGCTGCTCCTCGGCAGGGGCATCCTTACCTTTCATGTATTCGGGAAGGCTCATCCCGGCCATCTTGAAAAGGTCCTGGAGAGGAGGAACGGACCCCATCAGTCCCGAAATGAAATTCGCGGTGGAAGTCTTGCCATCCTTGGCATTATTACCGTCCCAGACAGTGACCTTGTCAATCTTTATGCCCTTGACGGCCTCGACCTGAGTCTTGACAAGTTCGGGCAGACGGTCGGAGATCATCATCAGCACGGCCTTCTGGGCATCGCCTTCGGCTGCATTCACCATGCGAGCGAAACCATCCGCCTGCTTGGACAGGATCTCGAGGGTACCACGGGCCTGGGCCTCCATCTTGGCATAGATTGCATCGGCCTCACCCTGGGCAGTCCTGCGGAGCTTCTCTGCCTCAGCCTCGGCTTCGATGATGAGTTTCTCCTTGTCAATCTGGGCGGGGACCACGATGTTTGCCTGCTGGGTAGCCTTCTCCCTTTCGGCACGGGCAAGCTCAGCGTCACGCTCACTCTGGTAAGCTTCCTGGAGAGCTTTGGCGGCCTGGACCTTTTCAGCAGCGACAGCGATACGGGCAGCCTCGGCTTCCTTCTCACGACGGGCAGCGTCGGAATTGGCGATTTCAATCTTGGAAGTATTTTCTCCCTGGACTGCAAGCGCATTGGCTGCAGCTGTCTTGATACGGGTATCCCTCTGGGTTTCGGCGATACGGATGTCCTTGTCCCTGTCGGCTTCAGCCTTACCGATCTATCCGAAACGGTTCTGTTCTGCAACGCTCTTCTTGGCATCGTTGATAGCCTTTGCGGCAGCCTCTTTTCCGAGAGCCTCGATGTAGCCGGACTCGTCACGGATGTCGGTGACATTGACGTTGATGAGCTTGAGGCCTATCTTGCGGAGCTCAGCCTCGACATTCTGGCTGACAGCTGCAAGGAACTTGTCGCGGTCGGCATTGATCTCTTCGATGTCCATGGTCGCGATAACGAGACGGAGCTGTCCGAAGAGGATATCGGTAGCGATGTTCTGGATGCTGTCAGTGGTAAGTCCCAGGAGTCGCTCGGCCGCATTGGTCATGCTGTCAGACTCGGTGGAGATACCTACGGTGAAGCGGCAAGGGACATCGACACGGATGTTCTGCTTGGATAGTGCATTGGTAAGGTTGCACTCGATGGAAATAGGCTTGAGGTCCAGGAAAGCATAATCCTGGAAAACGGGCCAGATAAAGGCTGCACCACCATGGATACATCGCGCAGAAGAAATGGAGCCGCTCTTGTTCTTGCCGGTCTTACCATAGATCACAAGGATCTTGTCGGAAGGACAGCGCTTGTAACGCTTCAGGATCGCCGCAAAAGTGACGAACAGGACGAGTACGATGATCAGGATAAGAGTAATGTCCATGATTATGTGATTTTAGATGATTGTTGGAATTATTTCTTCGACAAGCAGGGTGTGGTCGTTGACGACGCCTACTACCTTGATGGGGGCTCCTGTCGGGATGGTGTCACCCTCACAGAGAGCGTCATATTCCCTGACAGAGTTGTTGATGGTGATCTGTACCTTCCCCGTCCCTTTGCGCTCGCCGGGTATGGTAAGATAGACCTTGCCCTCACAGCCGACGGCTGCTTTGTGGATGTCGATGTTGCCGCTCTGCTGCATGCTGCTCATCCACTTGAACAGCCACATTACAGCCGCGACCAGGCCTACGCCCACCATGACAGCCACGATCATCAGAAGCGCCCGGCTCGGAATCTTGTCATAGAGCAAGACGGAAGTCCAACCGAAACCAAGGCAGAAATTCACCAAGTTGCGGAAAGTGAGAAGGTTCATGGAAGGATCGGCATCGAAAGTTCCGTCCGCTCCTCCGAAATCCACATCTCCACCTGCATCAATGTCAGTGTCGATGCCGCCATCGCCGCCCAGGCCCAGGAAGGTCAGGACGGTCTGGATAAGGAAGATCAATGAGGCCGAAAGGGTTACCGCCCAGAGGACCTGCATCGTAGTGCTAAGGGATGTCCACCATGTAATCATATCTGAAATAATTAGGTTGTCTTTTGCAAATATATAAATATTTTATGAAAAACAATAATAATTTTCAGATTTTCGTAAAATAATTATCTAGTATCTGCGTATGTCTCCCTCAGGATCCTCTCAATGAAAGCTGCGAAAGGATGTCCGGCGAAATGGTCCGGAACAACCATCTTCAAATCAAGGAGTAGGAATCTAAGGTCAATGGGCAGCAAGTCCAGGCCCACGAAGAAACATGCCTGCTTGGGGAGGATTCCGACAAAATCGGAGGTCTCAAAGGTACATTTGAGTATGGCCTCCGGTGAATAGGACCTTACACAGACATTTGCAGCCACGTCTATAGGCAGCATAGGGAAATATGGCTCCCACACCGCCAGTTTGACCCCGACAGGAGCCTTCCAGAGCGCATCGAAATGCGTTACCTGGTCAGACGCCAATGCGACTGCCTCAAGCTGCCCTATAATGGAGCCGCTCTCCTCAAGGGACAGTTCAGGCTTGTGGGGCTCGGTCCATATCTTCAGGTCGCAACCGGACTCACTGCCGGGCGGATCGACTATGAGGGAAACCCCGGGGAAAGATGTCCGTATCGAAGCTTCCAGTGATGGAAGGATCGAAGAAGCCGCAAGGAAATCGGCTTCAATCCTGACCGTCCTGGACTCACCGCTGTCAGGACTGAAAGCCTCACCCACCGCTGAATACAGACTCAGCAGACGGGCAGCATATTCCTTGAAAGCAAGGCCGGCATTCGTCAGTACTATCTCGCCTTTCTTCCGCAGGAACAGCCTCGTACCAACCGACTTCTCCAGTTCTGAAATATTCTGGCTGACAGCCGGCTGGGAGATGCCAAGCATTCTGGCCGCCTTGGTGAAACTGTAGTTCTGCAAGACGGCCATGAATACTTTCAGCCTGAAATCTTCCAACATAGACTTATTCAGTTGTCTTGCCGGGCATCTGTGCGAATTCGATGAAGTTGCCTGACTCTATGATCCTGCGGGCCGCTTCCTTTATGCTCTCCTTGGTGATTCCGTTCACTGCGGCTTCGTACTCCTTGTCGTAATCGATGCCGTACCTGCAGAACCTGGTGACGGAATTCATCCAGTAGCTGTTGCTGATCCTGTTCTCAGGAACATTCTTCTTGAAGTTCTCGATAGTACGGGTGAACTGTTCGTCGGTAGGACCGTTCTCGGCCAGCTTCCTGAACTCGCTCCTGGCAAGTTCCCTCAACTTGTCAGCCATCTCGGGCTTGCACTCGAAGGAGACCTGGAGGAGATAGATCGGTTCGGGTTCACGGCCGGCGTTAGCCGCCGACGATGCGCCGTAGGTGCCGCCTTCATCCTCACGCATGGTGTCCACATAGATCTGATCGAGCACATAGCTGACAGCTTTGAGGTTGAATTCATCCTTGACGGTGTAAGGCCTGTAGTCTGAATAAATTTCCAGTACCGTGGACTTGGGCGTCTCCATGTCCGTCGTGATGGTCTTGATGTTCTCACCCTTGATGAGTTTGGGATTGACATCCTTCCAATGAGGTGCCTTCTTGCCTTTCGGCAGCGAGCCTATGTACTTTTCAACAAGAGGCTTGAGAGTCTGAATGTCCACATCGCCGGTGATGACCATGGTAGCTCCAGCAGCATCGGCGAAGAGTTTCCTGTAGTTCTTCTCTACAGTCTCGAGACTGGCCTTGGAGATCAGTTCCTCGGAAATGAACTCGCGACGCGGGTTGTTCCCGTACAGATAGTCGTTGAGTTCTCTCTGCAGCTTGAAAGCAGGAGTATTGAGGGCATTGGGGATGACAGCCTTGAGCTGGGACATGGCATTGTCCCATTCCTCAGGGTCGAAACGAGGATCGGTAAACTGAAGGTAGAGCAGCTGGAACGCCGTCTCTAGATCCTTGACGGAAGAGGAACCGCTGACTCCGTTGTAAAGACCGTCGATGAAAGCTCCGACGCTGACATTCTTTCCGGAAAGCATCTTGGTAACCTCCGTAGATTTGAACTTGGACACACCCTGCATTGAATCGAAGGTCCCGTAGATGTTGGATTCGAATGAAGCCATGTCCTCGGTAGGGATCAGGCTCTGTCCACCGGCCTTGTAGAGGTTGAACAGGATCTGGTCCTTCTTGTGGTCAGTGGGAAGGACAACGACCTTGACACCGTTCTTCAGGATCCATTCGGTCGAACCATAGATGGAACTGCGGGTCTTCTTCACAGGAGAGCCCTTGAGTACGGAAGGATCCATGAGAGGTTCCGAAGCCGTTTCTTCGGCCGGTGCCTCGATCGTAGCCTCCTTGACGGTTTCGATGACCTTCAGGAGTTCTTCCTTCGAAGGAGTTGCAATCCCCTGCTTCTCTGGGCCGCTGTAGACGACGACCAGATTGTCTTCCGGGATTATCTGGGAAATCATCTGGTTCAGGAGAGGGGCGCTGATCTGGGCCATGAACGCCTTTGCGAGATCGTACTCAGCCTGAGGCTCCATGTAGGAATAATTGTCAAAGAAATTGCTGACCAGCGGATGGACGAATTCGGGATTCTTCCTGGATGCAGCTTCATTGGCGGCTTTCTCATAAGAAGCAAGGATGTTGTCCTTTGCCCTGGTAACTTCCGCATCAGAGAAACCGAAACGCTTCATCTTCTCCAGTTCGGTCATGAATGCAGTGAAGCCTCCAAGGATGTTGTCCTCCTTCAGGGCTACCATGCCTTCCACAGCCTCGAATGCCTCGCAAAGCTTGCCGTTGCCGAATCTGGCTCCGAGGAAAGGAGCGTCGGCCTTGGATGTGATGTCATTGAAGCGCTCGCTCATGACTCCCGAGATGATCGATTCGATCAGGTCGATCGAGAAGCCGGCGGTCGTGCTGTTAAGAGCTTCGTCACGTGCATCACTCTCCCAAAGGATCTCTACCTGGGGAACTGTGGTCTCTGGATCCGTGAGAACCCCGACACGCGGCTCTGTGAAGTCCTTCATCGAGATCTTGTCTTTTGCCTTAGGATTCTCCGCGGCGGGGATATCGGCCCATGTACGCTTGATGGCAGCTTCCACCTTGTCCACATCCACGTCTCCTACAACCACTACCGCCTGCATGTCAGGACGGTACCATGTACGATAGAAACTGACCAGGCTCTCTGGCTTGAAGTTTTCAAGATTCTCCTGGCTTCCGATCAGGGTGCAGGTAGAATATTTGGTGTCGCCGTAAAGATAAGGCAGGGACCTCTCGAAGGTCCTCCACTGTGCATTGCGGCGGCTGCGCCTTTCTTCGATGATGACCGGTCTCTCCTTGTCAATCTCCTTGGGATCGTTGGTCACGAAGTGGGAATAGTCATGCAGGATCAGCAGGCAGGTGTCGACCACAGTCTCCCTGACAAGGGGAATATTGTTCAGCATGTACTGTGTCTGGTCTATTCCGGTGGAAGCATTGACGTTGCCTCCGAAAGATGCGCCTATACTCTGGAGCCAGTCAAGGATAGCCTTGCCCGGGAAGTTCTTCGTACCATTGAAGCACATGTGCTCGAGGAAATGGGCGAGTCCGTCCTGGTCCGGGGTCTCCTGGATAGCGCCGACATTAGTAGCAAGGTAGAACTCCGCCCTGGATGCCGGCTTGTCATTGTGCCGGATGTAATAGGTCAGGCCATTTTCCAGCTGCCCTTTGCGGACGGCGGGATCATTGGGCAACTGCTGCATCTGCGCCTTTGCCGTGAAAGCCATGCCGGATAGGGCAATGGCTGCGATAAGAAACAGAATCTTTTTCATTTCGATCTTGTTATGAATTATTTTCTTCTGAATATTCCAGGATGTCGCCGGGCTGACAGTCCAGAGCCTTGCAGATCGACTCCAGGGTCGAAAAACGGACAGCCTTGGCTTTCCCGGTCTTGAGGATTGAAAGGTTCGCGGCGGTTATTCCTATCTTGTCCGCGAGCTCGCCGGATTGCATCTTCCTTTTAGCGAGCATTACATCTATGTTCACTATTATTGCCATAACAGTACAAATGTAAGGAATAATTATCGTTTAACCAAAGAAAAATTCTCGATTTGCGATAAATAATATTCCTAAAACAAAAAAAAATCCCGCAGCCAGCGGCCGCGGGACTCGATGTCGGTCCTTGCCAGTTTATTCGGCAGGAGAGATAGCTCCCATGGGGCATGCATCAGCGCAGGTACCGCAGTCGATGCAAACTTCGGGATCAATGTGATAGACGTCTCCTTCGTGGATGGCACCCTGAGGGCACTCAGCTGCGCAGGTTCCGCATGCAACACAATCAGTTTCTGAAATCTTGTAAGCCATAATTCCTTAAGTTTTTAAAGTATTTTTCCTTTCATTTTCCCGGTTTATGCCGGAAATTGTTTGCAAAGATAAATTTTAAAATCACAATAACAAACCCCAGACCAGAAAAACTATCAACGCGATTCCCACTTTGATGGCCTTGGCCTTCAGGAAAGCGCTTTTGCTGTCGGCAAGGAGCGGAAGCGAGGCATGGCCTTCCTGCACGATGGAGTTCGCCAAGAGCACCGGGAACGGGATAACGCCGCTCGCGAAAAGGGTCACGAAGATAAGGTGAGGTCCGGATTCAGGAATAAGCCCGACCGCGATGGCCAGGAGGATCATGACCGGAGTGTTGTTGCTTATCCAATCAGAAAGGTCGATGAAATGGAAAAGTATTCCGATCGCAAGAAGCACTCCGAAGGTCCAGGCAAATATTCCTGGAAGATGCCGGCAGATGATGTGCTCCCAGAGATGATGCTCGATGAAATGGTCAGAAGCAGCCCTGATTGTCAAAAGTCCGACAATGCTAACTACAGCAAACACCCAGAACGCCCATTTTTCATCAAGAAGGCCCATTCCAGCAGGAGATTCATGACCTTCATCAAATAAACCGGCCAAGAGGGCGGTCAGATAGGCGAGTACTCCGAATATGAGGGCGATCCTTTTCCAACCATAATGGATGGTTGAGTCCTTCCTCCAGAACAGGTGATGGCCTTCGAAGTGACATTCGTTTCCATGTATCTCGTAAGTGTCTTCCAGTCTGGTAGGCAAAGGTTTCATTCCTTTGTCAAACTTGTCGATCACCAAACCAATGACTATCGCCAGGCAGAGAAGGATGGCCAGAAGGAGGATGGCCTTCCCTGGGAACATCGCCAGCATCATGAAAGTCTCATCGCCTGCGGTTGCGATCATCATCGCGACCAAAGCTCCGAAACTCAGCATCCGGTGAGTGTACAAAGAAACTGCAGCAATACCTCCTACGCAGCCTGGGACAGCGCCGAGAAGAGCCGACACCACTACCTGCAGAGGTCCCGACTTGCTGAGCCTTGTGAATATCCTTCCGTGCGACTCGATGTTGAATGATTCGATCAGAAGCATCATCACGACTACCATGCCGGAGATGAGGACCGAACTGCGGAGAGCGTCCAAGAGAATGTCAAGCATGTGGCAAAAGCTATTCAATCCAGCCTGTAAGGAAGAGGTTCATGATAGGCCTCAAAGGTGAATTAGTCGTAAGAGTCATGACGATAAGGCACTCTCCTTTCGGAAGCCCGGAAGTGTCCAGTGTCACTGACAGCTTGCCTTTTGAAGAAGGAGCCACATCGGGGAAGGAAGAGGCCTTGGCATGGGAACTCTCAGAATCCACCTTGTACACTTTCAAAGGGCTCTTGCCCTGATTCGCGATTTCAAAGGATCCGGACACCTGCTTTCCAGCCTTAACCTTGCCGAATGAGAATGTACTCTCCTTGGCGACGGGGCATGACGCAGCATCCCTTTGCTCTTTAGTCCAGGAAGAGAAATTCTCCTTCGTGATTGTGTATATTCCTATACGTGTCTTCCCCGCTCCAAGTTCCGGATTGGCATCGGCGACCAGGGCCTCAGTGCCGGCCTGTGGATCTCTGGTTTCCTTGGAAGGAGCGACGACTGCCTTGTACTGGTGTCCATCAACGACCGGAGTGGCATAGTAATAGTTCTTCCCCCAATGGTCACGGTCAGCCGTAACAGTGTAGCTCAACTTGGCGGTACCGGAAGCGGGCACTGGATTGGGAGATACCTTGAGGCTGAGTCCGTCGCTTACATCCGAAAAAGCGACTTTAAGAGGCTTCGTACCGAGGTTCGCAACCACCACTTCCCCACTCCTCTGCTGGTCCTGGGACATGTTTCCACCCTTGATGTCCACAGACTTGAAAGCCAGGTTGCCGAAACGCACCGTGTAAAGCTCCGACAGGCTGAGTTTCTTGGCATGGCTCTCGCCGCGGAGCCGAAGGACGACTGGCTGCTTCACGTCGGAAAAATTGACGGTCAGGCTCTTGTCAAAAGGGTATCCGCCTTCGTCATTCTTGTAGACAGCCTTGATTGTCCCGCTCTCCCCCGGCTTCAGGGGCTGCCGGGTCCATTCCACATCGGTACATCCGCAGGAAGAACTGACATTGTAGATCACCAATGGCTTCTTGCCGATATTGGTCGCAGTGAAAGTTGCGGAAACAGGTCCGTCCGAGACAAGGATGTCACCGAAGTCGTGGACAACCTTGTCCAGTTTCACGACGCCTCCGAAAGTATTGTCCTTGCCGGTCCCCTGGGCAAAGATAAGCCGGGGAGCCGCAAACAGGGAGGACAATACCAATGAATATATGATGAATCTTCTCATAACGCTTCTTTTGAGATACCCGGTTGGGATCATTGCAAAATCCTTTCCAAATGCAAATTTAAGACTAATAAGATACTTTTTCAAATCCGCCCAAAAGTTCGTAAATTTGTAGGATTATGCAAAACAACGACTACACAGAAGCCAACATAAAGACCCTCGAAGGCGTCGAACACATCCGAAGGCGTCCGGGAATGTACATCGGCCGCCTGGGCAACGGTGCAAACCCCGGAGACGGGATCTATGTCCTCCTCAAAGAGATCGTGGACAACTGCATCGACGAGTTCTCCGCAGGATACGGCAACAAGGTCCTTATCGACATCCAGGACAAGGAGGTCAGGGTCAGGGATTTCGGTCGCGGAATCCCCCTTGGTTCCGTTGTCAAGGCTACAAGCGAGCTGAACACCGGAGGAAAGTTTGACGACAAGGTCTTCAAGAAGTCCGTTGGACTGAACGGTGTCGGAACCAAGGCCGTGAACGCCCTTTCCGAAAGGTTCTACGTCGAGTCTTTCCGCGATGGCGAGAGTTCATGGGCCAGCTATATCCGCGGAGAACTGCAGGACAGCGGACGGAAGGAGAAGTCCGGTGAGAAGAACGGCACACTGGTGGTGTTCAGTCCTGACAGCGAGATGTTCGGAGGGTTCGAGTTCAACATGGACTATGTCGAGACCATGGTGAAGAACTACTCGTACCTCAAGAAGGGACTCACACTCGTACTGAACGGGACGGCTTACAAATCTGACAACGGCCTTCTCGACCTCGTGCGCGAGAACATGGCAGAGACTCCCCTGTACGAGCCCATCCACCTGGAAGACGAGGATATCGAGATAGTCCTCACCCATGGCAACTCTTATGGCGAGAACATCTCATCTTTCGTCAACGGACAGAACACCCGCGACGGAGGCACCCATCTCGCCGCCTTCAGGGAAGCCATAGCAAAAACACTGAAGGATTTCTACAAGAAAGATTACAAGCCTGAAGACTGCCGCCAGGGAATCATAGGAGCTATCAGCATCCAGATCCAGGAGCCCAACTTCGAAGGCCAGACCAAGACGAAACTTGGTTCCACGTACATGTGGGAGAAGTACAAGACAGATGAGAACGGGAAGAAGATCCAGAACGCTGACGGTTCGCTGGAGATAGACAGGGGACCTACCATCAGGTCCTTCGTCAACGATTTCGTTGCCAGGAATCTCGACAACTATCTCAGGATCCATCTCGACCTCGTCCCCATCATC
>CADBMD010000096.1 GCA_902795735.1 uncultured Bacteroidia bacterium
GGGTTTACAAGATTCTCGAGCAGGACCAGAAGAGTTGGGAACAGCAGCTGGACGATGTCTTCGCAGAGATGAAGAATTACCAGGACTTGCTCCGCAGGGAGATCATCATGGAGGACATCCATCGACTGGTAGAAAAGCCTGTAAGGAAAATCTCCAAGTTCGACAGCAAGGCGATGGACGAGAAGATCGCTTCCATCGAAGCTGAGATGGAGAAAGTCCGTGACAACATCGAACATATCGTCCAGTTCACCATCGCCTGGTTCAAGGGGCTGAAAGCCAAATACGGCAAGAATTACAAGCGTCTTACCGAGATTTCGGCCTTCGAGAGCATCGCAGTGACAAAGGTCGTCAGCAACAATGCCAAGCTTTATGCCAACTACGAAGAAGGTTTCGTGGGCACCAGCATGAAGAAGGATGACGGCGGTGTCTATGTCTGTGATTGTTCTGACCTTTCCGAGATCCTGGTCATCGCCAAGGATGGCAAGTACAGGATCACGAAGGTTACGGACAAGGCTTTCTTCTGGAAGGACCTGCTCTATGTCGGCGTCTTCAACCGCGGTGACGAGAGGACCATCTACAATGTCATCTACCGTGACGGCAAGACCAGTGTCTCCTATGCCAAGAGGTTCGCGATAACCAGTGTCACGAGGGACAAGGACTACGACATCACCACTGGCAAGGAAGGTTCCCGGATCCTATGGTTCACTGCCAATTCCAATGGGGAAGCTGAGACCGTCAAGATCTACCTGAGACCGAGGCCGAAGCTGAAGAAGACCCAGATTGAATATGACTTCTCGACCCTGGGAATAAAAGGCAAGACTTCAAGGGGGAACCTGGTGTCCAAGTTCCCTGTCTCCAAGATCCAGCTGAAAAGCAAGGGGGTCTCCACTATAGGCGGGAAGGACATCTGGTTCGATGCCGACATACAGAAGCTGAACGATGAGCAGAGAGGCTTGTACCTCGGGGAATTCGGTCCGGAGGACAAGGTCTTGGCAATATTCAAGGATGGAACTTTCTACACCACTTCCTTCGATGTTTCCAACCGCTACCAGGGGGCCATCCTGAAGATCGAGAAGTTCGATCCGATGAAGACCTACACTGCCCTCTACTATGATGCCGCAGCTAAATCCTTCTATATAAAGAGGTTCAGCTTCGTTCTGAGCGACAACACTCCTCAGTCTTTCATTGCCCCCGGGGCCAAGTCTTACCTCGTGGACATCACTGATGACAAGCATCCTCAGTTCCAGGTCATCTTCGGCAAGAAGTACGAGCATCGTGACCCGGAGAATTTCGATGCTGAGGAGTTCATTGCGAAGAAGGGCTACACTGCCAAGGGCAAGAAGTGCCACCTGTACGACCTGAAGAAGGTCCAGTTCATCGAGCCCCTCGAGAAGCCGGAACTCGACGCCGAAGCCGAAACGGAGCAGCCGTCCGTGGAGGAGGAGCCTCTGGACATCATGCCCGAAGAACCCGCATCAGGCCTCCCGGACATCGACAACCTCCCGGAAGAAGGAGATTTCTTCGAACCTACCCTGTTCTGACAACCATGGACAGCATCTCGCTCATAGGCTTCATGGGGAGCGGTAAGAGCAGCGTCGGGAAGGAACTTGCTAGACTGCTTCCCGATCACATGTTCATCGACCTGGACGACTACATCGAAGACATGCTCGGCAAGACCATTCCCGAGATTTTCGAACAAGGAGGCGAAGAAGCGTTCCGAGCCCTTGAAAAGGACGCACTCGAAAGCATATTCATAAAAGGAGAGATGAGTGGCAAGCCATGCATCCTTTCGCTCGGAGGCGGGACCGTCACGACCGAAGCTTGCCGCCGCATCGTACGACGGAACACCATCTGCTTTTACCTCAGGGCATCCATAGACACGCTTGTCTACAATCTTGAAACTTGGCCCGGCGACCGCCCGATGCTTCAATCAGAAAAGGACCTCCGTTCCAGGGTAGAGGAACTGATGGCTTCCAGGTCGGAGGTGTATGAAACCACCGCTCATTCCATCATTGACGTGGATGGCAACGACTATCCTGCCGTCGCATTGGAAATTGCCAGATCCCTGGATAAACACACGGACAACGGCCTGAAAGATATCTAGCGGATCGAAAGCCAAGTATGTCCGTTGGCAGGGATGGTGACCTTCACCTTCACGCTGTAATCACGGCCTATCCGGATCCTGCGGGCCCTGCTGCCATCCTGGCTTATACGGGCTTTCCGGTCAAGTCCGGTGTAGTAGAGAGGCAGGGTGATCGTTCGGGTAATATCTTCACTTGTAGGGTTATACAACATAGCGAAGCCTTTCTCGACAAGGTTCGGATTGACATGCATGATCCCATCCCAGTCACGTCCGTCCGGACGGCGCAAGTGGATGACATCGCTGCAAAGGATGTCCCGGTGCTCCTTGTACCAGCTGATGACTTCCTTCACAGCTTCTTTCGTGCGCTCTGTGTCATAAAGCCGGAAGCCTCGGTAACAGGCCTGTACTCCTGATCCATAATTCTGGATCATGTGCGCCTTGTATTAATCCAAGTGTTCGTCCAACGGTTCAAGGGTAGCTGCAGCACCTCCTCCGTGGTACTGAACCAAAGGAACGAAAGTCCAGCCGTCCGTTGGATTCCGTTTCCACGTCCCGTCATAGATGTTCTGCCTGCCGAGGATTATCTGCCTGGCCCTGGGCAAGGACCAGTTGACCTCCCTGTAGCCGATCCCGCATTTGCTGGAACCGATCAGCATGGTACCCATGTCGGGAACGTTCATGTAGATCCCCGTGGCCCTCATCCACTTGTAGAGATCCTCCAACATGGACCTCTGTGTCCACTGAGAATCCTCCAGCCCCTTATGGAAGGCATGAGAAGTGGATGCACATGGATCGCCCGAGTACGAGCCGTCGTGCTCGAACACATCCATGCCCGTCTTCTCGAAGAAAGAACGTATCTTCCTGAAATACTCATGACCCCACTCGCTGCTCAGGCAGGGGGAGGTCCCGAAAGTCATTCCTCCGGTCTTGCCTGTCCGTGGATTGATCACATCCACTTCATCGCTGATCCTGCGGCTGGCCAGCAAAGAATAACCGCCTATCTCTATCCCGCGGGAATGTGCATAATCCACATATTCCTTGAATCTGGCAATGTTCTCAGGAGATTCGTCTTCCATGTCAAGTCCGGAGCCGAAACTCAGGATTATCATCTCATAACCTGTCTCAACGCATTGGTCTATGGCTGTCCTGACATCCTCCGGCTTGGTCGATGTAAGGTGCATGAAAATCGGATTCTCTGTCGTCCATGGAGCGAGAATCCTCTTGAAATGCCTGACGAACAAACCTTTGCGTTCCCTCTCCTGGGTGTCGAAAGGCATCATCCAGTTGCGGAAACTTTCAAAAGTGGAGCCAGAAAGGACCTGCTGTGCCGGACCATTGTTGGGAAGCTTGACTTTCAGGAGACAGGGAGTGGACAGACTGTAATTGACCTGCGAGGTATAGTCACGATCGGCTTCCCAGAAGGTCGTCCCACAGGAGACCTGAGCCCAGTCGCTCTCGACATGGACCAGGTTGGCAGATGAAGCCGGGACATTCTCGACATCTGACTCATACTCTACGAAAGCCAAGTCTTCGAGGATGAACTTGTCCAACATGATGGGAGAAACACCTTCGTTCCTCAGTATCATCCATTTCCCGATTATAGGAGCGCCGTCATAAATCTCATAATGAAGTTCCACCTTGACATCCTGCAATCCGGCGGGGCCTTCAAGGATGAAAGTCAGCTCTTTGCCTTTGGGATTCCATTCTTTTACAAGAGCCCATCGCTTTGGGTTCCACTCCATGCGCCTGGCAAGTTCAGAGACCCTGAAATCCACCACTTGGAACGAGTCTGGGACAGGAGTCATCTCATCCAGCCACTCATAGAGCATGTAGCCACGCTCCTGATGGCCGCTCAGCCCCCCGAGACGATAGTCTTTACCGTCTATCGTGACAGATCCCTCCGAGCATGCAGTCCTCAACATGGCATCCGATGTCATGTTGTTGTAAATGTCGATAGTGGAGAGATTCGGGAGGACCCTGAATATCCGGCTGACCAGACCGTTGGTCAGCACGATTCCCTTCCCGTCGGGAGTACGTCCGACAGTGGACACGAAACTTTCGCCGTCGATCAGCCAGTCCTTTTCCAGGGTCTCGCCCTGAGGAAGGGCCTCCGGCAGGGCAGCAAGTTTTCCGGACAGCCCGGAAGATTCTGAGTGGAGATGGATGAAAGATATTGAGAGAAGGACAGCTAAAGTGATGATTCTTGTCATCTGATGACGCTTTTAAGTTCATAGTGTCCAGACCCAAGGGTCAGGATTGCGTAGCCGTCCTTGGCTTTCGCCTTGGCCTTGCGGCCATTGCAGAGGACGCTCCGGCCTTCTGCGGAGGGCACCCAGACGTCTGCGACTGACCCGGATGGGATGTCAATCGACCAGGTCAGGTTACGGCCGTTTTTCTTCCAGGCACTGCGGATCGTTCCCTTGACAGTGTCAAGAGAGCCTTCAGCCCATTCAAGGTCTGCGGGCACACATGGCTTGAGTGTGAAACGGCTGAAACCAGGATTCCCGAATGAAGGATTAATTCCGAGAAGATACCTGTAGAACCAGGCGTCTACCGTACCCATCATGGGATGGTTGTGGGAATTCATTGCATCGCCGGTAAGATATTCCCACCTTTCCCAGACCGTAGTCGCACCCTTGCTGATCATGAATCCCCAGCTCGGATAGGTGGTCTGGGTGACTAGTTTCCATGCCACGTCCACATAGCCGCGAGCGGCCAGGACATCCAGCAGGTACTTCGTACAGAGGTTTCCCGTTGTCAGATGGTAATCCCTGCTGCGAACATCTGCCACAAGGTTCTCAAGAGCCCTCTGAGCCTGTATTCCATCAGCCAGGCCGAGATAGAGAGCAAAGGCATTCGACGCCTGGTTGTTCGAAGCGTATCCACCCTTCTCCTCGTCCCAATATTCACGATTGAAAGCAAGGCGCGTCTGTGCGGAATATTCATCGTACCTGGCAGCCACATCCTTGAGATCCAGCACTCTCGCCATGTCGGCTATGAGCTTCTCGCAATAGAAAAGATAACCTGTCGAAATCATGACGCCGGGGGTGTCGCGGGATACTCCGCTACCGTTCGGATCCATCAGGAAATCCCTCGGAGGGCACCAGTCGCCATAGTAGCTGTAATCGACGATCCCATCATTGGTCCGGCTCCTGAGATAGTCTGTCCAGGCACGCATTCCTTCGAACTGGTCGGCGATGGCCTGCTTGTTTCCATAGAATTCATATGCCCTTGCTGGAAGCAGGAGGTAACTGGCGCAGACTGGATCGGCCGGACGCATTCCGAACCTGAAAGGAGCGACACAGGTAATGGTCCCGGCCGGATCCTGAGTGTCGGTTATGTCCTGGGCGAATTTCGGGAAGAAACGCGCCATGTCGAAATTGAAAAGCGCTATCTCATGGCTTACAGTCAAGTCGTTAAGCCAGCCCATCCTTTCGTCGCGCTGGGGGCAGTCAGTAGGGACGCTGTGCAGGTTGCTTGACTCGGTGTTGACGACCATCCTGTGGATCTTGTTGGCAAGCTCGTCGGAGCATGAGAATTCACCTGTAGTACGGACATCGGTACGGACAACCTTGACGGTAAAGTCCCCTGCTTCAGGCTTGTAGGGCAGTCCTTCGACTTGGAAATAGCGGAATCCATGATAAGTGAAGGATGGTTCCCAGGTTTCTTCCCCACCACCGGCACAGATGTAAGTGTCACAAGATTTGGCGTTGCGGAGATTATCCTGGTTGACCGAGCCATCGTCCCTGACCGTCTCAGCGAAATAGAGGCTTATGGCATCGCCTTTCCCGGCCCTTACCTTTATCTCAACCCAGCCAGCGAGGTTCCTGCCGGCATCGAAGACATAGACGCCTGGCCGGGGCTCTGAGACCATCGTAGGCTTGAGAGTTTCGACAATCCTTATCGGCTCCACGCGGGCTGCATGGAGCTCACCCACCGGATCATCGGTATTGTGGGCCCATGCCCATTCCTTGTCCATAAGGCCCGGAGGAGTGCCCGGTTGCCAGATGGCATCGCGGTCCTCACGGGCATCATAGGTCTCTCCGTCGAAGATGGTAGCCTGCACGGTCGGGCCTGAGGTCACGTGGCGGAAACTGTCCGAATTAAGCAGCACGAAAGCGCCGTCTGTGTAGGTGATTTCCACCTGGATCCTCAGGCGAGGAGTCCCGAGCCAGCCTGGCGCCACAGGTATGACCAGACTGTTGGCTCCAGGACGTAGGACCTTGTCAAGATCGTAGGTCTCATAATAAACCCTCTTGCTGTAGGTGCTCTGCGCGGGATCCAGGACATGGTCCCCTACTTTTTCCCTGTTCACATAGAAACTATGGAATCCGATGCCGGCCACGTAGGCCCGGGCATGTTTGATCGTCCTGTCCGGATCTGACCAGTAAGTCCCTTTGAAGTAGAGGACCCTTCCGGGGATGCCGGGGACATAGCCGATCCACCCGCCTTGCCAGTCGCTCTGGCGAATCAGGCCCATCTCCCACCATGCCGGTTCCGACCATGGCGATTCCACGTCATCCTGCCAGACCTTAACTTTCCAGAAATAACGTTTGCGGCTCTCAAGGTTCAGGTGCGTGGTGGAGATGGATGAGGATTCTCCGGATGCAACCTTGCCGCTGTCCCAGATGTCTCCCTTGTCCTGGGCCAGGGATGCCTCGCTACCGGCCACCAGGATGCGGTAGGCAGTCTGGACAACATCCCGGTCTGGACTTGAAAGTCTCCAGCTCAACTGAGGGGCATAGTCGATACCTATGGGATTAGTCTGGAATTCGGACCTGAGACCTACGGCCTCCAGGGTTCGTCCATAGGAAGTCATGGCCAGCATGAACAGCGGCAGCATGATTGTCAGCAAACGCTTCATGGTTATTTGATTATTAGGAAAATCAGATGAATTCCTCCCTCTCCTTGATGTCCTTGATCCGGAGCTGGAGGGTAGAATTGCCTCGGTAATAGTTCTCGACAATCGAATAGCAGATGTCGAAAGGATTACCAGCCTTTATGTAGTCGTAGAATTCAGCCATGTTGAAGGCAATGGCAGGTATCTGGTGAAATGGCTGTTTCTCGTCGATCAAATCCAGTTTCATGTGGACACCACCGGCTCCCACCTTCCGCCCGTTCCCGCCGTCGGAAACATTCTCCGTCAGGAACACAGGATTGCTGTTACCAGGGCCGAAAGGCTGGAACTGCTTCAGGAGCCTGAAGAATTTCGGAGTAATCTGGCTGAATTCCAGCTTGGCGTCGATGTCGGTCACAGGCGTCAGCATCTCATCGGTAATCTTCTCGCCTATGAACTTGTCAATCCTCCTGACGAACTCTTCCAGGTTGGCCTCCTTCATGGTCAGGCCGGCAGCATAGACATGGCCGCCGAAATTCTCAAGCAAGTCCGCACAGCTCTCGATGGATTCATAAAGATCGAACCCGGCAACGCTCCTGGCGGATCCAGTAACAAATCCGTTCGACTTGGTAAGGACTATCGTAGGCTTGTAGAAGGCTTCCACAAGCCTGGACGCAACGATTCCGACAACGCCCTTGTTCCAGGCCGGATTGTAGACGATCGTAGCCGCACCAGTCGACAAGGCGGTTCCGTTGCTGACCATTTCCAGGGCTTCCTGGGTAATCTCGCGGTCGATGCTCTTCCGCTCGTTGTTATTGTTGTTGATCTGCTCGCCCACTATGCTGGCCACATGTTCATCCGCCACGGTCAGCAGTTCCACTGCCAGCCGACCTGTCTCCATCCTGCCCGCTGCGTTGATGCGCGGACCGATCTTGAAGACGATGTCATCAATGGTAAGGTGCCCTGGCTCAAGTTTGGACAAGGTAGCCATTGCAAGGAGGCCCTTGCGGGGATTCTCGTTGAGCTGCTTGAGGCCGAAATGGGCAAGGATCCTGTTCTCTCCCGTCATCGACACGAGGTCTGCCGCGATGCTGACCACCAGAAGGTCCAACAGAGGGATAAGCGTCTCGAAGGGGATCCCATATTTCTGTGAATATGCCTGGACAAGCTTAAAACCGACTCCACAGCCTGAAAGGTCGTCGAAAGGATAGGAATCATCCTCACGCTTTGGATCCAGCACAGCCACTGCCTTGGGAAGTGTATCTTCCGGCAGATGGTGGTCGCAGATAATTACGTCGATTCCCTTTGTGGCAGCATATTCAACCTTCTCGTTGGCCTTGATCCCGCAGTCCAGGGTTATGATCAGGCCGAAGCCTCCGTCGCCTGCCCAGTCTATTCCTTTGTAGGAAAGGCCGTAACCCTCATCATAACGGTCCGGGATGTAGAAATCGATGTTCTGTGAATATCTCCTCAGGAATGAATACACCAGGGCGACGGCGGTGGTGCCATCGACGTCATAATCTCCGTAAACCAGGATTTTTTCTTCGGAGGTTATGGCCTTGCGGACTCTCTCGACGGCGGCATCCATGTCTTTCATGAGGAAAGGGTCATGGAGGTTGTCAAGGCTGGGACGGAAGAAGGAACGAGCCTGCTCAAAGGTCTCAACTCCCCTTTTTACAAGCAGTTCCGAGAGAACGCGGTCAATTCCGAGTTCGGCGGAAAGCCTTCCCACCTTCTCCGGATCAGCCGGTTCCTTGATTATCCATTTTCGCTCTCTGGCCATATTATACAAAGATAATCACTTTATTCAAGAATTACAATTTCAAATTGTAGTTTAAAAGTCGTATTTTTGTATTTTATTACATCATAAGATATGGCAAACATTGAACTCAGCGAGCAGGAGATTATCCGCAGGGAGTCTCTTGCAAAGTTAAGGGAACTAGGCATCAACCCTTATCCGGCCCCTCTCTATCCGGTCAACTCCACGGCCAAGGGTATCGCTTCCGAATATGATCCCGAAAAGGGAAACTGCCAGGATGTCTGCATCGCCGGCAGGATCATGTCGCGCAGGATCATGGGCGCGGCTTCTTTCGGTGAAATCCAGGATTCCACCGGCAGGATCCAGATCTATGTCAAACGTGACGAGATCTGCCCTGGAGAAGACAAGACCATGTACAACACCGTCTGGAAGAAACTTCTGGACATCGGCGACATCATCGGAATCAAGGGTTTCGCTTTCATCACCCAGACCGGTCAGCTGAGCGTCCACGCCAAGGAGATCACTGTCCTGAGCAAGTCGCTGAGGGTCCTGCCGATCGTCAAGACCGACGCCGACGGAAAGGTCTACGACGGTTTCTCCGATCCAGAACTCCGCTACCGCCAGAGATACGTCGACCTTATCGTCAACCCGCAGGTGCGTGATGTCTTCGTCCAGAGGGCCAAGATCATAGCCACCATGAGGGAATATTTCAACGAAGCCGGCTGCCTGGAGGTCGAGACTCCTATCCTTCAGTCGATACCTGGAGGAGCCACGGCCCGTCCTTTCATAACCCATCACAATGCCTTGGACATCGACCTCTACATGAGGATCGCCAACGAGCTCTATCTCAAGAGGCTCATCGTAGGAGGCTATGACGGAGTCTATGAGTTCGCCAAGGATTTCCGCAATGAGGGAATGGACAAGACCCACAATCCGGAGTTCACCTGCATGGAGATCTATGTCGCCTACAAGGACTACATCTGGATGATGGAATTCGTGGAGAAGATGCTCGAAAAGATAGCCTTGACTCTCCACGGCACCACAAAGGTGATGATCGGCGAGAACGAGATCGATTTCAAGGCCGGCTACCGCCGTCTTCCTATGCTCCAGGCCATCAAGGAATATGCTGGAGTGGACATCGCAGGCATGGATGTAGACCAGCTGCGCGAGACCTGCAAGAAACTCAATGTGGAGATCGAGCCTTCCATGGGTGAAGGCAAGCTCATTGATGCGATATTCGGAGCCTACTGCGAGGAGCATCTCATCGAACCGACCTTCATTACCGACTACCCTGTCGCAATGTCTCCCCTGACCAAGAGGCACAGGTCCGATCCTACCCTTACCGAGCGGTTCGAACTGTTTGTCTGCGGCAAGGAGCTTTGCAACGCATATTCCGAGCTCAATGACCCTATCGACCAGCTTGAGAGATTCGAGGAGCAGGCTGCCCTGAAGAGCCACGGCGACGACGAGGCCATGTTCATCGACTTTGACTTCGTGCGTGCCCTCGAATACGGCATGCCTCCGACTTCAGGCCTTGGTATGGGAATCGACCGCCTCACTATGTTCATGACAGGCCAGACCACGATCCAGGATGTCCTCTTCTTCCCCCAGATGCGTCCTGAGAAGATGTTATGAGACTTTTCGTTCCATCAGGCTACAAACCTTTGCTGAGCCCTCGCCAGACCGAAGGGGCCATCAAGGAGATCAAGGATTTCTTCCAGATGGACCTGTCTTCGGAACTCCGGCTCCGTCGTGTCACCGCTCCCCTGTTCGTCAAACAGGGTACCGGCATCAACGACGACCTCAACGGAGTGGAGAGAGCCGTCCGTTTCCCTGTCAAGGACATGGAAGGGACTGTCTGTGAGATAGTCCACTCCCTTGCCAAGTGGAAACGCCTCACCCTTGCCGAATACCACATAGAGCCTGGCTACGGAATCTATACCGACATGAATGCCATACGGGCTGATGAGGAACTGGACAACACCCATTCCCTTTATGTGGACCAGTGGGACTGGGAAAGGGTGATGGATGCCGGACAGCGCACCCTGGAGTTCCTTAAGGACATAGTCCGGCGTATATACTCAACACTTCTGCGCACCGAATACATGGTGTGCGAGAAATATCCTTCGATCAAGCCGGTCCTGCCCGAGGCTATCCGGTTCATCCATGCCGAA
>CADBMD010000097.1 GCA_902795735.1 uncultured Bacteroidia bacterium
CAGGGTGCCGGGAGTGTCCTCATTGTAGTTGACAGCCCATATTCCGACCTGATCACCTGCAGCGAATCCGTTGTCGGAGGCACGGGTCACGGCAAGCTGGTTGATGTCGCCTTTCAGCGAGATGGGGACTTTCTCCTCAACCTGGACTTCAAAACTGTCATCCAGCTGGCAGCCGAAAGCGAAAACTGCCAAGGTAAGGATAGCCCCATAGGAATATATTTTATTTATTTTCATATTCTTAAATGATTAATTCGCTCTTCCGGAGCGGTTCTCAGAATCCCATCCACCGATTCCAATGACGGTACCGGCTTTCTTCTGTGTAACGTGGACAGTATTGACCAATCCGGTCGAAACTTCCGTAAAAGTAATAGCTCCCAAACGCTCCGCACCTGAGTTCTCAGTAACATTGAATGTGTAAGTAGTTACCCTGTCATCTGTGGAAGATGAGCTGATTGTAATCCAGTCAGCAGCAGATGCGACAGACACTTCTACAGGGGTAGCTGAGTTGACCAGTTGGAAAGACATTGTTCCTCCTGAACTCTCAACTTCTTTTTCAGAAGGGTACACCGAGGTAGCTGCAGAGAATAATTTCCGGTAATTCGCAGGGCAATCTGAGCCGGCAGCTGAAGCAATCAAAGCACTTCCATCCGCTTGTTCCAGCTTCATCCTTAGCGTCTTTCCGGCTAAATTGGTTGGAGCCACCATCATCCAGCAACGCAAGTTGCCAACACTTGCCATAGTTGTCTCCTCTAGATCCAGTCGAATACTATTGGAAACCTCAGTTGGAGTTATGGAGATCAAAGAGGACTCATCTTCCGAGTTAAGGTTCACTGTGCCTTTGGTGACAAATTTATCTTCATCAACAGACACTGTCAAAGAAGAATAGGAGCCTGGGAGCACCGGCATCCGGAAACGATGCGGAGAACCGATGTTAAGATAATTGAAATAAAGCTGTCCGGAAGTTGGAGCGGAACCAATTGCGACAGAGAATCCATAATCTCCTAAATGGGATGTGCTGTTGTCCCCGCGCTGAGTCTGACCAGTGTAATCTACCGGTACTGCGGTAGGATCCAAGTCATAATCAGGGATGAAGGGGCAGTAACTCGCATAACGTTCTCCGCTGATAAGTGCAAATCCTCTTCCATCGAAAGAAGCCTCAACCTGTCCATAATACTGTTCCTTGATAGGAAACTTCATTTGGCTTCCTTCGGAAGAGATGATACCTACAGCATCGCCCTCTGCCCAAAGGAACGTAAACAGGTTATCTGCTGAATTGTAATAGTAAGTTGTCCTCGTGTCTTGACCATCACCGTCATAAGGTGACAACTTCATGACAACAGTCGAAATGCCATCTGGATCCAAAGGAATCTGTTCGTCAGACCTCTGACAAGAAACAATAGCGATGGCTGCTGCAACAGGTAATAAAAGATATTTTTTCATATTTATTCTTCGTCATCGGTACATACATCGCCACCGCCACCTTGATTACCTCCCCCTGCACTAGCCTCCAGGATATGGGAATCAGTCGCAATGATAATTTCCTCGAATTCAGGTGAAACATAGTTAGTTTTCTTCTTTTCCATGATGTGATTTTTAACTTATTATTCTATACACGTTCTGATCGGGCTAATATACGCCTTGGCTCAATTTAATTCAAGTTCACATTGGTTCAAATAACGACAGAAACGTGGGCCGGCGGCATTATTCCTGCTGGCAGGCCCTAGGAAGCCTTGACAATGGAATAAGCGCGCAGCCCACGCCGGAATCTACAGATATAGATACGGTGGGAGCATCCGCTTTTCTCTTGCCTATCGAATTTCCTAGGTTCGCCAGCGAGAAAAAGCCGGACATTTCCGTATTTTAACAAAGATAATTAATTCAATGGACTATTCAAAGGTCAGGATCATTCTCAAAGAATGTAACTTGAAGAATCATCCATACTGTCTTCATACTGACTGTGTAAAATCATACACAAAAACATGGCGCAACCTCTCAATCACTTCCCGAATCAGTTAGATTCGGGCGAAGTCATTCAGTTTATCTCTCATGGATCAAGTATTCATCTCGTTTGGCAGAAGGAACCACAAAAGATTATAGATAGCCGTTTTCAACATGATCCGCTTCACGGCCAGTGATCCTTTCGAGATAATAAGTCAGCTTGTTTTTTCACAATCGTAGGAACCGAGCAGGTACCTGCTCCCGTGATCGAAGCTTCTAAAATAATGGGATTGTTTATTCGAACAGCTCGGTGGCCTGGCGGAAGAGTTCGTCGATGAGGTGGGTCTCGTTGGACTTCTTGGGGGTGGGTTTGGGAGCGGGCTTGGGGGGATTCTTCACTGCGGGATCCTTCACTTCGTTCAGGATAGCAGTGGTATCGGTCTGGCCTCCCACCGATTTAGGGACCTGCCCCACAGACTCAGGGGCCGGTACCGCAGGCTCAGGGCCAGAAACCTTATCAAGGCGCTTTTCGAGAACCGGGACGAGAGCCATCAAGACGATTAACAGAATGAACACTATTCCGGAGACGACGGACATGTCGCTCTTCAGAGCTTTCTGGACTTCGGCAACTGATGAATAACGCCCCTCAGGCTTCTGGGAACAGAGCCTGCGGACGATTGGCGAATATTTCCTTACCGGGAATAGAGACATCACCATTCCCAAGGAATACAGGTCGCTCCGGACAGAAGCCTTGCCTCCGGAACGGACTTCCGGCGCAGCAAAGACCGCCGTTCCGGCAGGAGTCTTCAGGACTGAAGAAGAATCAGCGTCAGAAAGCCCGAAATCTATGATTTTCACATTATTGCCATTGTACGTCACAAGGATGTTGGAGGGCTTGAGGTCCCGGTGTAGTACTTGCTTAGCATGCATGTATGACAGGGCGGCGCAAATCTCTCCGACAATCTTGTCATAGACACTCCGGTCATGCTTCCCTTCCGAAAGGAACTGCTCCAATGTACGCCCGTCCACCCATTCCATTTCGATGCAGTTGCCAAGTTCAGTGTCTTTTTTTAAGGAATAATACTCACAGATGCCCTCGTGGTCCAATGAATATCCGATCTCGAATTCTTTCTGTAGGAGCCTTTCGTAGAGTGGGTTCCCGCGAAACTCAGGCTTCAGGCATTTGATAACCCTGAAGCGTCCGCCACGGTCGAACTTCCAAATTTCTGAATATCCTCCCTCGGAACTGCTGACGAGCTCCCTGGCCGAAGAACCGACCGGGGTCTGTGCAGAAGGATCACCGAAGAACTCTGAGGATATTAGCATAGTCAAATATCCGCATTTTTGCCTACATTTGCAAAGCCAAATAATTAAAGTTATTGGTAAGTCAGAATAGTATTGCAGAATAAGCTGTCATACATCCTTATAGCGGTGTCGTTGTTCTTTGGGACGGTGGCATACGGACAGGATATCCGTCTGGACAGGGCCCTTGACAGTTATGAATCCATCTGTGACAGATGTATCCTCCTTAGGGAGCGCTCGTTACGGGGCGAGCAAATTACTCCGGAGGAACTCACCTCCCTGCTCGAGCAGGTGTCGCAACTCAGGTCATCCCTCCAAAGAGGATCGAGAAATATGTCCACTGCCCAGAAGGACAGATTTGAACGCATACGGCGCCGTTACACAGTGGCGTTCGAAGGGATGGGTGCAAGGACAGACAAGCCCCGGCTGAAGGTCGAAAGGCCGGAAATGGAAGTGCCGAAGCTTGAGTGGAGGCCGGACTTTCTGCTTAGCTCAGGGACCGGAGAGATTCTTCGCTTCGCTCAGAATGACAACCTATCACGTCATCCTGAGGGAGCGAAGCAATCGAAGGATCTTTCAGCAGGCCTTCTAATCCTCGGAGCCTGGCGCCCTGATGCCATATCCTATGGCGGCATGGTTACCTTCACAGGTGAAAGATGTGGCATCTACATCAAGGGGAGGTCCAACTTCAAATCCATGAAAGCCGACTATTCATGCAGCAGCGACGGGACATCCGACGGTCATATCATCTGGACAAGCGGCAAGGAATGTCACACGGACATGTCAGCCGGAGCCGGAGGAATATTCAGAATCTCTGGTCCGCTCAGTCTGTACGTCGGTTCCGGCTATGGCAGCGCCAGGACGCTCTGGGAGGATGCATCTGGCAAGTGGGCCGAAGTCTCGGACTATTCGGCCAAAGGACTCTGCGTCGACTCAGGTATCATATTCAGTAAAGGCCACTTCTCCGCCTCCGCCGGCATCAGCACCATCTCCCTCAAGGCCGCATCACTTGAAATCGGAATCGGTATATCTTTCTAAACCCCGGCCTCCCGCCTGAGCCAAAGCTCAAGGAACTTGTCATCAATATAATACGTTGAACCCAATCTGGAAATAAACCCTTTTTTGAGAAGGGAGCGTGCCGAGGACTGGACTGAACTTGGGACCCCGAGGTTATGCCTGGAAACAAACTCTGCAGAAAGGATATTCACCGCCTTGCGATCGATGGCAATGGCTGAGAGCAACAGGCGCTGATTCATCGTCAGCATCGAAAGTATATTCTTGAATGTTGCGCTCTCTGAGTCAAGGATTTCATCGACCCTTTGAGGAATCTCATCTTCAGTCACTTCCCAATTCTGAGGAGTCTCCCAGAAAATATGGTTCAACGTCCTTTGGATGAAGTAAGTGTATCCGTCCATCAACCTGTAAGTCGCAACGATAGCCTCTTTGGAAATCGTCTTCCCATAATCAGCGAAAAGCCTGCTGGCGAAAGTGACATAGACTGATTCATCTATAGGCTGCAACTCCATGACACCCGCACTTCTATAAAAAGGCCTGGAGTGACTCGAAAACATAAGTGAGAGAGCATGACGTTCACTTCCGGAAAATATGAAACGGACATTTGAAAGGTGTTGGATCTTTGTTCTCAACATGGCCTCCACATTCTTCTCCTCATAGTCACCTATTCTTTGGAACTCATCTATAGCTATGATGCATGGCTTGTCAAGACTCTCAAGATAAGACAATATCTCATCGAGGGTAAGTTCAGGACGGCGAATCTGTCCGACCGACAAGGCAAATCTGGGTGCCATTGCAGATGGATCATAGGTAAACTCTCCCCTCAGGGATCCAAGACAGTTAAGAAATCCGACGGCTTTGACCTTATCCACGATGGACATTCGGTCATAGACTTGTTTCCCCAGCCTGAAGGTGAATTCTTTCAGGCTGGTGGTATCGTATATGTCAATGAAAAATGTTTCGAAAAAGCCGCTTATCCTTTCGTCTTGGAAACAATGATTGACAAGGCCTGTCTTCCCCATTCTGCGAGGAGAGATCAATATCATATTGTTTCCACTAAGAATCTCCTTGACAAGAGTTTCAGTCTCTTTATTCCTGTCGCAGAAGTACTCGGAAGGAATCCTGTTCGACGTGTAAAAAGGGTTTGCTGGTCTCATAATCTTCATTACTGGTCCAGCACAAATATATCATTTAAATTAAATAATGCAAAATAAATTATTTAAAAAAGACGATATCTAGTTCTCTGGGAGAATGTCTAGGACGTTTAGTCCTTCGGCCTTGGCGGCGACGTAGGGCGGGGTGACAGAGCCGTCGGCACGACGGACAGAACTGATGAACAGCGGGGCGCCGAGGATGAACTCGGAGGCTTCGAAACGATCGCCGGGGCGGAGTTTGGCGTTCTCCACAGACTCGACTTCGAAGGTAGTCCCTCCAATGAAACGGAGCCTGACCAACCGGTTAGGTGCCCAGCCAAGTATCAACCGGTCCCCATCCTCAAGAGATGAGGCCTCAACAGCCTTGGAGGTGAAAAATGAGGAAACTATGGCACCGGAATCTTTTAACGCCTGCCGGAACGACTTGAAGTCTTTATGTCCGATGTACCGGCAAAGCGCATCAAGTGTGGCCAACCTTGGCGTTGAGGTA
>CADBMD010000098.1 GCA_902795735.1 uncultured Bacteroidia bacterium
AGACGATTTGTATTCAGACCAAGCCTTCAATCTGGTCTTCCGTGAGAACAGCGTCCAACGATACAGCGACTATCGGTGCTATGGTCTGTCAGTCAGGCCGGTTTCGGAATAGCCGATTCCGTTGGTTTTGTTGATGCCGTAATAGCACCCGGTAGATTGAGTAAAATTTTAAAAATAAATATCCGTCTGGTCAGTTTTGGCACGGAAATGGTATTAAAGAAAAATGACATAATTATTTTTTACTCATAAACCAAAAACTGACTCAATAGTTATATTGAATAATAAAACGGAAGCCAATCGGGAGATTCGCTTCCGTTATACTTTTAGAATAAGGTGCAAAAAGGTGTGTGTGCACAGTGGCGAAGCAGGATATGATCTACTCCGCATAGAGGAGATAAGGGCGGCGACGCTCCTTGAAAGCCTCGACATCGTCCGCCCAGCGAGACTTTATCTCAGCTGCAGAAGCACCAGAAACAATCATCTCCCTGACATAACCAACACCCGCGAGAAGATCGAAGAAATTATTCTTACCAAAGAAAGCCTCCCCCAAACCAAGGCTACGGTAAGCTGAAATGACATATTCAAGGTTGATCCCCTCTTCCCATATTTCTTCCAACGGCTTCCCACGAAGATCAACACCATGGCACTCCTGATCTTTGAGAGGAGGATTCTTCGCCCCGGGAACACTCCTCGGAGTGAAGGAAAAAGAGTACCCAGACATGTCAGGATGTCCGAATATCTCAAAAGGAGAATCCGTCCCCCTGCCAAGAGAAACGACAGTCCCCTCGAAATAGCAAGTCGAGGAATAGAGATAAACCGCCCTCATGCTCTTGAGATTGGGAGAAGGAGGCATTATCAATGAATATTTTGTCTGATGGGTGTAACCAAGGCAAGGCACTACCTTCAAGTCGCAATGCAGTCCACCCTCAAGCCAGCCTTCCCCATTGATCATCAGAGCAAGTTCCCCCAGGGTCATTCCATGGACCGTAGGGATCGGAAGCCAGCCGACACCGGAACGGTATTTCAAATCCAAGACAGGGCCATCCACATAGAACCCGTTCGGATTCGGACGATCCAGTACGATAACCTTCTTTCCATACTCTGCGCAAGCCTGCATCAGATGGAACATCGAGACATAGTAGGTGTAGTACCTCAGGCCCACGTTCTGGATGTCAACCAGAAGCACATCGAACTTGTCCATCTTTTCCTTGCCAGGAGTCCTGGATCCTTTTTCATAGAGAGAAAGGATCTCTACACCCGTCTTTTCATCGATTCCGCTCGCGACATGTTCCCCTGCATCGGCTGTCCCCCTGAAGCCATGCTCAGGAGAAAAGATCGCCCGAACGTCCACACCTTTGCCGATAAGCACATCAACAAGATGCGGCCCGAACCCAGATTCCGTGACGACATCCCCGACGATTCCGGACTGGTTGCTGAAAACCGCTACCCTTTTTCCTTGTAAATCCGGAAGGTATTCTTCAAACCTCTCATCGCCGAGAATTACACGGTCATGACCGAAGGCACAAGAAGAGATGAAGAATAAGAAGACCGTGATATGCACAAATCTGGCTAATAAGGACTTATGCGAAGTCCATCCCCTCGAAAACTGGGGATGGAATATACTTGAATTACTAGTATTCAGCACGTTTGAAATCACGGTCACTGATTGAATGAACCTCCTACGATGTCGAGGATTTCTGAGGTAATCTTCTGCTGACGCCCCTTGTTGTACTCAAGGGTAAGCTCTTCAAGGAGATCATTGCCGTTGTCGGTTGCAGTCTGCATGGCGACCGTCCTTGCAGCATGTTCAGCCGCATTGCTGTCCAGAAGGGTAGTGTACACTCTCAATCGAGTGACTTTTGGAAGAAGGTCCTCGACAAGTTTCTTAGGAGAAGGCTCGATGATCAAGTCTTCGGGATTCTTGGGCCTAGGGAATTCTTCTTCAAAGACATCCGGTTTTTTTGACACATTGAGGGAAGGCTGCTCCGAGGCCAAGTCTAGAGGAAGGTAGGTCTGCCTGGTTACTACCTGGGAAGCAGTGGATTTGAAATGGTTATAGACCAGCTCAACCTTGTCGAAACAACCTTTCAGGAAACCATCCATAAGTTCCTGTGCCAGGGCGGAAGCAGCCTCATAGCTTGGAGAATCAGCCATGCGGGAATAATCAGCAGGAGAGACAAACCCCGCCTTACGCATGGCCTCATTCATCTTTCGGCCGACTGAATATACCGTAATATCCTTTTCATCCAATCCGGAGTCCT
>CADBMD010000099.1 GCA_902795735.1 uncultured Bacteroidia bacterium
CGGTCACAAGCATGAAGCCCAGCAGGATGTTTTCACTCTTCTTCCCGAAGGGGGTGAGTAGGACTCGCGCAAGGTGGACATCCAGGCCGGTCTTGGTCGTGGCAATCGCCAGGACGAATCCGCCGATGAAGAGCATCACAACCGGGTCTGCGAAACTCGCCATGACTTGCTTGTAGCTGAGGAGCTGGCCGGCCGTGTGGGGGTTGCATATCCATTTTATCCCTGAGTCTGAGGTGCATAGCAGCAGGAAGACCATGATGGAGACCGAAGTGGCCCAGGCTGGGACCAGTTCCAGCACCCACATCAGGGTGGCATAGACGAATATGGCGATAATCCTTTGCTGGACCGGAGTGAGGCCGTCGATCCCGAATGATTCGGTGGGAAGGAGCCAAAGGACCAGGACGATGATTGCAACGAAGATGAGGCCTAAGCTTTTCTTCTTTAATATGGCGGGGTTGAACCTGTTGTGCTGACCCAGCTTGTGCATCTGTTCAACCAGATGGAAACCAGTGAAATTCTTGAACATGGTGTTTGATTACGATCGCATTGATGGTTTATTCATAGGAGAAGCGGATGTCAACGGGGATCCCAGCGCTTTCGAGGGCTCGTTTGTCGGACAGGCTCTCGGGACCTGCGACGCCGTATTTGGTGATCCATGAGTTGGCGGCATCTATGTCGCCATGGGCCTGGATGCGCAGGATTTCCGCTCCGAGGGTTTCAAGGGCTTTCCAAGTCTTTTCGTAGTCTATGCTGTAGCGTCCGGAAGGATTCCAGGTGATGGCTTTGCTTTCAAGCAAGTAATTGTAGACCAGGATGTTGGCTATGCCCGTAGGGTCGGAGGCACCGAAACGTGTGGAGCGGATTGTGTTTGTGACGAAGGTTGTCAGAACGTCTTCTTTCTGGAAGAGGGCCGAGATGTTGTAGGCCTCTGCCTCCTGGGCGCATAGCCAGGTGCCAAGGATGTTGGATTTGGCTTTTTCCAGCACCAGGGCTTCATTGCCGAGAGCCTCGGCGACGGTGCCCTTGCCATTGACGGTCTCTTTCACTCCAAGGCCCTTGGCAATCTCACGGAACACGATGATCCAATAGAAGGCACTGGCATCCACGTGAGGCTGATAGACATCCTCCAGGAGCACGTTGCCGACGGGATGGACAGTCCGGTTGAACTTTTCGCGGATGATGTTGTCGAATATGATGGTACGTGTTCCTAATTCTTCCTGGACCTTAGTGTCGTAAGGGAAGTTGATTCCGATGACTTTGAATCCGGCATTGGTGTAGCCGCTGCAGTAAAGTACGTTGCAGGAGAATATGTCAGACTCACGGCCAGGCACGAAATCGTGGTCGGCGGGGTCCCCTGGAAGCATTTTCTGAAGTTCGGGCATGCGTGCGGAGATGGCATTGAGTTCTTCAGTGCGCTGGAGGTTCTTGAGCAGCACATAGGCTCCGTAAGAGGCCTTGGTTCCATAGATTGCATCGTCCACGGCTTCGATGGGACCGATCACAAGGTCCATCTTGCTGTCGTTCATTTCCAGCCATGCCTTGTAGCTGTTGAAATAATCATCGGTTTTCAGGCCGTCGATCATGTGGAGGAGGTAGTTGCGGACGCTCTCCTTGATCGTGACATCGGCTGCATGGTTCAGGTACTCTTCAATCTTGCTGATATTCCCGGAATATTCATTATGGTACCAGACGGTCTTGAGGCTTCCATCCTGATTCCGTTTGACAAGGGTGTAGGGGCTCTTCTTGTCTGGATCGCTCCAAGAAGCGAATTCCTCGTCGGTCATGTCCGCAGGGTAGAAGCAGGCTCCTTCGGGCTTGGTTCCAAATCCCTGGAGGAAGGGCTTTCCGTCTATGCGGTCCCAGGGACCATAGTTGATCTCTGCATACAGCTTTTCAGAAGGATCCTTCAGGGAACCGAGAAAGGATTCCTTGTCTCCGAAATACTGCTGCCAGTAGATTTTGTCTACCTCGTCAGCAGCCATCCGGTACAGTTTGAGGACTTCTTTACCATTGTCAGTTATGCCGGAAAGATCCGGAGCGGGAATGGTAACTTGTGCATAATTGTCAACGAGCTTGCTTACGTCAGGCCGGTTCCTGTCGCTGCAGGAATACGCAACCAAAGTAAGGGTCAGCAAAAGGATTGAAGTGTTCTTCATTGTGAATGATTTATAAAGAGTCTGCAAAGGTAGCTTTAAAATTTGTTACTTTTGGCTAGAATTGCTAAATTATCACAATATTTAGTAGGTGCTTCTTTTATTGGAAATGCGTATCTTCGTGCTGCAAAACATTCGAAGAATCTGATATGGGAAAGCATTCGCTCAAGGATTGGTTCACCGTGACTCGTTACTGGTCCTTTCCTGTTTCCACTATGCCGGTACTGGCATCTTTCGCTTACTTGTTCAGCAAGGGGCTGATTCCATCAGGTCCCAAGCCCTATTTCGTTTTTATTCTCTGCCTGCTGGGAGTAGTGGTGCTCCATTCCGCAGGCAATGTGCTGAGTGACTGGTTCGATTACAAGAGCGGTGTTGACAATGAGAACGCTTTCGCAGTCCCCAACCTAGTGTTCCATCACTACGAACCATCTGAGTACTTGAGGTTCAGTTTCATACTTCTTGATATAGGAATATTGATCGGAATCTGCATAGCCGTTCTCAGTGGCCCTGTCCTCTTTGCCATAGGAGGTGTGGGAGTGTTGCTGACACTCTTGTATTCTTTCCTCAAGTATCATGCTCTGGGCGACTTGGATGTGTTCATCATATTCGGGATACTCCCAGTCCTTGGAACAGTGTATGCCGTCACGGGGGAGATGCATTGGGACGCCCTTGTGCTCTCGCTCCCCATAGGGCTGATCACCGTATCTGTTCTTCACGCGAACAATACCTTTGACATAGAATCAGACGGCGCCGCCGGCATCAAGACTTTCGCGATGCTGATAGGGGGAAAGGCTTCAAGCGTGCTATATGCCGCCTACATGGTCATTCCTTTCCTTTGCGTGATCGTTGCCGTGGGGGTAGGAAGGCTCCATCCGATGTCGCTTATCTGCCTTGTGGCCGGGATCCAGGCCTGGAAGAACTTAAAGCAGGCATGCGGTTATGACAGGTTGGGGTTGGAAGCCATGAAGGGACTGGACCAGGCATCGGCAAAACTGCAGATGACCTTCTCAGTCTTGCTTTCGGCAGGATTGTTCATTTCCGTGATGCTATGATAAAGGAATTGCGGAGCCTGACCTTCTCAATTGCCATGGCTGCCCTGCTGTGGTTCTACATGTTCAGTCCATGGACCGGAGGTGCTCCAAATTTCTGGATCGTGATGTCCGTTTCGGCAGTCATCCTGACTTCGTGCGCCCTCCTCTTCTCACCCGATACGAAGGAATTGCTATCGGTCGATAAGCCTTTGCTCCAGTTGTGCTGCGGAATCGCTATCGCCTTCTTCCTGTGGGGAATATTCTGGATAGGTGACAGGCTCTCGTCATTGATGTTTGATTTCGCTCGCCCGCAGGTCGATGCCGTTTATTCAATGAAAACAGGACTTCCTGCTCCGGTCATAGCATTGCTTCTCCTGTTCTTGATAGGACCGGCGGAAGAGCTTTTCTGGCGGGGTTATGTGCAACGGACGATGTGCAGGTTGTTCTCAGACAGGAAGTCGGGTTCTTGCCTGGCGTTCATCCTGACCAGCGTGATCTATGCCCTCGTCCACATCTGGTCATTCAATTTCATGTTGGTCATGGCCGCCCTTGTCGCCGGTCTTGTCTGGGGTTTCATCTACATGATGTGTCCCAAGGCACTTCCGGCCCTGATCGTTAGCCATGCTTTATGGGATGCCCTGGTGTTTGTGATACTCCCTATCTGAGGGCTTCGCTCACGTTTCGGAATGCAGCCGGTTCCTGCCGGGACGCACCCGGACATCGACTCCTTCAAAGCCTATTTCCTTTATCTTCGTTGCCGCTTCTGCGAATGAGATGTTTTCCTGCCTTGCGATTGAAAGGATGTGGTCGCAGAACATATTATCAGATTGTCTTCGCGAATATAATAATTATAGTTTAGACTTGAACTCCCGAACCGGTTTGCTTACCATCGGTTTTTTCGTTAAATTGCATGACTATTCAGTGACGCACTATCATGAGGTTCAGGTTTTTCTTGTTCTCTTTGTTTTACTTGACAGTTTCTGCCATCGTTTCAGCAGGCAACACCGGCATCAGCGGGACTCATGCCATCGGTAACGGCCGTGTCTGCGTCTATGCCAAGGATGCCGACATCACGGCTGTGTTCGGCCCGACATATTCATCGCCGACATTGCTGTCATTGTCTCTTGTTGAGAAATCAGGCATCAAATCCTTCCCTGTCAGGATGAGCGGAGTGTGGAAAGTCGTCCTGGATGGAGGAAAGTCGGAAATCAAGGATGTGGTATCTCCCAAGCATGACATATTCATAAGGGATTTCAAGACAGGAAGCCCCATTTCTTTCAAGGTGGACCTTTTACCGGAGTCCAGGTCGTACCTGGACCATTTGAAAGTTGCAAGGGCTGAGGTAAAGGGCAGTTCCTCTGCATGGACGATAAGCCTTTCTTCTGGTGTGCCTTTCTATTCGGCATATTCATCACCATCCTCTTACCATGCCATGGTCTTCACTACCGGACAGGCCGAGCTCGAGCAGTCTGGGGAAGCGGAAATGTCGCTGTCCGTGAATGGTAAGGGAGCCCTTTTCGTGGTGATTTCAGACTCTCCGGAAGGACTCTCCGCCCAGATGAAGCACGTCCGCACCAGGAGAACCGGACATATATTCAGGAAGAGCGTAAGGTATTGGAAGCGTACCCAGAGGGTTCTGCCGAAAGTTGGAAGCGAACTGGACTCTACCGTCAGGATGGTGAGCAACTACGTCATTTCGCAGCAGGACCTGGGCGGGGGAGTGCTCGCCGGGAAGAATTACCACATGGCCTATGTCAGGGACCAGTATGGGGTTTCCCGCGGCCTCTTGGCCATGGGACATCTCGACAGGGCCAAGGCAATCCTGGATTACTATTTCAGGATTTGGCAGGAATACGGACTTATCCACAATGCACAGCCGATGGGTTTTACGGGTCAGTTCCATTGTCACGAGGATGATAATTCCGAAATCACCGGCTACCTCGTCGTCCAGGCCATGGACTACTACTACAAGAGCAATGACCTGAAGTTCCTCCAGAAGATCCAGCCCATGCTCAAATGGGCCGTCAACGCGCAGCAGTCTGACATAATCGACGGAATGCTCCCTTTCAACGGGGATGAGACCTACATCGCTGGAGGAATCATCCCTCGGCATGTCATGTGCCATGGTTCGGCTGAAGCTACCTTGCTGTTCATAGAAGGGAGCAGGAGGCTTCTCGAATTCCTGGAAGATCATCCATCGGAGTCATGGAGCAAAGAAGATATCGAGGCCCTGCGAAAAGACATCGATGTCTGCTCCTCTTCTTACAGAAGTAATTTCTTCGAGGACGGGAAGTTCTGCATCAACAACCCCAGACGCGAAGAAAAAGTCTCCTATCCTGCGACACGTCCGGGAGTCTGCCTCTATCCGGGTGCTCCCACGATGCATTATCCGGTCACCTATCATTTCAAGAAAGGCCTTTATTTCTGTGAAGACTGCATGAAGAAGGACACTTCAGGCATCGAGCCACCCTCTCCGGAGAGGTACAGCATCCCTTCAGCCTTCCTCTTCCCGGTCTACATCGATTCCAGATTGTTCTCGGATGAAGAAAAACGGTCATTGCTGGACCAGGTTGTCGATCTTTACAGGAGGACCGGGAGGATCGATGAAAGGAACATAGTCCTTGGCTATGATTATGGGCTTTTCCTCTATGCCCTTTCCGAATATGACCATCCTCTTTCGGAGGAAATCTACCGGAAGATGATGGACCTCAGGGACAGTTCGCTTTCCTGGGTCGAATACTATGTCGATGGAATTCCCTACAATACGCCCTGCCGGCCCTGGGAGAGTTCAGTCAACATAGCTGCCGCTTTGAAATATTGTTTAAATAAATGAATATGAGATATCTACTTCCTGCGTTTGCATTTGCTTCTCTTCTTTGCCTGCTTCCTTCATGTGATGGCGGCAGAAAAGAGGAGGCTTCACCGCGCATCGTGAACATCATCAATTTCGTGCGGTATACTGAGCCACGCGTCGATGAATACACCGAAGAAGTCCTTTTCGAGACGGTCCGTTCCCAGGCCGAGGATCTTCGCTCCAAGGGTCTGGTCGGGACTTACCTTCTCCAATATGATGCCCTGATCGATCCTTCCTACCAGAAACTGATGAAAGAAGAGATGGAGAGGGGATGCGAGGTTGGTGCATGGTGGGAGATAACCCAGCCCCATGTTGAGGCGGCAGGACTTGAATGGAGAGGACGCTACCCTTGGGACTGGCATGCAAACGTTGATTTCTCATTGGGCTATACTCCAGAAGAAAGACCGGTCCTGGTCGATGTCTATATGGAGAAGTTCAAGGAAATATTCGGTGAATATCCCAAGTCAGTGGGATCATGGTTCATAGATGCCGCCACCCTTGCCTATTTCTCAGACAAGTACTCGATCGATGCTTCGTGCATATGCCGCGACCAGGTAGGTACTGACGGTTACACCCTTTGGGGCGGGTACTGGAACGGAGGCTACTATCCCAGCCGCCAGAATTGCTACATGCCTGCCCAGACTGAAGCCGGCGGAATACCTTTGCCTGTGTTCAGGATGCTTGGAAGCGATCCGATCTACCAGTACGAGGCCGGTTTGGGAGGAGCGGTGCAGAGTGTCGCAACCCTTGAACCTGTCTACATCGAAGGCGGAGGCAACCCAGAGTGGATAGACTGGTTCTTCAGGATGTTCACCGAGGAACCTCATCTTGGCTTTAATTATGTCCAGGTGGGTCAAGAGAACTCGTTCACCTGGGGGCCGATGGAAAAAGGCTTCGTGACCCAGACGGAGAGGCTTGTCGAACTTTCCCGGGAGGGCAAGGTCCGGATCGAGACCCTCGGCGAAACCGGCCGTTGGTTCAAGGAGAAGTATTCCATTACTCCTCCGACTTCCGTCATCACGACCGAAGACAACCGCTCGCAGGGACGTAAAACCCTCTGGTTCAACAGCCGGAATTACCGTGCCAACCTTCTTTGGGAAGAGGGGTGCCTTAAGTTCCGTGACATCCATCTCTTCGATGAGAACCTTCGTTCCGAATACATGGATCATCCGGACACTTTGCCGGTCTTCCATTATGAGACTTTACCCATCGTCGATGGTTGCCTTTGGAGCGCAGTCGGGAATATGGCAGGGCTCCGTTTCATCGCACCTTCATTCTCAGGAGGTGATCCTGTGTTCAAGTCTCTGGAAAACGATAGCATCCAGGAGATTACCTGGCCATCCGGATCAGGTGACGGCAGTTTCACCATCAAGTTTACCGAGGACGGAATCATTATCGTATCCAAGGGCAAGACTGGTCCATGGAACCTTGAGCTCACTACCGTGCCGGGTGTAAAACTGCCATTCGGACAGATCGGTCCTAAGGAAATCCAAGCATCCGCCCAGGGGCGGGACTATGGGTTGTCAGTGACGGAAGGGACCGTCGAGGACCTTCGCGGAGAAGGCGATGGTAAAGTGTTCCGCATCGTCCCTGAAGGCAAGTCTATTACATTAAAGGTTAAAAAATAATATTCAGACATATGCGACGTTTATTCCTTACTTTATCTTTGCTTTTCATCGGCCTTTATGCAGCTTTTGCTTCTGCAGTCAGGCCAGTCCAGCCTCAGTGCTGTTTCTTGGACAACCCTCTTGGAATCGAGAAGCCGATGCTCGGATGGAAATTTGAAGGGACAGGACAGGGGGCATCCCAGAAAGCTTATGAGATCCAGATCGCCTCTTCCCTTCAGAAGCTTCGCTCCGGAAAGGCTGACATCTGGGCCTCCGGGAAAGTGGATTCGGACACCCAGTTCGGAATCCGTCCGGAAGTGAAGGATTATGCTTCCGCTACCACATATTGGTGGAGAGTCAGGATCTGGGACGGTAACGGCAAGAGATCCGAGTGGACTTCACCTGCTAGTTTCTCCACCGGACTGTCTGATTCCGACTGGAAGGGAACTTGGATTTCTCCGGAATGGAAGGAAGGCATGAGGATGCCTTACATGAGGAGGGAAGTTACCCTTGGAAAGAGTATCGAGCGTGCCACGGCGTTCGTCTGTGGAGTCGGAGCTGCTGACCTCTTCATCAACGGTGAATATGCCGACCCCACCAGGATCCTGGATCCTGCTCAGACGAATTATGAGCAGTATGCCCTGTACAGCGCCATTGATGTGACTAAACTGTTGAAACCGGGAGCCAACTGCCTTGGAATTATGCTCTATGATGGCTGGTATGGCCAGAGCACTGTGTTTGCCGATTTCAGTTATGGGAAACCGATGCTCAGGTTCCAGCTGGTAGTTGACTACAAAGGAGGACGCAGGGAGGTCGTTTCCTCAAACAGCCTGTGGCAGTGGAAAGAAGGCCCTGTCGTGAAAGCCAACATCTACAGCGGAGAGGTCTATGATGCCCGTCAGGCTTTGTCGGACTGGGCTTGTGTCGGTGGCGGCAATGACGGATGGCGTCCATGCATCACTCCTGCGGATGGCGTCCCGCCCCAGCTGCGTTCCCAGATCATGCCAGCCATAAGGCTTCATGAGGCTTTGCCTGCCGTCGCCATGTGGAAGACGGAAGAGGGAACATGGGTCTATGATTTCGGGACCAACAACACTGCCGACATCCGCTTGACCGTCAACCTGCCCGCTGGAACCAAAGTGACCGTCAGGACAGGTGAAGAAATAAACGGCCCTGGCAAGGGTGTCGATTTCCGTTCGACTGGAATCGCAGTAGTGCCGGTCCAGACCGATGAATACATCAGCGCTGGCACCGGAAAGGAAATCTGGATGCCACGTGGCACTTACCACGGCTTCCGGTATGCTGAACTTTCTTGTGACAATCCCTCTGTCGTTCCAGCCAAGGATTGGCTTGAGGCTGTGCTTGTCCACACCGACCTTGTAAAGACCGCTACATTCACATCTTCTTCAGCCCAGCTCAACAGGCTTCATGAGATGGCACTCAGGACCGTCCAGGGCAACATCGTCGGTGTCCCGATGGATTGCCCGACCCGTGAGAAATGCGGCTGGCTCGGAGATGCCCATGCCTACATAAAGATGGCAATGGTAGGCTACGACATGGACAATTTCCTGTTCAAGTACATGGACGATATCCGTTCCACATCTTCGGTGGAAGAGAAGAATACCCTGCATCACCTACTTAAGAACAGTATTTTCTATTATACCGACAAGGCATCCGGCATCCCCTACATGATCGCTCCTGGAAAGCGCCTTTGCGGTGTGGCTTCTCCGGACTGGGGAACGGCAGTGGTCCAGTTGCCATGGCACCTGTATCTCTATGGCGGCAACAAGGCTGCCTTGGAGGAATATTATCCCATGATGGCCCAGTGGACCGACTACATCACATCCATTACCGTAGGCCACATTGTGATGACCGGACTTGGAGACTGGTGCACTCCTAACGGAAAAGCAACCACTCCGGTGGAACTGACATCTACAGCATTCCATTACTATGACCTTACCATAATGGAGCAGGTGGCCGCCATTCTTGGCCACAGTGACGACAGTGCCCGTTACGCTGCTGAAAAGGAAGCCGTCAAGGAAGCTTTCATAGCGAGGTTCTACAATCCTCTTTCCAAGTCTTTCGGCTCGCAGACAGCAGATGCCATGGCTTTGGATTTAGGACTCTGCCCTGTCGGATCAGAGGAAGATGTGGCTAAAGGTATTGCCATGCACATGAGGTTGTGGGGCAATTTCTTCGACACTGGAATCTTCGGACTGTGCAGGATCGGTTCCGCCCTGGCAAGGAACGGGCAGGCAGAACTTGCCTATAAGACGTTCACAAAGACAGGGCACAGGAGTTTCGAATGGATGTGGTCCAAGTATGACGCGACGACCCTTTGGGAGACATTGCCTGTTTATGACGGTGACCAGGTGAGTCTCTTCTCAAGCTCGCACTGCCACCCCATGCAGGCAGGCTTCGACATCTATTTCTATGAAGACCTGGCGGGAATCCGTCCGGTTCCGGAGGCTCCCGGTTACAAGAAGATACTCTTCGTGCCCGGATGGAAAGGCATCGGCCTTGAAAGTGCTTCAGCCACCGTTCAGAGCCGCTATGGTGAGATCGTCAGCTCCTGGTCCCGCAAGGATGGTGAAGTCACATGGAACATCACCATCCCTGCCGGTTGTACAGGCATGGTTTCACTTCCTGAAGCGGAGGAACTCCCTTCCGGAAGCTACACATTCACAGTCAAGGATTGATCATCGGCAGCCCGTGGCGTCTGAGATGACCTGGTAGTCATTCGTCAGGATGGTGTCGATTCCCATGGCGAAGTACTTGGCCGCCTCTTCAGGGTCGTCGGCATAGAAGATATTGCAGCGCAGCCCGTTAGCCTTTGCCTTGTCCACCAGGGATTGGCTGAAGTCAGGGTCTCTCTTTGAGAACTGGACCATGCTGCACTTGTGTTTCAGGGCTTCATCCACGATGTCGCCTTCTTTACCTTTTCGGCCCATGCAGCGGGGGATGTCCGGTGCCACGCGGGCCAGCTGGTCCTGGAGAGCTCCGTTCTCCGACATGAAGTACACATGGTCCTGAGCGTCGTAGGCATAGATGAGATCGATTAGTTTCTTGATCACTGTCTCGTCCCAAGGTTCATCGACTATTGACTTCAAGTGTATGTTCATGATCGTGTGGCAGGAGAGTTTCTTCAGGATTTCTTCGAACTTCAAGATCTTTAGCCCCTTGAAATGCTCGCCGGCCTTTATGCCGAAATCGTAGTCCAGGAGTTCGGCATATGTCTTTTCATACACGTGGCCGGTTCCTGTGGACACCCTGTCCAAGGTCGCATCATGGATGGATACTATCTCTCCGTCACGAGTCCACCAGAGATCGAATTCAACCTCCGATGCGCCCAGGGCCACTGCTGCTCCAAGTGCGGCCAATGAGTTCTCTGGCGCTACTGCTGAGAAACCCCTGTGGGCGCAGAGCCTCTTTTCAGGAGCCTCCGGGAACGGGGTGACTATGGCGCTGCCTCCCGGGCGGTATTTCCAAGGGCGTCTTCCGATCTCTATGTATTCAGAATGAAGGGATGGAGGATTACCATAGCCGGCAGGTTTGAGGTATTTCTTCTTGGGGTCGAAGGTGGAGTCGAGTGTCGTGATTTCCGACCTGAGCGTTCCCAGGATTTCTCCCGTTGGGGCTACGATGCTTGAGCATCCGCCAAGTTCGGAATCCAACCCCATAGACACGGAAGCACGGACGAGGTAGGCTCCTGTGTTGTAGGCGCAGAATGTGTTGATGATGTCCAAGGCCCTGAAAGTGTCGCTCCTCTGGTGGGATGCTCCGATGATGATGTCTGGCTTCCAGCGGGCAATGTTGGCGAAATTCTCGTAGAAATAGAAATCGTAGCAGGTCAGGAATGCGTACCTGACACCCTCTATGTCAAGGATGTATGGCTGGGTCCACTCTTCAGTGTAAGACTTGTCGAGTTTGCTCCATTCTCCGCGGGTCAAGTGCTCCTTGTAGTATTTCCCGATGAGTTCCCCTTGCCTGTCATATATGAATATGGTGTTGCGAGGTACTTCGATGCTATGGTCGACAGCACCGACGAAAACCAGGGAACTGCACCTTTTCGCTGTCCTGGCGCAGACATCCAGGAGCACAGCTCCGTTCTGGCGGGAAGTGGTCAGGAACTCTTCCTTTCCGGAGGTCTTTCCGGGAACTTCGCTGAACTCCGGCAGCACGATGATGTCAAGGCTTTCATCGCATTTGTTGAGTTCGTTGATCGTCCACTCGAAACTCTTGTCGAGACCGGCCTTATCCTGGGCGAAGAACTGCTGTATGACCCTGGCCTTCATCGGAGATGCGTCCATGGGGGAGGGGAAGAGGAGAAGGACTGCCGAAAGGGTTGCAATCACCTTTCCAAGCATTCTGGATTCATTGCACGCTTTCATTTTCGTTGGAGATTTTATTTCTGAATAATTTGTTTACTATCAAGGCTATGGCTCCGTCTCCCGTGACGTTGCAAGCCGGACCGTAGCCATCCAGGGCAAGGTAGAGGGTCATGACCAAGGCGGTCTGGTCGGGGCTGAATCCCATTATGGATTCAAGGAGCCCTATCGATGCCATCAGGACCCCACCCATGACTCCAGGTGCAGCTACTGCTGCGATCCCTTGCATGAGGACGAAATTGGCGTAGACCGCGAAGGGGAGAGACGTCCCCGTCAGGTAGGCCACGGCTATGGATGAAACCGCAAGTTTTATCGTTGATCCGCACATGTGGACAGTCGAGCTTAGCGGAATGGTGAAATCCACTATGTCGTCGTCGATGCCATTCTTCCTGGTGCAAGCAGAGGTTACCGGAATCACGGCGGAGGATGAGCAGATGGAGAAGGCTGTAAGGTAGGCCGGCAGCATGTTCCACAGGCATTTGAAAGGATTCTTTCCGGCTATGGCTCCAGCAATCGAGTACTGGATGATAAGATAGGCGATCGTAAGGACGATGCCGGTGAGGATGATCTTGAATCCTGACCCGAGTACGACGGTAATGACCCCCTTTGCCCCCATCTCGCAGATCATCGTGAATATGTACCAGGGCAGCATGGGGATGATGACCTTTTCAATCGTCAGCCTTACTATTGCTCCGAAGTCGTCGAATGCCTTTTTCAATGGCATCGATCCTGTGACCATTATTCCGATTCCCAGCATGAAAGAAAGTACGAGTGCCGTCAGTATGTCGCAGACCGGAGGTATCTTGATGTCGAAATAGGGGAGGATCTCTTTGGCTTTGAGTGCTTCATTCGAGAGTTCTCCTGCTTTAAGGTACAGCGGGAAAGTGTGAGATGAGCACAGGTGAGCAAAAAAACCTGAGCATATCGTGGAAAGGTAGGCTATCCCTATCACGAGGACGAGCATCTTTCCGGCCTGTTTGCCGACATTGGCGATAGCAGGTGTCACCAGCCCGAGGATAAGGAGCGGGATGATGAATTTGAGCAATTGTGAAAACAGGACGTTGAATGTCTTGAATATCCTCACTATCCATTCCGGAGCGATGAGCCCCAGTAGTGCTCCGCATGCTATAGCAACAAGCACTTTTACGAACAAGCCTGGCCTTGGTTTTTTCATGGAGGAAAGATTCTGTCTGTATGTGGTAGGATGGTATGTACAAATGTACAGAAAAAATTAGTAACTTTAAAGAGCGTTTTATCGCATGAGAGATTAACCACATTGAATATGAGAGAATACATCTTGGCCCTCGACCAGGGCACCAGTTCTTCCCGTGCCATCGTTTTCAACAAGGCGGGAGACATCATGAGCGTCGCTCAGAAAGAATTCACGCAGTATTTCCCCAGTCCCGGCCTTGTAGAGCATGATCCGATGGAGATCTGGTCATCCGAGTACGAGGTCATCCTCGAATCCATGCAGAAAATGGGAATCGGGGGAATGGACCTGGCGGCGATCGGTATAACAAACCAGAGGGAGACTACAATTGTCTGGGACGCAGAGACAGGTGAACCTATCCATAACGCCATTGTCTGGCAGGACCGCCGTACAGCTGCTTATTGCGATTCGCTCAAGGAGAAAGGACTCACGGACGTGATCCGTTCCAAGACCGGACTCATAATCGATGCTTATTTCAGCGCTACCAAGATTCGCTGGATCCTTGAAAATGTTCCTGGGGCCAAGGAACGGGCAGAGAGGGGAGAGCTCCGTTTCGGGACCGTGGATTCCTGGCTTGTATGGAACCTCACTGAGGGGAAGACCCATGTGACTGACGTTACAAATGCTGCCAGGACGATGCTTTTCAACATCCACACTCTCAAGTGGGATGAAGACCTCCTCCAGCTTTTCGGCATCCCTGCTTCCATGCTGCCGGAAGTGAGATCCTGCAGCGAGGTCTATGCTGATGCCGACATTTTAGGAGTAAATGTTCCTATCGGCGGCATGGCAGGTGACCAGCAGTCTGCACTTTTCGGCCAGATGTGCACCGATCCCGGGGCAGTCAAGAACACCTACGGAACAGGTTGCTTCCTGTTGATGAACACCGGAGACAAACCTGTGGAATCGAAGAATAACCTCCTGACTACGATTGCCTGGAAAATAGGTGACAAGGTCAATTATGCTCTTGAAGGCAGCATATTCGTAGGCGGATCTGCAGTCCAGTGGCTGCGTGACGGCCTGGGAATCATAAAGTCTTCCTCTGAGATAGAGGCCCTGGCTTCCACTGTTCCGGATAGCGGCGGGGTCTATTTCGTCCCTGCCCTTACCGGCCTGGGAGCACCATATTGGGATCCGAACGCCAAGGGAGGAATCATCGGGATAACCAGGGGGACCAAGGCCGCCCACATTGCCAGGGCGACCCTTGAGGGTATAGCTTTCCAGACCATGGACATCGTAAAGGCCATGGAGAACGACGTCGGAGTTCCCATCGCCGAACTGAAGGTTGACGGCGGGGCTTCTGCAGACAACCTGATGATGCAGTTCCAGTCCGACATCCTTGACACGGCTGTCATCAGGCCGGTTGTTACCGAGACCACGGCACTCGGGGCCTGTTATCTGGCCGGTCTTGCGGTGGGGTTCTGGAGCGGACTTGATGAGATAAAGCGCCAGTGGCAGGTTGACCGTACCTTTACTCCCCAAGCGTCGCTTGAGGAAGTTGCAGAGAAGAAGACCGGCTGGAAGGATGCCGTCTCAAGATGTTTGTCATCCAATAAATAACAACGTCATATGGAAATTACCTTGTTTCAGAAATGCGTTTTCGAGTTCCTCGGAACGCTTGTGCTCATCCTGATGGGTGATGGAGTCTGCGCCAACGTGAGCCTTGAAAAGTCAAAGGCGAAGGGCGCCGGCTGGGTTGTGGTTGCAATAGCTTGGGGTCTTGCCGTCATGATGGGCGTGTTCATCAGCGGTCCTTATTCAGGAGCCCATCTGAATCCTGCCGTCAGCGTAGGGCTTGCCCTGGCCGGAAAATTCTCCTGGGCCTATGTCCTGCCGTATTGCATCGCCCAGTTCGCAGGTGGTTTATGCGGAGCGATCCTGGTCTATCTGTTCTTCAAGGATCATTACGATGCCACCTCTGATTCTCCGGAGGTGATCCTTTCCACATTCTGCACCATCCCCGCCATCCCCAACAAGTGGAGGAATTTCTTAAGCGAAATGGTCGGAACCTTCGTGCTGGTCTTCATCATCCTCTGCTTCGCCACGAGCGGAAACACTCCTGAGGTCGGGATGGGAAGCCTGGGAGCGATCCCTGTGACATGCCTTATCATTTCCATCGGCATGTCCCTCGGTGGAACTACTGGTTATGCGATTAATCCTGCCAGGGATTTCTCACCTCGCCTCGCCCACGCCGTCCTTCCTATAAAAGGAAAGGGAAGCAGCTGCTGGAATTACAGCTGGATCCCTTTTATCGGCCCGATTGCAGGCGGAGCCATTGCTGCAGGGCTTTTCCTGCTGGTTTTCTAGGATGGGAAATTGATTTTCAGCTTGAACTTTGGAACGTCGATGACTGAGTCCTCGTGACTCTCCCTGACGATACTCCACATCTTTTCTACGATCTCCGGGTGCTCGGCAGACAAGTCGGTAGTCTCCCGGGGATCGTTTATTATGTCGTAGAGTTCCATGTCGTTGTTGCCTTGGTTGACCTTCTTCAGCAGGCCTTTCCACTGCCCCATGCGGACGGCTACCCAACCATTTGACTGAGGATATTCCCAGTAAAGGAAGTCATGTTCCTGCTGTTTGGACGGCTTGCCTGAAAGAATCGGAGCGAGGGAGATGCCATCGTTCTCGGGAGCCTGGACCCCGGCTAGGTCTGCCAGAGTCGGCATCAAGTCGGCGAAGTATGAAACATGGTCTGTATTGGTGGGCTTGCAGCGGTCTCCCCAGGCGACTATGAACGGCATCCTTATGCCACCCTCATGAAGTGAACTCTTGCCCCAGCCGGCGGCGCAGCTGAAAGGACCGCCGCTGTTGAAATATTCCATTGGCGAGTTGCCGTTGTGGGCGGGACCGTTGTCGGATGTCACTATGAATATGGTGTTGTCCCAGACGCCGAGTTCCTTTAGTTTGGCGACAAGCTTGCCTACCTGGGTGTCGATGTGGGTGACCATGGCTGCGTAAGTTGCAAGCGGGTACCTGTTCGGCAGATACATGCCGGGATGGGTGCAGGGCTTTTCATCCCCAAGCTTGTCGACATAGTGCATCACTTCGTCAAGCGGAGCCTGCACGGCGCTGTGGGGCACGGTAGTCGTCCACATGGCAAAGAAGGGCCCTGAAGCGTTTTCGGTGATGAACTTTTCGAGTTTGTCGTACATCAGGTCAGGGCTGTAGTACTTGCCACCGTACCTGGAGTAGCTCTCCACGTCAAGCGAGTCAAGTCCTTCTGGCAGAGGCTCTCCCTGCATCACTGGCAAGTTGCCTGTCGGGATCTCCTTGTCGTTTTCCCAAAGGGCTGTGGGGTAGTAGGTGTGTGCGAGGGCCTGGCAGTTGAAACCGTAGAAATAGTCGAATCCCATCTTATTGGGAGTCGAATCGCTTTCAGGGAATCCCAGTCCCCATTTGCCTACCATTGCAGTCTTGTAACCGGCGTCCTGCATCATTTTCCCGATGGTCATGGTGCCGGCCAGCATGGGCTCCTGGCCCTGCATGGTAGAGTCTTCGAAGAGGCCGTTCCAGCCACGGTCATCAGTCGGGGTGTAGTGCTCCTGGTTGCCCCTTATCTGGCTGTGTCCCATGTGCTGGCCGGTGAGGATGCAGCACCTTGAAGGAGCGGAGAGCGGAGCAGAAGAGTACATGTCTGTGAACAGGATGCCTTGAGCGGCGAGGGCGTCGATGTTGGGAGTTTCAATCTTTTCCTGGCCGTAACATCCAAGGTCTCCGTAGCCGAGGTCATCGAACAAGAGGAAGACAACGTTTGGCTTTGCCGGGACGGCCTTGTCGCCGCTGCAACCGCATGCGGTTGCAGCTCCCAGAGCCAACATGAGGTTGCGAGACTTGATTTTCATCGTATTACTTTATTCCGATTTTCTTTTTGAGTTCCTTGTGCGACATGTACGGATCGATCATGCCCAGTTCCTTTCGCCTCTTCTCATAGTAGGAATGTCTTGAGGGATTTTCAGGGAACCAGCCTCTGATTACGCGCATTTCCTGAGAGAGTATTTCATGGATTCCCCAGAAACAGGAGAAGGCAGCGGCACCAAGGATGGTCGAGAGAATGGGTGACCTGAGGAACAGAGAGACCGCTGCGAAGACCATACCAGCCAGGAAGAGTACCCACCAGCTTTTCTTGCCCCAGTGGTATTCCATCTTGATGACGATAGGGTGGCATATTCCGATTATGAGGAAGACGGCTGCGCCGACCAGGATTCCGTTGAAGTTCATATCCGTATCATCTTTTTTACGGCCGCTAATTTAAGCATATTTTAACAATTGATTTGCTTTGAAACGATATTATCACAATTTATTGGGATTGTCAGGGCACTTTGGGGAAAGTAATTTTGCAGACGTAATTACGGTATTATCATGTCAAAGCGTTTTGTACTCACATTGACAATCTTGTCTTTTATTCCGTCCATGCTGTGCGGCCAGACTTCCGGAAGGCTTTCGGTCGGCGGTTATGGAGAAGTGGCCATGAGCAGGAATTTCTACAGCGACAATGTCTATCGTTATTCCCATCCATCAGAGTACAAGGATGATCCCAGCCATGGTAGGTTCGACATTCCTCATTCTGTTGTTTATCTTGGCTATGATTTCGGCAAAGGCTGGAAGATGGCGTTATGAGGCGCCGCCATTTCCTATACACAACCAAGGCTTGGGCAAAGGCCATGTCTGAAAATCCCAATGTCATAGCTGCGATCCAGGCTGACCCTTCTTCTCCTTATTATGCCGATGGTACTCCTGAAGGCATTTCGGAGGCTGTCCTGAATCTCCTTGATCCTGCTACTGACCAGTTTGACAACAAATGGCACAATTTCTCTCCGGAGATGAATGACGACCAGTACTACAATTTCCTGGTATGGCACAGGGGACTTTCAATCCCAAGGGCCAGGAACCTCAACAGGGAAGAGGTACAAAGGGGCAAGAAAGTCTTCAATGAGATCGGCTGCGCTACATGCCACAGGGCCAAGTGGGAGACGAAAGAGGACAATTACTGGGCTCCTGCCATCACGAAAGGAAAACCATTGCCCCGCTACCAGAACCAGACTATCTATCCTTACACGGACATGCTCCAGCATCGTCTTTACATGAAGAACGGAATACATGGAAGCTGGTGCAGGACTACTCCGCTTTGGGGAAGGGGACTGTCAAGGGCAAATACTGGAGCTGAAGACAGGATCCATGACTGCAGGGCCCGCAATGTCGTTGAAGCCATCATGTGGCATGGCTACAGCCGCAAGAGCGATGCCTATGAAACTACGGAGAAGTTTTTCAACCTATCAAAGGAAGACAGGGACGCCGTAGTGGAATTCATCAACTCAATTTAATCAGCGGCGGTGCAACCACCTACAGACTCAACAACATAACATAAATTGTGTCTTTTTTCCTAAATTTGGAGAAAAGACACTTTTTATTATGAGACAGCAGATCCTCCTGGCAGCAATCACCATACTTGCACTATCCTCCTGCACCGACAGAAAATCCTCTGAATCAGTCAATCTCGCATTCAGACACGCCGCCACGGCATCTTCATCCTACGACTACAACCTGACGGCACAACTGGTCACCGACGGCATGGACTGCAAAGGAGAACCTGCTTGGATGAAAGTCAGCACTGCCGCAGGCGAATTGCCACGGCGCGAGAAAGAATGGACTGTTGACGCAGGACCTTATTCCGGGAATGTGCTTCAGGGACCGGACAATTTCATTGAATATGAATGGAGCCGCCAGTCTTTCACTGCGGGATGCATCCGGATCGTGGGTACCCTGGTCTGCCAGGAAGATGCTGACGGCTGGTCCATCGAATGCTCTGCAGGAAGAGATACCTTAGTCAAAGTTGGCGGATTGTCAGGACAAGGCCTTCCCGGCACACCAAGGAAACCAGTCACGATCACTGATCCCAACAAACAGTCAGAGGGTACACTTTGCCTGTCCCGTGCACTGAGGCTGGAAATCCCGCTCGAGGGAGCCGAGGATTTCAATAGATTCAGGATTGAATTCAAACAGCAAGGCGGTATTTCCTGGGAAATCAAATCTGTGGATTTCACTCTAGGAAAGTCCTTCGGGACAAGTAAGGACACCGGCCCTTATGAATCGGAAGAGTCGAGAGGCTTCAATGTCCTGCCTGCAGAAGTGTTCACCAGCGCCTGGATGAGTGCCAATGATTCTTCCCAGTGGGTTTGCGTTGATCTCGGGGATTCAAAGAGATTCTCGAGGGTAGAGATAGACTGGCTGCATGGGGCAGACAGATCCTGGATCGAGACTTCTGACGACGGTACCGCTTGGAAAAAGGTTTCCGGCAGAGGAAAGGGACGATATGTCAGGGTCTGCATGGAAGGGGCTGATACGTCGGGACATTTTGCCATAAGCGAAATGAGGATTGTAGGACGTGGCGATGCTTCGCCCGCTTCCCCTCACGGACTCACATGGAAGCTTGCCCGTGCTTCCGAAGTCAATTTACAAGGAGAAGACATTTCCTCCGGAAGCTATGATGGTTCTGGCTGGATGCCTGCCGAAGTCCCCGGAACCGTTCTCTACAGCTACATTTCCGCTGGGGCCGTTCCGGACCCTGCTATAGCAGACAACAACAACCAGATCTCCGAGTCGTACTTCAACAGCGATTTCTGGTACCGTTGGGAAACATCCCTGAAAGCATCAGGGACTGTTGGAAAGAGGACTCTCCTGACTTTTGACGGAATAAACTGGAAGGCCGAAGTCTTCATGAACGGGAAACGCCTGGGCCAGATCGACGGAGCTTTCAAGAGGGGAGTGTTCGATGTGACTGACATAGCTGGAGAAGACAACGTGGTTGCCGTACATGTCATCAAGCCAGCCCATTATGGCGCTGTCAAGGAGAAGAATGCCGAGAGCCCTGATTTCAATGGAGGACAGCTGGGAGCAGACAATCCGACCTTCCATGCCTCAGTCGGTTGGGACTGGATACCCACTGTGAGAGGCCGGGAAACCGGCATCTGGAACGATGTCCATTTCGATTTCGTGGATGATGTCATCATCTCGAACCCTTATGTGAAGACAACCCTGGAAGAGAAGGATACCCTTGCTTCGGTTACGCTTGCTGTTGACCTGCAGAACCTTTCCTCTGAAACGGTCGGAGGAGTGCTTGAGGGTACCTTGGACACTATCCGCTTCTCCAGGAGGATTACGCTCGGCCCTTCACAAAAGGAAACCATAGCGTTTCGTCCAGAAGAATATCCCCAGCTGAAAGATCTGAGTATCCCTCTCTGGTGGCCTGTGGGCTATGGGAACCCTACACTCCATCCTGCCACTTACAAGTTCGTACAGGACGGCGTCGTCAGGGATTCCTCTGAAAGCAGGCACGATCTGTTCTACCTGGCCGGTATCAGGGAGTTTACCTACAAGGATGTCAAGACTGATCTCAAGATGTACATCAATGGTCACAGGTTCTTCCCCAAGGGAGGCAACTGGGGGTTCAGCGAGTTCAACCTGCGTTACGGGAAGGACGAGTATGACACTGCTGTAAGGCTTCACAAGGAGATGAACCTGAACATGATCCGTAACTGGGTCGGCCAGACCGGAGATGATGAGTTCTATGAAGCCTGTGACAAGTACGGGGTCGTCGTCTGGCAGGATTTCTGGCTGGCCAATCCTGCAGACGGTCCGGATCCGGATGACGAGGACATGTTCATGGACAATGCCGAAGACCTTGTCGGAAGGATCCGTCACCATCCTTCGATCGGCCTTTATTGTGGCAGGAATGAAGGCTATCCTCCGGCGTCCCTGAATGCCAGGCTGGTCAATGCGGTGGCACATCTCCATGGGGACATTGCCTACATTCCGAGTTCAGCAGATGACGGAGTCTCTGGCCATGGACCCTACAGGGCAGTCGAACCGGATTCCTATTTCAGCATGCCGGCCCTGAAGTTCCATTCGGAACGTGGAATGCCGGCGATCATGAATTACGGGAGCCTCATGAAGACTATGACGGCCCGATACATCTGGCCGTCCGATGATGTGTGGGGGCAGCATGACTTTACCCGTACCGGAGCCCAGGGTGACACGGCTTTCGTGGGAATGGTGAGAAGACGCTATGGCGAGAAGGCATTGGATTCGGCTGAGACCTTCGCCAAGTACGCCCAACTGGTCAACTATGATGGATACCGTGCGATGTATGAAGCCAACAATGTCGAGCGGAAGGGCTTGCTGATCTGGATGTCTCATAGCTGCTGGCCGAGCCTTGCTTGGCAGACCTATGATTACTGGTTTGACAAGACCGCTGCCTTCAAAGGGGTCCAGAAAGCCTGTGAACCAGTCCACGTGCAGTTGAATCCCGTCAGGAAGACAGTTGCAGTGGTGAACAGCCTGCGGCGTCATTGGAAGGGCCTGGAGGTCTCTGTGAGACTCTCTGGAGTTGACGGCACCCAGAAATATTTAAAGACGGCTTCCCTGGACATAGGGGAAGACATGACAGTCGATGCGATCGACATTTCCGATGTACCTGACGGACCTGTACTTGTCGAACTGACGCTGAAGGATGCCGATGGGAATGTCTTATCCGAGAATCATTACCTGCGTAATTTCAGTCGAGGCAAAGACTCCGGAGACTATAGGTCTATGATTGAATCGAAGGGACTAGCGGATACGGCCGCCTGGTATGAGATAACCCTTTGATGCCTTGACTGGTTTTCTCCAAGCCTTGACTGTCTGACCGTCAGTCGTCTTGATAGCTCCGGTCTGACGGATCGAGATGGCCGGTGCTTCATTCAAGGCTGTGATGTCGGCTTTCTTCTGGCTGTCATTGTCTTTCAGCAGGGCTACGACATAGCTCCCTACTGACTCGGAGGCGGCGGTATTGTCTCCAGGCTCGCTGAAAGGGTTGACATCAGACACGAATACCTTTGCGATGGTTTCTCCCTCCACTGAATATTTGTCAGCGGAGACAGAGGCCTTGTCGATGGAGGGAACGTATTCGATGATAAGTCCGGCAGTTTCTCCGTTGTCGATTACAAGAGCGGAGACCTGTCCCAGTCCGGCGGGACTGCAGGAAACAAAAATCGCTGACATGATTCCCAATCCTGCCAGCCATAATGTCGAAAACCTCTTCATGAGTTGAGAATATTTGTGGAGCATAGGAGGATCGAACTCCTGACCTCCAGATTGCGAACCTGGCGCTCTACCAGCTGAGCTAATACCCCGTTGAGTCCTGCAAATATAACACTTTTCCCTGAAGAAGCAACAAAAAAACTGTTTCAGCCTTGGGTGAGGTCTTTGTAGGAAGTGTATTCCTTGGGGAATGTCATTCCATAGACCTTGTCCCTCAGCCATTTCCCGAATTCTTTGGTTTCCTTGTGCCTGGCTTGCTCTTCGACAGGGATGGTTTCTCCGATTCCGACCCTTATCATCCTCAGTTTCTTGTTCACTATCTCGTGTGGGAGCTGAAGCGTCCTGACTCTCCAGTCTATCAGTCCGAGATAGTAGAACCACATTGAGTTGTGGTCGAAGAAACGGACCGGGACGATCGGTACCCTGGCTTTCTGGATCAGCCTCAGCAGGGGAACCTGCCACTCCCTGTCGCGGATCTTGAATTCCTTGAGAGACAGGTCTGAGACGGCGCCTGAAGGGAAGAATCCGACAGGGTGGCCGTCCCTTAGATGAGTCAGGACTTCCTTGACTCCCTGGATATTCTTGGATGTGACTTCTTTCTGGAGGTCATTCTTCGGATTCACTACGATCCATGAGGGACTGAGTGGCTTAATCAGGTTGAGGAACTCGTTGACCATGACCTTGAAGTCCGGCCTGGCATGCCCCAGCAGATCCACCAGGATGATTCCGTCCATGCCCCCGTAGGGGTGGTTGCTTACTGTTATGAACGGACCCTCGGGAAGGGATTCCAGGCGCTCGCTCCATGCGATCTTGAAATCCAGGTTCAATTCTTTCAGGAGAGCACCCGCGAAGTCGGCGCCCTGGTATATTTCCAACTTGTCGTTGAGGTCAGACAGGGTCTTTACGGACAGTATCCTGCGTAGGAATCCGGCGAACATGTTCCCCGCTTTTCCCCGGAAGAGCGGAGAAAACTTCTCAAGCTCGCTGACGGGGAGAAGGGGCATCGTCAGTCTTTCTTTTGAGGAAGGGGGTCGGACTTGGCATAACCCTTTGCATCGGTTATGACAGTGTTGATGTAGATTATGGCGAGAACGGCCAAAATCACCAGTCCGGCTATGTCAAGTGCACCAAGCTTGATGTGCTTGTTGAAGAAGTCAATCGAAGTGTGGAATTCCCTCAGCGGCTTGACGAATATCAGGATGATTATCAGGATGCAGGCTATGACACGGAATTCAGTGGGGCCGAGCTTCCCGTAAGTCAGCTTGAATTCGCTCTTCAGGTGTGCGTTGATGCTTACATTGAGGGTAAGGCACAGGTAGAGGATGAACAGCATCAGGGACAGGTCCATCCGCATCAGGCTGGAGAGACCGATGCCTATGAACATGAGGGCCTCGTTGATTACGTCGACAGTGTGGTCGAGATAGTAGCCATAGACAGGTCTCTGGGTCCCTCTTACCCTGGCGAGAGTCCCGTCAAGGGAATCTCCGTACCAGTTGACTATGAACCCGGCAACGCTGAGCCACAGCCAGTTGATGTTGTACCCGCAGAAGATGAATCCGACAGCTATCATTATCGAACCGAATATGCCGACCAGGGTGAGGGTGTCTGACACGACCCATGACGGCTGCCTTTCGGCAAGCCAGACGAGGGCTTTCTTTTCTGCTCCGTTCAGGATGGATGTCTGGATCCTTACAGCTTTCTTGTTTTCCATGATTATGTTCAGATGATTTTGGTATAAATTCTGGCTCTCTTGTGGAGATGATGTTCAAACCGGCCCCAGAGGTTCTGGACGCCATGGTTCTCTTCAAGTTCGCGGGTGCTTTCGACGTATCTGATGCCGTTCTTGTGCATCCCCTTGCCGATCTTCGAGATGATCATGGCGTTCACTCCCTTGTCCTGATACTCCTCGAGGATTGCTATGAGCAGTGCATCGATGGTGTCATTTTTCTTCAGGGCCCGGAGGATGTGTATGAAGCCGAATGGGAACAAGTGTCCTTTGGCTTTCTGGAGGGCTAAGGAAAGAGAAGGCAGCGTGATGCCGAATCCGACCACCTTGTCATCCTTGTCGACGATGACGGAGACATAGTCGAGGCTCAGGTTGGGGAAGAACTGGTTCTTCAGGTCTTCGCATTGAGCCGGAGACAACTCGGAGAAACCATGCAGTTTCGAATAGCAGGCATTCATTACTCCGAATATCCCGTCAGCATATTTCTTAAGCAACTGTTTCTTGGTCTTGTAGTCGCCTTCACGGAGGTTGTACCTCTGTCCGACCATATCGGCAAACCTGGTGTAGCGGTCGATGTTGTCCGGAACGGTGATCCGGTATTCTACGAAATCTGTTTCCTTCTGGTAACCCTCCTTGAGGATCATCGGCTCGTAGTAGGGGTAGTTGTACTTGCCGTAGGCTGTAGGAATCTGGTCGAATCCTTCTACCAGGACACCGGAGACGTCGAATTCCAGGAATCCTACCGGCCCTTCGACCACTTCCATGCCCATGTCCCGGCCATATTCCTCGACCTTTCCCAGAAGGGCACTGACAACTTCCTGGGACTCAATGAAATCAATCCAGCCGAAACGGCAGATCTTCTTTCCTACCTTCTTGTTGTACTTATGGTTGATTATGCCCGCGATCCTTCCGACTACCTTGCCTTTCTCGTCGATGGCGAGCCAGTACTTGCCGTCGCAAACTTCGAAAGCCCTGTTCTTGCTGGGCGTGAGAGTGTCCATGTCCATAGACTCTATCTGTGGGACATAGTATTCATTGCCCGCATAGAGTTCATTGGGGAAACGGACGAAACGTCTGAGGTCTTGCCTTAACGTTACTTCCTTGATGGTAATTGCCATTTTCCTTCAGTTAACAGGATGCTAATATACAAAAAAATCCTTAAATGCCTCCACGGTTGATAACTCTGTTGGAAAAGTGTCTTGAAAAGATGAGAAAAGGGCGAAAAAAATTTTATATTTGTAACCCGGTTAGGACTAATCGGATTTACCATGAAACATAATCTTGACGATGCTGTCCTATTGAAGACAGGGCATCAAAGTGTCTACAAGCTGCAGGCCTGCGGACTGGTCAACGAATATCTGATAGTGAGCGGGGATGGTACCAGGAGGCTGATGGCTTCACCCGAAGTCGTCGGATTCGGATCTTACCAGAGCATGGTGCCTGCGACCATGAGGGGCATGCAGTATCTGGTCGACAACGGTATTGTCGGCGATGTGAATATCCTTACTATCCTGCGGGGCGGGCTGAACTATCCCATCGAGGAATGCGCTTTCAGGGCAGGGCTTCGCGTTACGAACATGGATTTCCTTTCCTGCGAGAGGATCATTGAGGATGACGTGATCAAGGGACTGGATGTCCGCTATCAGAAGGTCCGCACCTGTAAGGACTGCGTCCTGATGGTCGGTGACATAATCGCATCCGGGGCTACCCTCAGGATGTGCATGGACCATGTCATCGAATGGTTCCGGGACCATGGCGGCAGTTTCAAGCGGATCGTCTTCTTCACTATCGGCGGCTCCAATGCCATCGACCTCATGGAGGACCTGTATTCCAAGATAAAGAGTTTCTCTCCGGGGTTCGAAGGCTTCACTTGTTTCTTTTACGAAGGAATATTCAATGTCTATCAGGACCGTGGAGTCCTCGGTTTCCAGGTACCTGACATCGATTTCTACTGGGGGGACGGAATCGTGAGTCCTGAATTCCGTGAATATGTCATAGCGCACGGTTATTCTTTGTACGAGAAGTGCATCATTTACGATGGTGGCGCGCGCAGGTATGAGATTCCCGACCACTACCACGAAGTGGTCGAGTATTGGAACGAGGTGCTTGCCGTGGCTGATGAGAAGGACATCATGGACCTGACCCAGGAAAGGCTTGGCTACAAGGCTCCGATAAGCTACGAAGACTGGCTCAGAGTGACACATTTCACCTGCCTTGGCGACCAGAGCGTGCTTTACAGCGACGAGAGGGTCTTCCTTGCCAAGGCCAAGACCCTCACCTTGAGGGAAGTGGCAACCACGAGGCTTCAACAGATCAAACAAACTCTAAAGGGATATGAGTAAACAAAACCAAAAGATCGATGTCGACTACACTAACAGTCGTGTCGACGCATCGGGTCGCAAGAGCACCCTCAGCATGTTCATGGTGATGCTTGGCTTCACCTTCTTCTCAGCATCCATGTGGGCTGGCCAGAACCTGGCCGCCGGCCTGGATTTCTCAGGCTTCATCTGGGCTCTTCTCCTGGGTGGCCTCATCCTCGGTGCCTACACTGGAACCTTGGGCTGGATCGGAGCCGAAAGCGGACTTACTCTCGATATGCTTGCCCGCCGCAGTTTCGGTGAGAAGGGAAGCTACCTTCCCAGCGCGATGATCAGCTTCACCCAGATCGGCTGGTTCGGTGTCGGTCTTGCCATGTTTGCCATTCCTGTCGCCAAGGAGATCATGGGCCTTGAGGTGACTCCGGACAGCATGCCTTGGCAGGGCTACATGCTCGTCCTGATCGCCGGTGTCCTCATGACTGCCAGCGCCTATTTCGGCATCAAGAGCCTTACGATCATCAGCTACATCGCCGTACCGGCCGTCGCTATCCTGGGTACCGTCGCCATGATCATGGCCATACAGCGTGGTGACGCTACCTTGGTCGAACAGTTCGCAAAGGGCGCCAAGGACATGAGCGTCATTGCAGGAGCAGGACTCGTGATCGGAAGCTTCGTCTCGGGAGGAACTGCGACGCCGAACTTCGCAAGGTTCGCGAAGACTCCGAAGATCGGCCTTATAGTCACTGTCGTGGCCTTCTTCATAGGCAACTCCCTGATGTTCTTCTTCGGTGCAGTCTCCAGCATCTATGTCGGCGGAAACGACATCTTCGAGGTCATGCTCAACCTCAACCTCTTCTACATCGCCATCCTGGTCCTCGGACTGAACATCTGGACCACCAATGACAATGCCCTTTACACTTCCGGACTCGGACTGTCCAACATTTTCGGCCTGTCCAAGAAGACCATGGTCCTTATCGGAGGTGTAATCGGTACCATTGCAGCCGTGTGGCTCTACTGGAACTTCTGCAACTGGCTCAACATCCTTAACTGCACCCTTCCTCCTGTCGGTATCATACTGATTTGCAGCTATTTCGCTCACAGGAAGGAATATCAGGAAGACAATGTCCCCAAGCGTCAGGTCAACTGGGCCGCCGTCATCGGTGTCATACTTGGGGCAGTGGTGGCTAACCTTGTCAAGTGGGGAATCCCTTCAATCAACGGAATGGCAGTTGCTGCCATCTGCTATTTCATCGGTCAGACCATAGACAGGAAGTAACATCTAATCATATCATGTCCGGTTCTGAGATAGAAGAACTCCTTGAGAGACATGGAATCAAGGTGACCGCCAACAGGCTTCTGGTGGCCGGGGCCCTCAGTGACGAGGACCGGCCACTGAGCCTGATGGAACTTGAAGGGAAGATCGGCAGCATCGACAAGTCCGGAATATTCCGCTGCCTTGCTCTTTTCAAGGAGAATCACCTTGTCCATTCTATCGAGGATGCAGAAGGAACCAGGTACGAGCTTTGCCGGAGCCACGATGCCGATCATGATGAGGACACCCATGTTCATTTCTATTGTGAGAAATGCCACAGGACTTTCTGCCTTGACGACATCCACATCCCTCCGGTAGCCCTTCCGAAAGGATATGATGTCAGGACTGCCAATTACCTCCTTAAGGGAATATGCCCGGAATGCTCCGGCCATCGTTTCGCTTGATGGCCATATCGAAATAGATTGGAAATGAAAAAGATTTACGTGCTCCTTCTCGCCGCCGTCATGTGTTCATGTGTGTCGGCACAGACGTCTATAAAACTTCCTGCTCCCGCTAAGGATGCAGACATGACCTTGTTCAAGGCTCTCCAGCAGAGGGCGTCGGTCAGGGAGTTCAAAACTGATGAGGTCCCTATGCAGGCGCTTTCAGACCTTCTCTGGGCTGCAGTCGGAATCAACCGCGAGGATGGCCGCCTTACTGCTCCTACCGCCATGAACACCCAGGAGATCAGGCTCTTCGTCTGCCTCGGGAACGGCACCTATGAATATGTCGCCAAGGACAATGTGCTGAATCTTGCAAGCAGTAAGGACCTTCGTCAGGATGTCGCCGCCGGACAGGGAAACATTGGCGATGCCCCTGTCTTCCTCCTGATTGTCGCTGACCTTGACCGCTATCAGCGCAAAGGCCCCAGGACGGCTACGTTCGGAGCGATAGACTGTGGCTATGTGTCCCAGAATATCTGTCTTGCCTGTGAAGCCCTCGGTCTTTCCACTGTTCCAAGGGCGATGATGGACCAGGAAACATTGAAAAAGGAACTCAGCCTCGGTGAGGGGCAGGAGCTCCTTATCAATCATCCCGTTGGTTACAGGAAATAGGGAAGACCTTGCGGCTATGCCTTGAGGGCCCTGGCCGAATTCAGTACTGCAAGGACCAGGACACCCACATCGGCTACTACTGCCATCCACATGGTCGATAGGCCTGGAATAGTCAGCAAGAGGACAAGTACTTTCACAGCGATGGAGAATACCGTATTCTCCTTCGCTATTTTTATGGTCTTGCGTGCAATCTTTATTCCTTCAGGGAGCTTGGAAAGCTTGTCGTCCATTATAACGACATCCGCTGCTTCGATGGCAGCATCAGCCCCGAGGGCTCCCATCGCGATACCGACATCAGCTCTGGCGAGGACAGGCGCATCGTTGATTCCGTCTCCTACGAATGCTATTTTCCGTCCGGCGGGGACTCCTTCTGAAAGCCTTTCAATCTCGGCGACCTTCCCGTCCGGCAGTAGTCCTGCCATGAATCTGTCGACTCCTGTCGCCGCTGCTACTTCTCCGGCGACATCCTCATTGTCGCCTGTAAGCATGACTGTATTCCTGACTCCATGTTCCTTCAATGCATTGACAGCCTTGGCAGCATCATCCTTGATCCTGTCAGAGACCACGATGTGTCCGGCATATTCATGGTCGATGCAGACATGAACTATGGTTCCGTTTTTTTCGCATTTCCTCCAGGCTGCACCGAAAGATTCCATCATACGGGTGTTGCCTACGCACACTTCATGGCCGTTTACCTTGGCTTTTACTCCCTGCCCGGCGATTTCTTCTACATCTTCGATGCTGCAGTCGTCCGCTTCTTCGGGGTATGCGTTCTTCAGTGAGAGTCCGACGGGGTGTGTTGAATACCTCTCTACATGGGCGGCCAGGTGGAGAAGTTTCTTGCCGTCGATTATTTCAGGATGTACTGCGGTGACCTCGAAAACTCCTTCGGTAAGGGTTCCGGTCTTGTCGAATACCACTGTGTCGAGATTTCCCAGGGATTCAAGGAAATTCGACCCCTTGACGAGTATTCCTTTCTTCGATGCGCCGCCTATGCCTCCGAAGAAGGCGAGGGGGATGGAAACCACCAAGGCGCATGGGCATGAAACGATCAGGAAAGTCAGTGCCCTGTACAACCATTTGCCGAAAGTCATCCCGAAGTTCCCTGAAATCATCGGCGGGATGAATGCCAGCACCATGGCTGCCGCAACTACGAGAGGTGTATAAACCCTGGCGAACCTGGTAATGAAATTCTCGCTTCTGGATTTGTTCGAGGAGGCATTCTCGACAAGGTTCAGGATCCTTGAAGCTGTAGATTCCCCGAATTCCTTCGTGACCTTTGCCCTGACCAGTCCGTTCAGGTTTACGCAGCCTGAGAGGATCTCATCGCCTTCAGCGATGCTGCGCGGTACACTTTCACCGGTCAAGGCGACAGTGTCAAGGCTTGAGGAGCCCTCTGTGACGATGCCATCCAGTGGTACCCTTTCGCCAGGTTTCACCACTATCGTTTCACCGATATTGACTTCTGAAGGTGAGACTGTAACTATGATCCCGTCCCGCTCTACGTTGGCTTCATCCGGTCTCAAGTCCATGAGTGATGAGATGGAATCCCGGCTTCTGCCTTCTGCCAGTTCCTCGAAGAATTCACCTACCTGGAAGAACAGCATCACGAAGACGGCTTCCGGAAACTGGCTTTCCGCGCCGGGCAGGAACCCTATGGCCAATGCGCCCAAAGTGGCGATGCTCATCAGGAAGTCTTCGTCCAGGAACTCGCCATTTAACAGTTTTTCTGCAGCTTCCTTCAGTGTCTCACCTCCTGCAATCAGGTAGGGGACCATGAAGATCAGAAGCTCCTGCCACATCTTGAGGTTTATGGTCTTGCTGACTGCGATTGCAATGGCCAGCAGCACGGCGCTGGCGACTATCTTCAGCAATCTCTCTTTGTTTTCTTTTTCCATTGTCATACTTTTTATCCTGGTCAAGAGCAAAGGTCTGAAGAAAAGTCTGCAACCTGGTTGCAAAGTGAAAAAATTGCTATATTTAGACTATGAAAGAAGAAGTGAAAGTTGTTCTCTTGACCGGCGGCAGCAGCGGCATCGGAGCCGCCACAGCAAGTCTCCTAAGCGAGGCCGGAATGACGGTTTTCGCAGCCTCCAGAAGCGGTAAGGCCCCCTCGGGATTCCCCGGTGGAGGAGAGATCGTTCCGATAGTGATGGATGTCAATGATGAAGATGCCATAAAGAAAGCCATTGATGGAATACTCGCCCGCTGCGGTAGTCTTGATGCTGTTGTCTGCAATGCAGGGAACGGCATCGCCGGCCCGATAGAAGAGACTTCGGTCAGTGAAGTTGAAGAACAATTCCGCACTACATTCTATGGAGTCGTGAAGACCATCCAGGCTTGCCTCCCAGTTTTCAGGGAGCAGGGCCATGGCAGGGTAGTGACGGTGTCTTCCGTCGCTGCCGTCGCCCCTCTCCCTTACCAAGGCTTCTATTCGGCAGTGAAGGCTGCCATATTGAATCTGACGAAGGCCCTGGCAATTGAGACCAAGTGCTTTGGCATCCAGTGCTGCACGATAATGCCCGGAGATGTAAAGACAGGGTTTACCGCAGCCCGGCGCATCGCTGCCAAGGCCTCTTCGCCTGAATCAGCATATTACCAGGCAACTCGCAAGGGCGTGGAGGCCATGGCAAAGGATGAAACCGGCGGAATGGCTCCCGAAGTGATCGGCCGTGCCGTACGAAGGCAGCTTCAGAAGAGGAAGATGGACCCCGAGAAGACCCCAACCTTGCTTTACAGCCTTCTTGTCTGGGCAATACGCCGTTTCCCCCAGGGCCTTGTCCTCAAAGTACTTGGCCGGATGTATTCCTGATCAATCACCTCCCTAAATTAAACCTGGGTCCTTTTGATCTGTCAAATAGACTGAAAACATCAAATCAAAAGGAATTTATGAAAAGGTTTTTGTTAATCGCAGTTGCGGCTATGCTGGTTACTACCAGTGTGGTTGCCCAGGAAAACAGGCGTCGTCAGAACTTTGAAAGACCCGACGAAGCTACCATGTTGAAGATGCGCACCGAGCGCATGGCTAAGGAATATGGCCTCGATGAGGCCCAGACTGAAAAGCTTCTCGAACTTAACAAGAAGTATCCCAATGTCATGAGAGGCCCTGGAATGGGTGGCCCTGGAATGGGACGCCCAGATGGTAATGGTAACGGAAGGCCCCAGGGAGAAAGGCCTCAGCTTAGCGAGGAGCAGATCAAAGAGATGCAAGCCGCCCGTGAAGCCTATGAGAAAGAACTCAAGGCCATCTTTACCGAGGAGCAGCTGAAGGCTTATGAAGCCAACAAGGAGCGTCGTCCCGGTGACAGGGGAAACGATAACAACGGTCGTCGCAGAAGAGGCGGACGCAACGGTTGATCGTCTATACGGAAGTCTGCCTTTTGTGGAAGACCTTGTCTATGACCAAAGCTATGGCACCGTCTCCCGTGACATTGCAGGCAGTTCCGAAATTATCCATGGTGATGTAGAGGGCAATCATCAGAGCCTGTTCTTGCTCACCGAATCCAAGCATGGTCGCCAGGACTCCCAAGGCGGCCATTATTGCACCTCCAGGTACCCCAGGGGCAGCCACCATCATGACTCCAAGCATCATGATGAATCCCAGGAACATCCAGAAATCGAAGGGCATCCCCTGCATGAGCATCAAGGCTACGGCACAGGCAGTGATCTTGAGGCAGCTCCCGGACAGATGGATGGTAGCGCAAAGAGGAATGGTAAAACCGGCAATCTCGTCGGAAACGCCATTCTTCTTTGTGCATTCCAGGGTGACCGGAATGGTCGCTGCTGAAGAAGAAGTCCCCAATGCGGTGAAATATGCCGGCATCATCTTGCCCAGGAGCTTGAAGGGGTTCCTTTTGACGATCCCTCCCGCAATGCAATACTGGAAAACAAGCAGGAAGATGTGAAGTAGGAAGATTACTCCAATGATCGAAATGAACACCTTGATGACTTGCAGTGCCTGGCCGGTGTGGGTCATGCCAAGGAATATGCCGAAGATGTAGATTGGAAGCAGGGGGATGATGACAACTTCGATAGTCTTGACTATGATATCCTTGAATTCTTCTGCTACCTTCTTGAGCTGCGGAGAGCCGAAGAAAGCCATGCCAAGGCCCAGGGTGAATGCCAGTACCAGAGCGGACATGACATCCACCATGGCTGGTATCTGGATGGTGAAATAGGGTTCGATCGACTCGAATTCCGCTACGGCCTCGGCACTGGAGTTCCCGATGAGCTTTGGAAAGACGGTTACGCTTGTCCCGTAGGACAGTAGGCCGGAAAACACAGTGTCGCAGTAGGCGATTGCAACGGTGATTAGCAGCAGTTTCCCGGCTCCTTTCCCGATGTCGGAGATGGCTGGTGTCACCAGGCCGATGATTATCAGCGGAATCAGGAACTGGAGGAAATTGCTGAATATGCCGTTGAATGTGACGAACAGGCGAACGACTGACCTCGGCAGGAAGAGACCGAAAACGATGCCGAGTACGATGGCAATCAAGATTCGCGGAAGGAGCGACAGGTGGAAATTCTTTTTCAAGGCTGGCAAGTGTTATTGGTTAATGTGATAGATGTTTCGGGAACCTGAAAATGATGGAAAGGCATGCTACCCCCAGGAGTACGAGAGGGTAGTAGAGGAAAGGGATGATCCTGGTTGCTGGAAGGCCGGTGAATCCGGACGCCATGAGCAGCTGGGCTCCATAGGGGATAAGTCCCTGGACGACACATGAGAAGGTGTCAAGGATGGAAGCCGTTTTCCGAGGATCCAGTCCGTAGCGGGACGTTATGTCCTTAGCTATCTGGCCGGTAGAAAGTATGGCGATGGTGTTGTTGGCGGTGCACAGGTTGGACAGCCCTACAAGGCCGGCGATGC
>CADBMD010000100.1 GCA_902795735.1 uncultured Bacteroidia bacterium
AGCCAAGGTAGGAGGTCGTAGCCCCTTCTGGAGCGGAATTCTTCAGGAAGGATGCCTGTCCATGTCTCTGATTCGGCTTCGTAGCTGTCGTTCAGGATGAAACGAACTCCTTTGCTGCCGAAATACTTTCCGGAAGCTTCCTTGTACAAGTCAAGATAATTCCGGAAATATCTCTTCCACGGTTCAGGGGACAGTTTGTCGACTTCCAGTCCCGTCGCTTCCGGTGAAGCAGGATGGTTCGTCTTCCCTGTCAGGGATGCTCCGAAGCGGAATATCCTCCATCGGCCTTCCGGTACCGTCCAGCTGAGCACCCCCTTGCTGAAGCAGCTTGTGATGTCGAGAACTTCGGTAACTACATCTGATGAAGGAGCGTCCGGTGTAGGATAGTCGTAAAGGTCGAAAGCCCCTCCGAAACCAGCCTTCTCTTCGGCATGGTCGACCCTTGTAACGGTGTGGAGTTCAAGTTCCGCGACGGATTTCCTGGATTTGCCTATCTTGAAACGGAAATATCTTGAGGTAACAGGACTTATGTCGAAGGTCTCGAAACGGGTGCTCCCTGTAGGAAGGCCTGCAACCGTACGGAAATTGACACCGTCATCGCTGACCTGGAGGGAGTCCTTGCAGACCAAGGGCATGTTGTGACGCATGTTCCTGGGACTCTCGACGACAAAACTGACTGCTTTGACTGTTATGGGCTCCGGGAAGGTGTACTGGATCCACTTGTCTCCGGATGCATCAGCTTCAATGTCAATGTTGTCAGCCAGGTCTCCGTTGTTGAGCTGGGCCGCAGTGAAGGATCCGCCACTGGAAGTCACCACGGCGCCAGAGGCTGCGATGTCCACCAAAGCCTCAGGAAGCCTGACTGCTATGACGGCGATGTCTTCGTAATAAGACCATCTGTCTGTAGAACCAAGGTTGGCGAAAGCCCCGCTTGCAGTGAATGGCTCCGGAAGCCCTACCTCAACCTTGCCGCCGGACACATCAACTGTCCTCCACACAAGTTTCTTCATGCCGTCCCGCGGTTCGACCCAGGGGCCGCCTGTCGCGCTGAATCCGGGTGAGCTGGCTATAGTCACCTCCATCCCCAACGAATCCGCAAGGGAAAGGGCGGAACGGTAGGCCTTCTTCCAAGGCTCGGACATGTATTCCAGCCTTTCAGGAACCACCTGTGGTGTACTGAAATTAGCATCGAAGATGTGGAATCCCACGATGCCGTTACGGTCCATCCATTGGATATCCTTCCTCAAGCCCTCCGGGGTTATGTTTCCGTTCATCCAATGCCACCATACAAGAGGCCTTGAGGATGCCGGAGGATCCTGGAACCCTCCATACAAATCCTGCCCGTAGGCCGAGAAGCCCGCGAGCAGGATAAGGGCGGAGGCGATAAGCCTTCTCATCATCAGTATTGTGTTATTTCTTGTCTCCAAGGTCCAGGATCCTGACATTGCGGATCTTCAGACCTTCTCCATGGCCGCAGAAAGAGATGAATCCCTTGCGGTTGAACATTCCGGGATGGTTGCGGTGGTCGACGGTGTAAGGATTCTCATTCTCACCCTTCGGAGCCACATTGTGGCCCTTGCAGGCGGTACGGATGTTGCCATCCACGATAACCTGTCCGTTCACCGTCACCTTGATACGGTCGCCTTCAACGCGGATCTCTTCAGTGCTCCATTCTCCAAGCGGCTTGTGGACGATCCTCTTGGCGGGGATCACGCCATAGACCGAACCATGGACCTGGTATTCACGAAGGTTGGCGTACATGGGAGCGTCATGGTCGAGGATCTGAACCTCGCACATTCCGTCATAGGCGGCATCGACTCCCATCGGAGTCCTGACACCGACACCGTTGTTGACACCTTCCCTGAGGAAGCAGAATTCGAAACGGTACACGAAATTACGGTACTCTTTCTTGGTGTAGAGATTCCCGGTGCTGCCGTAATTGGCGCTGACATAGATCGCTCCGTTGACGGGAATATATCCTTCCAGGTCTCCCTGCCATTTGTCAAGGTTGGTCCCGTCGAAAAGCATCTCGAATCCCTGCTTCTTCTCTTCTGCGGTGAGCTGGGAAACCTTGAACGGTTCTGCCTTTGAAAGGATCTGGTTGATTTCGTCCACTGCATAGCCGTCGTCGGCTCCGCCGGCTGCCTTGAAGATCTGGGCAGCCTTTTCGAGATTTGCCTTGAAGTCGTTGTAGTTGATCTCTTCCTTCGACTTGGAGGCGATGTTCTTTACCGCTCCGGCGGCTGTGTAGGCGGCATCCTTGTCATCAAGGTATTTTCCGGCAAGGAGGAAAGCCTTCATCGTAGGGACGTTGGCCAGGGCGCTGAGAGCATTGACCTTCAGGTCTTTGGTGTTGGCGAGTGCCAGGGCTTCCCCGAGGTCCGCACGTTTCTTGTCAAGGTTGCCTTCATAGGTGTTGACAAGGGATATGAAGCGAGGCAGGACCTTGGCGATGTTGGCTGGGTTGGCCTTGGCTGCCTTGAGGAGGATGGGAGCAGCCTTGAAGTTGTCAATGGCGGTAAGTCCTTCAAGAGCGGCCGCACTGCCGTTGCTGCAAGCCTTCTCAAGGTCTGCGACAGCCTCGTCGGTTCCTGTAGAAGCAAGGACCGGATAGAAAGCCTCAGGATTCTTTGCGGCCTTCATCAAGTTGCTGACCTGTGAATACTGGTCCTTCGGAGCAAGGGTGTGGATCGCGGCCTTCAGGGCTTCTGAATATTTGCCGGCATCTCCCTTGGCGCCGTCAAGCAGGCTTCCGACCTTGGCGATATCGCCTGTCCCGACAAAGTTTGAAAGGAGGCTGGTACCCAGGCCTGAGAGTTCCTTGTCGGAAGAACCGATCATCGAATAGACAGAAGGGGCGGCATCTTTCATCTTCCTTGCCGCAGCAAGGCTCACCAGGTTGGCGATGGCCGCTTTGTCAGTCCCTTCAGCAAGTTTTGCTGCCAGGGCTTGTGCAACCTTGCCCTTGATGTCTCCCTTGAAAGATTTCAGGGCCACGAGGGCATCTGCTCCGTTCTCTCCGCCGAGCTGTCCGATAAGGGCGTCTGCAGCGTTGTTTCCTCCGATCTTTCCGGCAGCGGCAATCGCAGCCTTGGCGATTTCACCGCCATCGCCTATGGCAGAGTTGACAAGGTTGGCGACAGATGAAATCTTGTTGTTGCCGAACCAGTTGAGGACATCCACCTTTGCATCGGGAGTGAGTTTCTTGAACTTGCTGGTGAAAAGAGGAACCAGTGTGGAAGTACCGACGATCTTGGTGGCATTGCTTATCACGGAGTTCCTGAATATCTTGTTGTCGCTCTTGAGAGCAGAGGCAACCGTCTTCCAGGCCTTTGCAGGATCCGCCTTCATGATGGCGTCTGCGGCAAGGCATTTCTCATGGGTGGCTCCTGATTTCAGGAGAGCCTTGGCATCCTTGAGCGAAAGGGCTGGTTCGGGTTCGGGAGCGACATAGTCGCCGAGAAGCCTTTGGATGGATGTCAGCAATTCCTTGTTGGTGGGATCACTGCAAGCCGCAGCTGCCTGCTGGAGGCCTTTCAGGACATCAGCCTTCTTGGCCGTGTGCGCCGGGTTGTTGACATAGTCCACGAGACCCATGAGGGCATATTCATAGATGGCGTTCTTGACTCCGGCTCCGGCCGGCTTGAGAAGGGCTGCCACTTCCACTACGGACTGAGGTGCGGCGGCGGCAAGGTCTCCGATCTGGGCCTCGAAATCGGCGCTGTTCTGGGCAGGCATCGCCGCCAGCACGTCGGCCACTATGGTCTGTACCGTCCTCTGTCTTGCATCCTGTGCATGAAGTGAAAAGGCCAGGCAGAGGAGAATGAGTATGGAATATAATTTCTTCATTGTTCTTCAGGATTTAAATTGACCAGGGAGCGCGCATAGGCTGGTTGATGAGCAAGTTGGCAGCATCGTCACCGATGAACAGCTGCTTTTCCGGATCGAAATTGAGGGTACGGCCCAGACGCAGGGCGCATGAGCCCATGTTGACGATGGTACAGCTGTGATGGCCGTTCTCTTCAGCAAGGGCGAACTTCTGGCGGGTTTTCACGCAGTCTAGGAAATCGGTGTGGCGAGGTTCCGGATCGGGAAGTTCGTTGATGATGTCCTGGACATTCGGTATCGTGCATTCGAAGCCCTTGTAGACCTTTCCGTTCGGGCCCTCGATGTAAGGGACCTTTCCGGAGCTCTCGAAGCCTTCACCTTCGAGGATGATCTTGCAGCCATCAGCATAGGTGTAGGTTATGCTTCTCCATATTCCTACGGCATCAGGATGCTGCTGAGGGGCATCGACTTCGACCTTCACAGGGAAGGTGTCGTCTTTTCCGAGGAAATACTGTACAGGGTCGATGTAATGCTGGCCCATGTCGCCGAGTCCGCCGGACTCATAGTCCCAGTAGCCCCTGAAGCTTTGGTGGACACGGTGAGGATGATAAGGCTTCACCGGCGCAGGTCCAAGCCACATGTCATAGTCCAGCTCCTTGGGGACAGGCTGGGGCTCAAGGTTCTCCTTGCCTGTCCAGAAGAACTTCCAGGCGAACCCGGTCGCTCCGGAGATCCTGACGGTGAGAGGCCAGCCCAGGAGGCCGCTGTCAACCAGTTTCTTGAGAGGTTCGACTGTGGTTCCCAGACCATAGAACGTGTCCTTGAAACGGAACCATGTGTCAAGACGGAAGATGCTTCCGTACTTGTTGACAGCCTCAACGACCTTCTTGCCTTCACCGATAGTCCTTGTCATCGGTTTTTCGCAGAAAATGTCTTTCCCTGCCTTCGCCGATTCCACTGCCATGAGACCATGCCAATGGGACGGAGTCGCAATGTGGACGATGTCCACGTTGGGATCATGGACAAGGTCTCTCCAGTCATGGTAGGACTGGAGCTTTGTCCCGAATCTTTCCTGTCCTCTCTGCAAGGCATTGTCAAGATGCTTCTGGTCGACATCGCAGACTGCCACGAGGCGGCAGCGCTCATCGCTGACGAAATGAAGGTTGCTCATGCCGATGCCTCCGACGCCGATGATTCCTCTGGTCATCTGGTCGCTCGGAGCAACGAACTTGCTTGAGGGATCGCCCATCTTGCCGAACACTTCGCGTGGAAGGATGGTCAAGGCGCCAATGCCCAAGCCGGCTTTCTTGATAAAATCTCTTCTGGATTGTGCCATAATTATATAGTTACTAGAAACAAATACTTCTAACAAGCCGACGCAGTCGCGTACGACTTGCTAATTTAATAAAAAGCCCTGAATATGGCAACTTCAGGTTCAGAGTTTCACATCCACGAAGATGGGAAGATGGTCCGATGCAACGCTCACGTCTCCTTCTCTGAACGAAACCGGAACATCAGAGCCGACGACCCAGTACTTTGCTCCGTTCTTCAATGCCAGGATGTAATCGATGCATTCGCGCGGCCCGTTGGCCGGATATGTGGCCTTTTCGCAAGACAGGACAACCCATTCTTTCTTGAGTTCGTCCATGACATCGCTTCCGGGCACGGAATTCATGTCCCCGCAAAGGAATACTGGCTTACCGGATCTCCCGTACCTCGAGACAAGGACTTCGTTAATAGTCCTGGCCTGTGCGACAATAGAAGGTTCATGGACATAATCCAGGTGAGTGGAAGCAAGGACATAGTGCCTTGTCTCTACGACGCAGCAAGCCCTTGGTTCTGATCCGGAGCCTTTAGGAAGAGGGATGGTGAAACTGTCGAGGATCCTGACAGGTACGGTTATTCCGACGCCGTAGGCACCTTCGCGGTAGGCCATGGCCCGGCTGTAGTGATGGTTCCATATTCCCATTGCCTTTGCGAAATCCTTAAGCTGGTCGTTGGTGTGACGGGTGTTGCAGCTGTCCAGCTCGTTTAGGGAGACTGCATCCGCTCCGATCTCTTTCATCATGGCGGCGACCATCGGAATGCTGTTGTCAATCTCTTTTGAGAAGACTCCGACGTTGTACTGGACCAGGCGGACAATTCCCTTAGCTTTTGGATAGCTGTCGTTCGAAGATGCCGCTTCCCATGCCGGAGAGCAGGCCAGGCACAAGGCCAGGGAGGAGAGCAATGCCTGGGCAACAAGTAATTTGCGTGTGGTTTTCATGGCAAGTAAATATACATAAAATATGTATATTTGCCTTGAAAACATGTAACTGAGAACTATGGAAACATTGAAGAATGGTCCTACCGCCAGGATGCGGCTGGGGAAAAGAGGCGAAGACATAGCATGCAAGTTCCTGGAGCAGCTTGGCCACCGGATCGTGCGGAGGAACTACAGGGCCGGACATCTGGAAATAGACATTATTTCCAAAGACAAGAACGGCTTGCATTTTGTGGAGGTTAAGAGCCGGGTGGAACCCATGGCAGCATCGCCGGAAGAGAATGTGACTGCGATGAAACAGAAGAAGATCGCCGCGGCGGCTCTCAGGTACCTCAACAGCTCAAAGGACCTTGGAGTCAGCGGATGCCAGGAAGTGTTCTTCGATGTCGTGGCTGTTTCGTTCAAGGGAGAAGAAGAGAAAGTGGAATGGTTCCCCGAAGCATTTATTCCACTATATTTGTAGATGATAAGTTGAACCACATATATGAACGATAATCACTATTGCGTAATCATGGCCGGAGGAAGTGCCAACCACTTCTGGCCGATAAGCAGAGAATCAAGGCCTAAACAGTTCCTGGACATTGCCAGCACCGGAAAATCCTTCATCAGGATGACTTACGACCGGTTCTGCAGGATCGTCCCTCAAGAGAACATCCTGGTCGTGACGCTTGAAAAATTCGGGGAACTGGTGAGGGAGCAGATACCGGAACTCCCACAGGCGAATCTTCTTCTGGAGCCCTATAGCAGGAACACAGCCCCTTGCATTGCCTTCTCAGCCCTTGATATCCTCCGCCGGAATCCTGAAGCCACCATCGTCGTCACCCCTGCGGACCACATCATCACTGAAGAAACATCATTCATAAAGGCAACCGAAGAAATCATTGAATATGCAGAAAAGTATGATGTCTTGATGACCATGGGGATTCCTCCCACCGGTCCGGACACGGGTTACGGTTACATCCAGGTCACAGGGGGGAAGGCTGCGGCACAGTCAGACAAGCCTGTCAAAGTCAAGACCTTTACGGAGAAACCTGACAAGACCCTGGCCGAAGTGTTCTGCAAGAGCGGTGAATTCTTCTGGAACTCGGGTATTTTCGCCTGGAAAGCATCTGTCATCATTGAAGAGTTGGAAAAATACCTTCCTGACGTGATGTCTGCCATCAAGGGTGTCGACTTTGACGGTCATGAATGGAGGATCCAGCTGCAGAAAGCATATTCAGACTGCCCTAAGATTTCCATTGACTACGGAGTCATGGAAAAGACCGACAGGGCATGGCTGTATCCCGGGAAATTCGGATGGTCCGACATCGACAGCTGGAACTCCTTGTTCAAGGCTGTCCTTGTGAAAGATGAAAAGGGCAACGTCTCCAACGCGGATAAAAACCTCTTCAATGAAGACAGTGACAACCTTGTCATCACGGAGAACAAAAGAAAGGTCTATGCCATCAAGGGATTGAAAGACTTTCTCGTGATCGACACAGACGATGCGCTCCTCATCTGCCCGCGAGACGACAAGCAGTTCAAGGAGTTCATAGCCGGATTGGGAATGCCCGGCTATGAGGAATTCCGTTAAGGCTTGGTAATTACCGGAAGCTTGTTTTCTTTTATGTACCTGACACCCTCGGCGGGGATGTCAGAGCAGATGTAGTCAGCTCCGAGCAGGTAAGCCAGATGGATGTCTTCCACGGCGGCAGTCGGCCATAAGTTGATCCTGATCCCATCTTTGTGCGCTGCTGCCAGGTTGTCTTTCGACGAACCTCCCAGCCTGCAGGCAATCCTCTTGACACCCAAGGACTTGGCAATTGCAATCGTGGTAGGAGTGCAAGGATCGCCGGTAATCAACATGATGTCTGCCTCGGGATGTGCGATCCCAAGATAACGCATGGCCCTGGTGTCGAAACTGGTCATCAGATAGGTCGACTTGGACGGTTTCGAGGAATAGACCAGCTTGGCGATCTTGTCCAGGTACTCTTTCAACACGGGCATAGGATAGCGCTCTAAGTCAGAACACTTGAGTTCAAACTCGACATAGGCTCCGTCATATTTCTTGAGAAGATCTACAAGGTCCTTCAGGAAAGGTATCTTGTGGCCGTCCTTGGTACGAAGTTCTTTTATCTCCTTGGCGGTCATGTCTTCGGGAGCACGGTCAATCCCGCACATGCGCTTGAAATTACCGTCGTGCAAGATGACAAGTTCCTTGTCCTTGGTGAAACGGATATCTGTCTCAAGAGCCCAGCACCCGCTGTCAAAAGCATGCTGGAAAGCCTCAAGAGTGTTCTCGTCGGTTTCAGCTCGTCCGCCGCGATGGGCCAGCAGACGGGAGCCTTCGCCCGGAGCAGGTTCATTCTGGGCATAGAGTGATACGGAAACCAATGCGGCAGCCATCAGTGCGACAAAAGTCATAATGCCAGGGAAAAATCGTCTCATTATCGTTCAGTTTTAGAATTAAACTTGGTTATTATTCGTTTCTGTATGCATAAAGATACGCAGTTTATTCTTTAAAAAGACAATTATTTTGTGCTAAATTTGTGTTATGGACAAAATACAGAGAGCATTGGAGAAGGCCACCGACACAAAGGCCTTGGTAATCGGACACGGATCCCTCGCAGAACTTCCAAAGATGTTCCGTGAATTGTTCGGTGATTCGGAAGCGATAGTAGTTGCAGATGTCAACACCTGGAACGTAGCCGGGAAACAGGCGGACCTGCTGCTCAGGGACAGCAAGATCCACACTCACGATCCCTTCATCTTCGATGAACCAGACCTTTTTGCAGAATGGGGGTTCCTGGAGCGCCTTCAAAAGTGCCTTGAGTCGACAGGGGCGACAGCCGTAGCCGTCGGTTCCGGAGTGATCAACGACCTTACCAAACTTGCTTCTGCCCATCTTGGGAGAAGGTACATTATTGTAGGAACGGCCGCATCCATGGATGGATACACTGCCTATGGGGCTTCCGTCTCCAAAGACGGCAACAAACAGACGTTCAATTGTCCGGCACCCCTTGGAATGATTTTCGACCCGACATTCGCCATCCAGGCTCCGGAAGGAATGTCCGCCTCTGGCTACGCTGACTTGATCGCAAAGATACCGGCAGGGGCAGACTGGATGCTGGCGGATGCGGCAGGAGTCGAGCCTATAGACGAATTCTCATATTCATTGGTCCAAGACGGACTGAGGGACACCCTTGCCGATCCTGCAGCAATTGCTGCGCGGGATGAAAAGGCAACCGAAAAACTTGCGGAAGGGTTGATCATGAGCGGCTTCGCCATGCAGGCACTACAGTCAAGCCGGCCAGCCTCCGGAATGGAACACCAGTTCAGCCATTACTGGGACATGGACAATCTCTGCCAGGATGGCAAACATGTTTCCCATGGGTTCAAGGTTGGAATAGGCACATTGGTCTCTACGGCCTGCCTGGAATTCCTGCTTGGCTACGACGTTCCTTCCATCGACGAAGAGGCCTGTGCCCGTAACTGGCCTTCCCTGCAAGAACTTGAAAAGCAAATCGCTGAAATATTTGCATCCAAACCCGCCCACAAAGAAAGGGCCCTTGCCGAAACAAGGGCCAAATATTCACAACCGGAAGAAGTAGCAAGGCAGGTCCGCGCTTTGAAGAAGGCCTGGCCGACCCTCAAGGATGCCATCCGAGAGCAGATCTATCCGTTCGGGGAGCTTAAGGAAAAGCTGATTGCCGTCGGCGCGCCTTATGAACCTGAGCAGATAGGAATAAGCCGGGAGAGGCTGAAAGAGACTTTCCGGGGCATTCCATTCATGCGAAGCAGGTTCACAAGCATAGACGTTCTTCACCGTTGCGGCTTGCTGCCTGAAGTCACAGAATACCTGTTTAGCAATTCATTGCTCCGCAGCAATGGATAACCTGTCCGCTTACATAGCTGGATAGGTCGCTGGCGAGGAAGAGGGCAACGTTGGCCACATCCTCGGGAGTACCGCCGCGACGCAGGGGGATCTGCTTCGTCCAAGCGTCACGTACATCCTGCGGAAGAGCGTTCGTCATGTCTGAGATGATGAATCCGGGAGCTATGCAGTTAGCCCTGATCCCACGGGGACCCATTTCCTTTGCTATGGACTTGGCAAGTCCTATCATTCCAGCCTTTGAAGCGGAATAGTTGCATTGGCCGGCATTTCCAGACACACCCACGACGGAAGACATGTTGATGATGCTTCCTCCCCTCTGGCGAGCCATGACAGGGGTAAGTGCATGGATGAAATTGAATGCAGACTTAAGGTTGACACCTATTACGGCATCCCACTGCTGCTCTGTCATCCTGAGCATGAGACCGTCCTTGGTGATACCTGCGTTGTTGACCAGGATGTCCACACGGCCGAAATCTGCAACTATCTGTTCGACGACTGCATGAGTCTGCTCAAAATCAGCAGCATTCGAAGCGTAACCCTTGACCTTGTGGCCGAAGGCCTCAAGTTCCTTGATTGTCTGCTCGGCAGCCTCGTTGATAACCAGGTCGGTAAATGCAACGTCTGCACCTTCGGAGGCGAACTTAAGCGCGATTGCTTTCCCGATTCCTCTTGCTGCGCCCGTCACAAGGGCGACTTTTCCATCCAATAATCCCATTTCGTTAATCTTTAATGATTGACAAAATTAGTGTTTTTTAGCCATATTCATCCTATTAATTGGCTATCTTTGCGAATTATTATTGATGAATATGGCCGTAAGAAGCGAAATACGCAACCCTGGACTTTGGGAGAGCGGAGAGCTGAAGATCAGCTGGGTAAGACACCACATGCCTCTTCTTGAAGGACTTGAGAAGGAATTCAAGGAAACCAAACCCTTCAAAGGACTCAAGATAGCGCTGTCCGTCCATCTGGAAGCAAAGACTGCACATCTGTGCGAGGTCCTCTCAGAAGGAGGAGCCGAGATGTTCATAACCGGAAGCAATCCGCTTTCGACGCAGGACGATGTGGCTGCCGCCCTTGTCCATGAAGGTCTGAACGTCTTCGCCGTCCATGATGCTTCTCCGGAGGAATACGAAAAAGGCATCCGCCGAGTGATTGAAGCGGGCCCCAACATCATAATCGACGATGGCGGAGACCTCGTCTCGATGATCCATGAAAACTATCCGGAATTGATTCCAGGGGTTATCGGCGGCTGTGAAGAGACCACTACCGGAATCCTCAGGCTGGAGACGATGAACCGTGAAAAGAAACTGCTCTTCCCGATGATGCTGGTCAACGACGCCGACTGCAAGCATCTCTTCGACAACCGCTACGGTACCGGACAGTCTGTCTGGGACGGCATCAACAGGACCACCAACCTGATCGTGGCCGGAAAAGATGTCGTAGTGGCTGGTTATGGCTGGTGCGGGAAAGGCGTGGCCATGAGAGCCAAGGGCATGGGTGCCAGGGTCATCGTCACAGAAGTCGATCCCATCAAGGCTATGGAAGCCGTCATGGATGGTTTCCGAGTCATGAGCATGGATGATGCCTCTGGAATCGGTGACATCTTCGTTACCGTCACCGGATGCGAAGACGTGATCACGGAACGGCATTTCCTCAAGATGAAGGATGGGGCCATCTGCTGCAACGCTGGGCACTTCGACTGTGAAGTTGCGGTGGCCAGGCTGAAGGAAATGGCTGTTTCCCAGAAACCTGCCAGGGGAAACATAATGCAATATGAGCTGCCCGAAGGAAAGAGGATCTACATCCTTGCTGAAGGACGCCTTGTCAACCTGGCTGCAGGAGACGGCCACCCTGCAGAAATAATGGACATGTCTTTCGCTATCCAGTCCCTGAGTGCCAAATACCTTGCAGACAACCGGGGGACCCTTCAAAGGTCGGCCGGAAACATGCTGAACAATGTCCCTGCCAGCATAGACCGTGAGGTTGCCAGGCGCAAACTTGAAAGCTGGGGCATAACCATAGACACATTGACTGAAAAACAACGTACTTACCTATTTGGATAATTGATTATCTATCATGAGACTTTTTCCAATCTACACATGGACTAAGGGTATCAGAAACTTCGACCACCGCAGACGTAAATTCTCCAACCAGCCATGGGCTCAGGGCGTTATCCTGCTCTCCTGCGTGGTGGTGGCCATGCTCCTGGCAAACCTTCCTTTTACCAAGGATTTCTATCACAACCTGCTGGAAACCCAGTTCTCTCTCTTTTTCAAGGGCCCTGAAGGCAAAGCCATAATGTTCCCTAAGGGGATGACGGTTGAAAGCTTCATCAACGACATCCTGATGACCATCTTCTTCTTCACCGTCGGTCTCGAAATCCGGCGTGAGATGAAGAATGGAGAACTTTCCAGCGTAAAGAAAGCATTGATGCCGGTAATCGCTGCATTCGGAGGAGTGATCGCTCCAGCTCTCATATTCTTTACCGTAAACCACGGAACCGCCGCCGCTTCCGGCTGGGGAATCCCGACCGCTACCGACATTGCCTTTGCCGTCGGCATCCTTTCGATCCTTGGAGACAAGGTTCCTGTTTCACTGAAAGTCTTCCTGACTGCGTTGGCAATAGCCGATGACCTGATTGCAATCCTGGTCGTGGCTTTGTTCTACGGAGGGTCCATCAACCTGGGGCTTCTAAGCATAGCGGTCGTCCTGATCATAGGTATTTTGATAATGAACAAACTGGGGGAGAAGAGAGGCTGGTTCTACTTCATTCCGGCAATGGTGATCTGGGCGCTTTTCTACTATTCAGGGATACACTCGACCATGTCGGGAGTGGTCATGGCCTTCCTGGTCCCGATGACTCCTCGCTACAACGAAGCCTACTACCATCGTAAGAGGGTGCAGTACCTGCAGAGGCTCAATGAATACAATGGAATAGCTTCTACTTCGGCCGAATTCCCTAACGGGCCGCAGAGGCATTGCCTCAGGCGGATGAGTGTCATCTCAAAGGGTGCAATCCCTATGAGCTACAGGCTAGAGCATGCAATGGGGCCGTGGGTGAATTTCCTAATCATGCCTCTTTTTGCCTTGGCCAATGCCGGGGTCGAAATCCCGGATCTTTCCTATTTCAATGTGTTCAAATTCGACCCTGCCTTGGGTGGTGTAAGCATGGGAATATTCCTTGGGCTGCTGGTTGGGAAACCTCTTGGAATCTCACTCGCAAGCTTCATCGCGGTCAAGCTGCATGCTGGCGAAATGCCGGCTAAGGCTTCTTGGAAAATGCTCATTGCTGTGGCCTGTTTGGGAGGTATAGGCTTCACGATGTCAATCTTCGTGGACACTTTGTCTTTCGGCGACCAGGCTCCTGAGGTCATGGCAAGGCTCCGGGACATGGGAAAGGTAGCCGTACTGATGGGCTCTCTTTGTGCCGGAATCTTCGGCAGTCTGCTTATCACCCTCGTGAACAAACTTGAATCAAAGAAACAGGCATAATTAGCAACTTAGGGGAACAAAAAAAATGAGCGTCGACGCATCCCGCGTGGACCCTCACTCTAACCACATAATTAATAACACTAAAACTAATAACCAATAGGTTGATCGGGGAGAGAACCTCCTTGCTCAA
>CADBMD010000101.1 GCA_902795735.1 uncultured Bacteroidia bacterium
CGACTCCCAAACAGTGGAGAGATGCCAGGGTCTTGAAGTCAGGTTTCCTCTCACCGGCCTATGTCACCCTGGGACTTGGTATCGCGTGGGTCCCCAACAAGTGGCTCACCGTCAACTTCGCCCCCTTGACCGGAAGTACGACCATCGTGGGCAACGAGAAACTCAGGAAGAACTATGGTATGGCCAGGAAGCACAAATACGAGGATGCTGCCACCTATCCGGATGCCAAGGATGAAGCCGGTATCTATTTCATTACCGGTAACTACTACAAGCCTCTGACTTTTGCACTTGGAGCCCAGCTCACCACGAATGTGAAGTTCAAGGTCAACAACAAGTTGGATGTAAACAGCAACCTTATCCTCTTCTCGAATTATCTCAAGAATCCGCTCAACTGGCGTGTGAACTGGGATAACACGATGATCTGGAGGTTGAACAAGTTCTTCTCGCTCAACCTGACTACGAACCTTATCTACGACGACAACATCCTGATCGTCGATCCCGAAAAGTTCCCCAACGGGCACAAGACCGTCCAGCTGAAAGAATTCCTGCAGTTCGGCTTCACATATTCCTTCTCCAACAAGAAGTAAATCCCTCGGATGTTGCAGGCCCGTTTTGACAAATGTCTTTGCGGACTGCTTCCCGGTAAAGGAGAGGCGGTCCTTCTTGCGGTAAGCGGAGGGATCGACTCGATGGTGATGGCGGACCTTTTCTTAAGGTCTGCCCTTACTCCCCGCCTTCTCATCGCCCACTGCAATTTCCATCTGAGAGGAGATGAGAGCGACGGCGATGCCTCGTTCGTCCGCGAATGGGCTGAAGGACAGGGGATTCCATTCTTCGAGGCTGACTTTGACACCTCCGGACATGCTTCATCGCATGGCCTGAGCATAGAGATGGCAGCCAGGGAACTCAGGTATTCCTGGTTTGCTTCTTTATGTGAGGAACAAGGTTGCCGGTACCTTGCCACGGCTCATAATGCCAATGACAATGCCGAAACCCTTTTCCTGAATCTTCTTCGCGGGACGGGGCTTAAGGGAATATGCGGAATGAAGGAATCCTCCTGCCTTGCTGGAACTTCCGATGCGTTGCTGATCCGTCCTCTCCTTGGTTTCACGAGGGAGGAGATCCGTGAATATGCTGCCGCCCATTCCATCGGATGGCGCGAAGACAGTACTAATTCCGACTCCGCTTACAAACGGAACTTGCTCCGAAATGAAGTCTTCCCGCTCCTGATGAGGGTCAATCCGTCTTTCCTTGGAACACTTCAGGGAGATATGCACCGTTTTGCGCAAGCCCAGGAAATCGTAGATGATTTCGTGGCCGTCAATGCCTTGGCAGCCTGCTCCTTTTCCGGGGATACCTTGACCATTGACAAAGAGAGGCTTTTGAGTATTCCTCACTGGGAGTACCTGTTGTACCGCATACTCGAGCCTTATGGCTTCAACCAGCCTGTCGTGGAAGATCTGACAGGGCTCCTTCGCAACGGATCCACCTTCAGCGGGCGGAGGTTCCTTTCCGGGAGCCATGTTGCTACGACTTCCAGCCATTCCATCGAAGTGACTGCGCTTCCGATGGATCCTGCCTCTGGGAGCGAAGCCGGGAACGAGGTAATCATCGAGGGTCCGGGGGAATATTCAGTGAAAGGGGTCAGATTCTTGGTCGAAGAGTTCGTCGCCGGCTCCTTGAGGCAACCTGAAGGTACCATAGTGGCCAATCTGGATTTCCCTATAAGGATAAGGACCTGGCTTCCTGGCGACTGGATCCGTCCTTTGGGGATGGAGGGGCGTCGAAAGAAACTTAGCGACATGTTCGTGGACCTGAAGTTCTCTTCCAGGGAAAAAGAAGAAGCCCTCGTCATTTCTGGCGAAGGCTCTCATGTTGTCGCACTTGTAGGCTACAGGATTGATGAATCCGTCGCCGTCTCACAGGGAGACAGGTGCGTAAGGGTCCGGCTTATTTGATTTCAATTTCGAAGGGGAGTCTTGCGAACACGAGTTGTCCGTTGCCCTTTGCCCATGTCCTCTGCCAATCTAGCAGGGCTTTGGCAACACCTTCGAGAGGAGTACCTTCAAGGATATTCTCAACCACTTCACCGGTCTGGTCGCCCATTCCCATCTGGTTCATGATCTGCTGGAAGAAGGTAAGGGGCTTCGGATAGCCTTCAACATTCCAGGCTGAAACGTCGGGGTCGCCTCCCATTGAGGCAGCGCATGCGATGGCATCCTCGAGAGTACCGATCTCATCGACCAGTCCGATCTTCAAAGCGTCGGCACCTGTCCAGACCCTACCTTGGGCGATTTCGTCCACGCTTTCGTAGGTCATGTCGCGCCCCTGGGCAACGATATTCACGAAATTGGTGTAGATGTCATCCACGTAGGCCTGCATCGATGCGGTCTCTTCTGCGTCGAAAGGTCTCATGAGGGAAAGCATGTCGGAATGCTTGTGCGATTTGACAGGGGTGATGTTGACATGTGCGATGTCCTTGACGGTCTTGCCGAATTCAGGGATGGCGGAGAAGCATCCGATGGAACCGGTCAGAGTGGTCGCTCCGGAGAAGATCTGGTCGCAGCTGTTGGAAATCCAGTAACCGCCCGAAGCGGCATAGCTGCCGTAGGAGGCAACCACGGGCTTGACTTCCCTGGTGAGATCGATCTCTTCCTTGATCTTGCTTGCGGCAAGGACGGTGCCTCCGGGGGAATTGACCCTCAGGACTACGGCTTTCACTGAGGAGTCTGCCCTGACCTTGGAGATTATGGAAGCGAAACGGTTGCCGGAGATGTTGTTGGGATCGTCTTCTTCAACTATGTTGCCGTTGGCATAGATCACGGCTATCTTCTTCTTCGCCGCAGTGTTCGCCTTGACCTTGGCATCTGCATAGGCTTTCAGGCTGAAGAACTTGACATCCTTGAACTTCTCTTTTCCGGCAAGCGAGGCCATCTTGTCCTTGTAGCCCTCGACGGAGAGGACTTCGTCAGCCAGGTTATGCTTCAGCATGTCTTCCGGGAAATTGATGGAAAGGTTGTCTATGAAGAAATTCAGGGAATCCACGCTGATGCCCCTGGCTTCGGCGGTTTCCTTAGCGATGGTCTCCCACATTGAATCGATCATGACCTGGTTCTGCTCCATGTTTTCAGGACTGGCCGCATTGTTGACGTACATCTCGCCGGCGCTCTTGTATTTGCCGTGGCGTATGAGCTGGTAGTTCACTCCAAGTTTGTCGAGCAGGTCGCGGAGGAAAATCATCCTCCCGCTCAGGCCGAGCATGAAATTGTTCCCGCCATGGTGGCTGGTAGTGTAGATCTTGTCAGCTATCGATGCGAGATAGTAGCTTCCCGAAGTGAAAGCCTCTCCGTAGGCCACGACAGCCTTCCCGCTTTTCCTGAAATCAGTAAGGGCCTTCCTGACATCACTGACAGTGGTGATGTCGCTGGCGATGTTGTCCGTCTTGAGGAGGATTAGCTTGACCCCCGGATCTTCCGCAGCCTTATGGATGGCCCTCACCGCATCATAGAGGCCTATGTTCTCGGTGAAGGAGGCACTGCTCAGGGAACTCAGAGACAATGTCGGCATGGATTCGGTTGACTGCTCGCTTATGACCAGTTTGCTCATGTCCATTTCCAGTACGCCTTCCTTGGGAAGAGCTGGTGCAGAACTGCCTGTGGCAGAAGCCGATGCTCCGACAGAACCAATCATCATGATGAAAAAGACGGCTTTTACGATTCCCCATACGAATAAACCGCAGAGGACGGCCAGGACCCATTTGACGAATTCTTTAGTTGTCATTTCTGTTTGTAGTTATTCTCAGACTACAAATGTAATCATTTTGAACTAAACTGTCGTATATTTGCAAATTATGCGCAAGATAATATCATCCTTATTCCTTTTGACTACGTGCGTCCTTCTGGAGGCACAGGTCCCTGTCGAACAAGATAAACAGGACAGTCTTGAGGCTGCAGTTTTCGTAGGTCGGCACCTGGATGGCTTGTCCAAAGGAAAAGAGCTTAGGACAGAATTGATTTCTTCTTCCGGGCTTCAGAAAATGGCTTGTTGCAACCTGGCAGAAAGTTTCGAGAACAGTGCCAGCGTGACCGTTGGCTTTTCGGACGCCGTGACAGGCGCCCGCCAGATAAGGCTTCTCGGCCTCTCCGGGGCCTACACACAGATGCTGGATGAAAACCGTCCGGTCTTGAGGGGAGTCACTTCTCCGTTCGGCCTGTCCTATGTGCCCGGTCCCTGGATGGAAAGCATCCAGATAGCCAAGGGTTCACCATCTGTTATAAATGGCCTGGAGTCGATGACTGGCCAGATCAACCTTGAGTTCAAGAAGCCGACGGAGGAGAAGCCTTTGTTCATCCAGGCTTCCATGATGACCGATTCCAAGGCCGACTTCAACATTACTTCCGCTTCCCAGCTGAGTCCGTCCTTGTATACGATAGTCATGGGACATGTGGACCGGAATTTCTCTTCCTTCGACATGAATGGTGACTCATTCATGGATGATCCTAGGATGTTGCAGTTCAATCTTTCTAACAGATGGCTCTATTACCGGCCGGACCTTCAGGTCCGCTGGGGGATCCAAGCAGTCCGCGACCATCGTGTCGGGGGACAGGAAGGCTATGAGAAAGGCGTTTTCGCAAGAGGCCTTGCCTGGGGTACCGACATCACCAACACCTTGATTGACGGCTATGTCAAAGTCGGAAAACCTCTCCGTGAAGATGGCTCCTCCAGTATCGCGGCCATTGCTGACTACACCTACCAGAAAAGTGACTCTTGGTACGGCGAACGGTCATACCAGCCGGTGCAGCATTCCGGGTTCCTGAACCTGTTGTATCGCAACCAGGTCAATGACCAACATGATTTTACGGTCGGCATCTCCGCGACAATCGACGGACTTGACGGCGAATCACTTTTTTTTCATGTAAGCCCTTCCAGGCTGCGCCATTCTTTGTTTTTCGGTGGAGTTTATGGTGAGTACACCTTCCATGCCGGAGACTCTTTCTCTGCGATAGCAGGCTTGAGGACGGATTACTACCATGCTTCAGCAGAAGATGTAGAAGGAGGATTCAAGCCTGCTCCGAGGCTGACATTGAAGTATTCTCCTTTCGAGTGGATGACCATCAGGGCAAATGGGGGCAGGGGACTCAGGTATTCCAATTCCTTGTCTGACAACCTGGGAATGCTTTCCACTTCCAAGAATATCTTCTTTAGTAGTAATATCATCACTCTTGAAGATTCCTGGACTTATGGAGGCAATGTCACCTTCACTTTCCCGTTCGGGGTTAGTGAAAGTACTCTGAGCTTTGATTATTTCAGGACGGATTTCAGTAAGGAAGCAGCAGTCGATTACGAGTCCATCCGTAATTGTATAGTCGTCTATAATCCGGAAGAGGGACATTCATATTCGAATAATTTCCAGATAGATTTCTCCGCCGAGCCTTTTGAAAGGTTCACCGTCGCACTTACGGGAAGGTTCACGGGGGCTGTGATGCCTTCATTGTATGGCCAGTACATTGAAAAGCCTATGACCAGCCGTTTCAAGGGCGTCCTTAACCTTCAGTACAAGACGAACCTGAGCCGCTGGATCTTCGACTTCACATCTTCGGTGAACGGACCTTCGCGTGTTTACTACTTCATGCGTGAATTGAAGGATGACAATGGCAAGTACTTGTACAAGGATGGCCTTACACCCGTGTATCCTTTGTTGTATGCCCAGGTGACAAGACGCTTCAAAGGCTTTGACATTTACATCGGGGGAGAGAATCTTACCGGTTTCCACCAGAAAAAGGTAATCATCTCCAGGCCTGGCCTGAATGATTTCGATGCCAGCTGTGTCTGGGGGCCTATCATGGGAAGGAAGGTTAATGTCGGCATCAGGATGACCCTTTGGCGGAAGACTAAAACAGAATAATTACTATATTTGTGAATATGAAAAGAATACTTATACTCATCGTTGCTGCCTTCCTGGTCGCTGCTCCTGCTGCGGATGCACAGCGCCGTCAGGACAAGAAACAGAAGACAGAACAGAAAGACTCTCGTGACGAGAACATCTGTTCTGTGACTTTCTCCACGAACATGTCTTGCCAGAATTGCGTCAAGAAGATCAATGAAAACATTTCCTTCGAGAGGGGAGTGAAGGCATTGGATGTCTCCCTCAAAGACCAGGAAATAAAGATTTCCTATGATAAGCGCAAGACCGATGAAGAAAAGCTTGCCGCCTCGATCAAGAAACTAGGTTACAAGGCAGAAAAAGTAAAATAGCGCATGTCCCAGAAACCATCCATCCCTAAGGGGACCAGAGATTTCGGCCAGCAGGAAATGGCTGAACGCAATTATATTTTCGACACTATAAAGAGTGTTTTCAGGACTTTCGGGTATTCCCAGATAGACACGCCCGCGATGGAGAATCTCTCCACTCTCTTAGGTAAATATGGGGAAGAAGGAGACAAACTCCTTTTCCGGATCCTCAATTCCGGGGACGCTTTCGGGAAGGTGGACTATGACTCTTTCAGGGGACCTGACGGGGCGGTCAACTCCGTGGCTCTCTCCAAGGAAGTGTGCGAGAAGGGGTTGAGGTACGACCTTACCGTACCTTTCGCCCGCTATGTGGTCCAGCACCAGAACGAGATATCGTTCCCGTTCAAGAGATTCCAGATCCAGCCTGTTTGGCGTGCCGACCGTCCTCAGAAAGGGCGTTACCGTGAGTTCTACCAGTGCGACGTGGACGTGATCGGTTCCCGTTCCCAGCTCAATGAACTCGAACTGGTCCAGATCGTCGACCGGGTGTTCGGTCTTTTGGACGTCAATGTGCTCGTGAAGATAAACAACCGTAAGGTGCTCACGGGTTTTGCCGAGATCTGCGGCTTCCCGGACAAGGTCGTGGACATAACTGTGGCGATTGACAAACTGGACAAGATCGGTCTCCAGGCTGTAGAGGAAGAGATGAAGGGCAAGGGTCTTTCGGACGAGGCTGTCGCTGTCATAGAGCAGATCCTCAAGCTTTCAGGCACCACATCGGAGAAGATTTCCGCCATGCGGTCTCTGATGAATGGTGCCTCTGCCTCCGGGCTTGTGTCGCAGACCGGTCTCAAGGGACTGGACGAACTTGAAGAACTCTTCGGGTTGATCGATGCGGCCGGTGTGTCAAGTCCTGTCGAGATAGACCTTTCCCTGGCCCGTGGACTTAATTACTACACCGGTGCCATTTTCGAGGTGAAGGCTGCTGATTTCGCCATCGGAAGCATCTGCGGTGGTGGCAGGTATGACAACCTTACTGGAATATTCGGCCTTCCGGACATGTCTGGTGTGGGAATAAGCTTCGGCGCCGACAGGATTTACGATGTCCTGAAGGGGCTTGGCAAGTTTCCTTCTGACCTAAAGTCTTCAACCACGCTTCTGTTTGCCAACATGGGGGCTGAGGAGACTCGCTACATCCTTCCTGTTGCCAGTGCCTTGAGGGGTTGTGGTGTTTCAGTCGAGGTCTATCCTGACCAGGTCAAGTTGAAGAAGCAGTTCGATTATGCAGACAGGAAGTGCATCCCGTTCCTGTCTATCAACGGCACCGATGAGGCTGCTTCCGGATCTGTGAATATCAAGAACCTTGTTACTGGTGACCAGAAGGCTTTCTCTGAAGAGGACGTTGAAGGCATGGTCGGTTTCCTGTCTGCGGGAGGGACAAAATAATTTTGCATTTTAATCAAATATCCCTATATTTGCAGTCCCAAATAACACCGCGGGGTAGAGCAGTCGGTAGCTCGTCGGGCTCATAACCCGGAGGTCGGAGGTTCGAGTCCTCCC
>CADBMD010000102.1 GCA_902795735.1 uncultured Bacteroidia bacterium
GAATCCCAGGAATTTGAGCATGGAAGGAGTAACCGCCTTATGGAAACGGAGTCCGCCCTTGTAAGGTCCGATAGCGCTGTTGAACTGCACACGGTACCCAAGGTTGGTCTGGACCTCGCCATTATCGTCGATCCAAGTGACACGGAAAGTAAAGATACGGTCAGGCTCGACGAGCCTCTCGACTATCTTAGCCTTTTCGAATTCAGGATGCTGGTTGTAAACATCCTCGATGGACTCGAGGACCTCCTGCACTGCCTGCAGATATTCTTTCTCTGTAGGGTACTTGGCCTGGAGACGGGCCATTATTTCATTGGTTTTCATGATGTTTATGTAGTGTTATACTCTATTTTGCCTATTTCAGTTCCCATGTGGAGCCGCTGTGAAGCAGTTCCTCCATCGAATGGATCCTGGCTTTGGACTTAACCTCATCCACCTGCCTGGCGACCTCAGAATCGTACGTAGGTGCAGGCACCTGCCTGATGACTCCCAGCGCAACGGGGAACTCGGGCCACTTCATCTCAGCGAGCATGGTCTGGAGACCCAGGTTGTCCGAATGGCTGTCATGGGTAAGGATGTCATCCTCAGTCACACCATCCTCGCCCAAGGTCACCACCTTCAGTTTCCATCCGTCAAGAGCTATCCCCTTGTCATGGTTGCGGCCGAAGATCATCTTCTCGCCGTCACGGAGGACTATTGTCCTGTCCGCCTTGACCGCCTTGTCGGAAATCTCGGCATGGGATCCATTATTGAATATCATGCAGTTCGTAAGGAATTCCATGACGGATGTTCCCGCATGCCTGGAAGCGGCAAGCATGATTTCCTGGTTCAGGGCCAGTTCGGTGTCGATGCTCCTTGCAAAGAACGTTCCTTTTGCCCCGAGGACCAGGCTACCGGGATTGAAAGGCGACTCGACCGTCCCGTAAGGAGAGGTCTTGGTCACGGTTCCCAGACGGGAGGTCGGGGAATACTGTCCCTTGGTCATTCCATATATCCTGTTGTTGAAGAGCATCAGGTTGATGTCGATGTTCCTCCTTATGGCGTGGATGAAATGATTCCCGCCGATCGCCAAGGCATCGCCGTCACCGCTGACCTGCCAGACTGAGAGCTCCGGGTTGGCCACCTTTATGCCGGTAGCTATAGCCGTAGCCCTTCCATGGATGCTGTGGAAACCATAAGTGTCCATGTAATAAGGGAGTCTGGAAGAACAGCCTATTCCGGAGACCACCACTATCTTGTCTTTCTCGATCCCCTTTTCCTCACAGACCCGCGGCAGGGTCCTCTGCAGGGCGGCCAGCACGGAGAAATCCCCGCATCCGGGGCACCATCTTATTTCCTGGTCGCTTTTGAAATCCTTGAATGTGTAATTTGCCATTGCAGTACCTCCTTATTCCTGGGACATTTCTTTATTGACAGCCTCAAGGATATCCTTGACGAGGAAAACCTGTCCCTGTACCTTGGTGCAGCTGATGTAATCGAATTCAGGGAACTTGGTCCTCAGGTAGCCGGCGAACTGTCCGTTGTTAAGTTCGCAGACGACGATCCTACGGAACCTGGAGAAGACCTCCCTGGTGTTGGAAGGCAAAGGAGAGATGAAGTCGAAATGGATACGGCTCACCGTCTTCCCTTCAGCAGCCAGTTCCTGCTGGGCAGTTAGGATATGCCCGAGCGTTCCGCCCCATCCTGCAAGCAGAACATCTCCTGATTCGGGTCCGTCAACGACAAGGTCAGGAATGTCGGCAGCGACGCGGGCTACCTTCTCAGCCCTTTCCTCAACCATGAGAGCATGGTTGTCAGGGTCGGTCGAAAGGACTCCTTCATGGGTTTTCTCAAGGCCGCCTACCCGATGCTCCAGACCTGGAGTACCGGCAGGTGCCCATTGCCTGGCAAGAGTCTCAGGATCCCTTCTGTAGGGCTGGAACTTTGCTCCGTCGGCAACGGCAAGACGAGGCTTGATTTCGGGATAATCATCCATGTAAGGAATCTTCCAAGGTTCCGATCCATTGCCGAGGAATCCTTCAGAAAGCAGGAGGACCGGAGTCATGTGTTCAAGGGCAATCTTCGAGGCCGTAAACGCGGCATCGAAGCAATGGGCTGGTGAATGCGCGGCGACGACCACAAGCGGACTTTCACCATTGCGGCCGTAAAGCGCCTCGTTGAGATCGGTCTGCTCTGTCTTTGTAGGCATGCCGGTACAAGGACCGGCCCTCTGGACATCGACAACGACCAGCGGCAATTCAGTCATGACCGCCAGGCCCAGGGCCTCTGATTTCAACGACAGTCCAGGCCCTGAAGTCGTTGTAACTGCAAGGCTGCCGGCGAAGGAGGCACCGATCGCACAGCATATTCCGGCGATTTCGTCCTCGGTCTGCATCGTCTTGACTCCAAGGTTCTTGTATATTGCCAGCTCTTCAAGGATGGCGGTAGCGGGAGTTATCGGATAGGAGCCGCAGAAAAGAGACCGTCCCGACTTCTCAGAAGCAGCCATAAGACCCCATGCCAGAGCCTGGTTGCCGGTGATGTTGCGATAAAGGCCCTTCTCCTCGATGTCAGGGGTCACGCTATAGGTATCAGCTACTGCCTGGATGTTGGCTGCGTAATTGAATCCGTCCTGGACAACCTTGCGGTTGGGCTCTATCATCTCGGGATGCTTCTTCCTGAACCGGCCTTCGAGGTAAGTGTAAACGTAATCCAAAGGACGGTTGTAGATGAAACAGGCCATCCCGAGGGTGAACATGTTCTTGCACTTGTGGATAGAAGGCAAGTCCAGGCCGCTGTCCTTGAGACTGGCTTCAGTGAGCTTTGTGATGGGAGCGACGATGATGTTCCTGTCCTCTATGTGCAGTTCCTCGAAGGGATTGCCCTTGAAACCAGCCTTGTCCAAGCCTGAATCGTCGAACGCATCCTCATTGACAAGCACGGTCGCGTTCCTCTTAAGCCACTTGGCATTGGCTTTGAGGGCGGCGGGATTCATGGCGACGAGCATGTCACAGAAATCACCCGGAGTGTTGACCTTGTGCCGGCCGATATGGACCTGGAAGCCGGAAACTCCTGCTACGGTCCCTTTCGGGGCACGTATTTCGGCCGGATAGTCCGGAAATGTAGAAAGGCCGTTGCCGTAAACGGCCGACAAATTGGCGAACAGTGTGCCCGTAAGCTGCATTCCGTCACCGGAATCACCGGCGAACCTGATCACCACATCTGTTGCATCGATAACCCTATGTTGCATTTCTGGTTAAGGTATTACACCTAATTTTCAAATTTCGTTACAAATGTAAAGAATAAAATACACAAATAACAACAAATCTGAAGAATTTGGGTAATCTTTTGGAAAAGAACCAAAAAAAGACAGGCGCTGGCCTGCCTTTTTATAAATCAATCCCGTGAATTACTGCTGCTGGGCCTGCTGGGCCTGAAGTTCTTGCTGGAGGGCTTCAAGAGTCCTGCCAGCAGGAATATTCAAAGCCTTCCTTGCTTCCGGGGTAAGGTCCTTGCACTGGGACTTGTCAACATAGTAGAACTGGCCTGTGTCAAAGACAAAGAGATAACCGCCAGCCTTTGCAAGCTTCTCGACAGCTTCCATGGCTTTCTTCTGGATAGGTTCCATGAGCTGCTGCTGTTGCTGCTGCAGTTCAACCTGGATAGACTGCTGGAACTCCTGGATCCTGTTCTGGATCTCTCCAAGTTCCTTTTCCTTGCTCTCCTTTATTGCAGGAGTCCAGGTGGCCTGCTTCTGCTGGTACTCGTTGAACTTGGCATTGCCTTCGTCGACCATGCTCTGGTAGGTCTCATTTGCTTCCTTCTGTGCAGTTTGCATCTGGGTCCTTGCAGCATCAGACTCGGGCATAAGCATCACGAGCTCGTTGAAATCGACATAAGCGAACTTCGCCTGTGCAGAGGCCGTGAGTGTGAATAATGCCATTGCGGCAAACATGAGTATCTTTTTCATATCACAAAGTTAAAAATAATAATTAATATCAGAATTGTTGTCCGATCATGAAATGGAACTGGCTCCTGGATTTCTTGTCGGGGTTGTCGAAACCATAGCCCCAGTCAACACCTAGCAGACCGATCATCGGGAGGAAAACCCTGACGCCGAATCCAGCGGAACGCTTGATCTGGAGCGGATTGAACTTCTGGATGTCCGCCCAGCAGTTTCCTCCCTCGAGGAAGCCCAGGACAAAGATCGTCGACTGCGGCTGGAGGATGACCGGGTAACGGAACTCCATCGTGAACTTGTCGTAGACGTTACCGGCATAGTATCCGCTGGTGCTGTAAGGAGTTACTTCCCAAGGTGTAAGGGAATAGTTCTCATAACCCCTGAGGGCGATGATGTCGGATCCATAGCTGTCATATCCCGACATACCGTCGCCACCGACACGGAAGCCCTCGAAAGGAGAATAGCCCCATTTGCGGTTATAGTAGCCGAGGTAACCGAACTGCGCCCTTCCCATGATCACGAAATCTCCGACGATCTTGGTGTAAGTCTCGGCGCTGAACTTCCATTTATGGTACTCGATCCAGCGATAACGTTCCTGGGAAGTCCAATTGTCATAGTCGATATCCTTGTAACTGGCCACTTTGGTAGGGTTCCCGCTGGCATCAAGCACACCCTTGTCCTTGGTCCTGAACAGGGAATATGGAGGAGTCAGCTGGAGGCTCGCCGAGAATATGGACCCGGAACGGGGGTAGATCTGCTGGTCGGTGGATGTCCTGGTGAGGCTTGCGCTGTAGCTCAGGTTGTGTGACTTTCCGTCCGTGAACATGAAATAGCCGCTGAACCAGTTCTTCAAGTCATAGACCTGCCAGTTGAGTCCGTTATAGAGAACGAAATAGTCATCCGGCCACTTCAGACGCGTACCGATACCTCCTGCAAAACCATAGACCTGCATCACCTTCGCATTGCTCAGCACGCCGAGGGCAAGGTAGGAATCGGTCTGGCGGGTGTAGTAAGCCTGCAAGTTGAGGGAAGTAGGTTTCTTCTGCGTCAGCCAAGGTTCTGTGAAGCTGAATATGAGGGAGGTATAATACGTACCGTTGGTCTGGAAACGCAGGGACAGGTTCTGCGCATCGCCAAGAGGAACAGGCCTCCAGGCTGTCTTGTCAAACATCCTCCTGGTAGAGAAATTATTGAAGCTGACACCGACAGTCGCAACGAAAGTATTGGCACCCCAACCTCCTGAAAGTTCGAGCTGGCTGGAAGGCTTTTCTGTCACATTGTAAACCAGGTCCACGGTGTTGTTGATCTGGTTCGGCACGATCGAGTAACCTCCTTCACTGCTTATCGCTTCCGGGTCGAACTGTCCCAGAGAGGCGATTTCCCTGATGGACCTTTCGAAATTGGTCTGGTTGTAGAGGTAGCCCGGCCTTGTGAATATCTGCCTGCGGACGACCTTCTCGCTTGTCAGGTCGTTGCCGTTGATGATGATATTGTTCAGGGTGGCCTGCTTGCCTTCAGAGATCCTCATCTCGACATCGACGGAGTCCCCTTCTATGTTCAGTTCGACAGGGGTGACCTGGAAGAAGAGGTATCCTTCGTCGCGATAGAGCTTGGAGACATCATAGTCATTCTGCTTTCCGCCTCCGATAAGCCTCTTCTGCATGGTGACCATGTCGTAAGGGTCGCCCTTGTTGATCTGAAGGATCGAATTGAGCTGGTCTGAAGAATGAACCGAGTTACCTGTCCAGGTAATGTTCCTGAAATAGTACTTCTTGCCCTGGTCGAACTTAAAATCTATACCGAGCCGGTTGGGAGCTACATAATAGATGGAATCCTTGAGGATCCTTGCATCGCGGTAACCAGCCTCGTTGAACTTGCTGATAAGGTTCTCCTTGTCGTTCGGGTATTCCTTCTCGTTGAATTTCTTGCTGCTGAAGAAGTTATAGATCTTCTTGGACTTGGTCTTCTTCATGGAGCGGGCAAGCTTGAAGTCGGAAACGCCTTCGTTGCCTTCGAAATTGATGTCCTGGATCTTGACTTTCTCTCCCTTGTCGATGTCGAAAGTAACCCTGATCGCGCTCCTGATTATGGAATCCTTCTGGGTACTTATGTCAACGTTGCAGTTGAGGAAACCTTTCTCAGAGAAATATTTCTTTATTATCCCGGTAGAAGTAGAAGCGACGAAATCGGAGAACTCTCCTCCGGTACGGAGCTTCAGCCGCTCCTCCAGATCTTTCTGCTCGCTTTTCTTGACTCCCTTGTAGATCCATCTGGACACCCTTGGGCGTTCTTTTATGTTGATCTTCAGCCAGACGGAGTCCTTCGTCTCATTGATCCTGTCTATTGCCAGGGAGACATCTTCAAAGTACTTCTGCATCCACAACCTGGTCACGATCGAAGACATCTCTTCGCTCGGAACGGTTATCTGCATTCCTTTCTGAAGTCCTGTAAGGGAGATGATCTGCTGTTCGCCGAAATAGGTATTGCCTTCGACGGAAACGCCGCCGACAATGTACTGCTTCGGGTTTTCATAATCAACTTCCACAGGAACTACCGGAACCTCCACCTCCTGTGCGAAGGCCTGGAGAGAGGCCAGCGACATAACCAGGAGGGCAAGGAGACGATATGTTTTCATCAAAACGGGCTTCATTGAAATTCAAGGATGCAAATATAAGCAATTATTTAACTTTTCCATACCTGCGGTTCCTCTTTGAATACTCTTCAAGGGCGGACATGAAATGCTCTTTTCTAAAATCAGGCCACAACGTGTCCACGAAGAGAAGTTCCGAATATGCCGACTGCCAAAGGAGATAGTTGCTGATCCTTTGTTCTCCGGAAGTACGGATGACAAGGTCCGGATCCGGGATCCCGGCAGTCACCAGGCGGCTAGAAATGGCGTCAGCTCCGAGAGCCTCCAGCGATTCGGGAGAGTGGGCATATTCCCTGGCCAGTTTCTTGGCAGCCTGGAGGATATCCCATTGTCCGCTGTAGCTCAGGAAGAGGATAAGGGTCAGGAGAGGTTCACCACTCTCCGGCCTGGTCCTTTCTTCTGCCGCATCGATAGCTTCGCGCAGGGAAGGGCTGATACGCTCGAGATTGCCCAGGACGCGGAACTGCACCCCCTGTTTCTTCAATTCGTCGATCTCATCAGCTATTGCCTTGAACATCAACTTCATCAGGGTCTCGACCTCGTCTGCAGGCCGCCCCCAGTTCTCTTCCGAAAATGCAAACAGGGAAAGATACTTCACGCCAGCCTCGGCGGCTGCCTTGACACAAGCCCTGACGCTTTCAACGCCATGGCTGTGGCCATACACTCGCTCACGGCCCCTTTGCTGGGCCCACCTTCCGTTTCCATCCATGATGATGGAAACATGTCGGGGTACTTTGCTTATCTCATCCATCTTTTACCATTGTTCGCCGCTGTTCCGGATGTCTTCTCCCCAGAACAACTTTGTCGTGAGAGCCTTTATGAAACTTGACTTCTCGAGCCGTACCCTTTTCAGCGAAAACTGTGCCACCCCGACTTCCAGGACTGCGCTGGATGAAAGCAGGGCGTTACGGTTGTCCATCGACATGGTCACTTTTTCATCCCTGGACCGCATGGATATCGTGATCCTGGTGGTGTCAGGTACCACCAGGGGGCGGACATTAAGGTTATGCGGGGCGATAGGAGAAATGATCAGGACCTTCGAACCTGGCACGCAGATCGGGCCGCCGACGCTCAATGAGTAGGCCGTCGAGCCTGAACTGGTGGAGACAAGGAGACCGTCGGCCCAATATGTTGGAAGGGGGTTCCCGTCGATGCAGACATCGATACCGAGGATGGCTGCCCCACAGCGGAGAACGGAAATCTCGTTCAATGAATATGGCCAGAAGGAGGTTTCCGATTCTATGATGTCGCCATCCACGGTTGTCTTGAGCAAAGCCCTGTCTTCCAGGGAGTAGGCTCCTGAAAGAAGAGCCTCACCGACTTCTTCGGGACTATATTCGGAAAGGAAACCCACCCTGCCGAGGTTGACCCCAATCACAGGGATGCCGGAATCCCCCACCCGCTTGGAGGCAGACAGGAAGGTCCCGTCCCCGCCGACGCTCATCACCATGTCGGTCCCGGGAAGGATCTCATCGGCCGTGTTGACCTGGTAGAACTCGAATGAGCGGCCGTCCAGTCTCTCCATCATCGATGCTAACCTCGGTGAAGAAAGGACAGATGCATCTCGCGAATAAACAGCTATCTTCATTGCTACGCTTGTCTCTGCTGACTTGTGTTCAATTTTCAAAATTAGCATAAATCTGCTAAAATCTGAACATAAATCACTACTTTTGTCCCAGACATTATAATTATGAAGGACATGACCAGGCTAAGCGTAAACATCAACAAGATAGCGACAATCCGCAACGCCCGCGGCGGCAATATGCCGGACGTGGAAAAAGCCGCCATAGACTGTGAATTATTCGGCGCCGAAGGCATCACGGTCCACCCGAGGCCCGACCAGAGGCACATCAGATACTCTGACGTCAGGGCCATCAGGCCTACCATCAGGACAGAATTCAACATCGAAGGCAATCCTATCCCCGAATTCATCGACCTGGTCCTGGAAGTAGTCCCAGACCAGGTGACACTGGTGCCTGACGCACACGACGCCATCACTTCCAACAAGGGCTGGGACACGATTGCCAACAGGGAATTCCTTACCTCCGTCTGCAAGACATTCAAAGAAAGCGGGATACGTACTTCCATATTCGTAGATCCAGATGAGGCTATGGTAAAAGGAGCCAAGGCATGCGGCTGCGACAGGGTCGAGCTCTACACCGCCGGTTACGCCGAGCTTTACCATTCCGACAGGGACAAAGCCATCGCTCCGTATGTGGTTGCCGCACAAGCGGCAAGGGAAGCCGGCCTGGGTCTGAATGCGGGCCATGACCTGAATCTCCTGAACCTCGGCTGGTTTGTCAGGAACATTCCTTGGACAGACGAAGTCTCCATCGGGCACGCCATCATCTGCGATGCCCTTTACATGGGCCTGAAACAAACAATACAGGCCTATTTGGCGGAGATTAAGAAAATTTGACTACATTTGTAATCTGGAATATTATTTAATAAAATGATAAGATGAAACAGACACCACTGATTCTCAGCATCATCTCCCTGGTGGCAGTTGCCGCTCTCGGAATCATCCAGCTGACCGGTGACGGCAGCGGAAAGAAAAAAGCCACCACAGACGAGGCCGTGCAGGCTACCGCATCTGAAGGTGCCATCGTATGGTACAACCTCGACAGGGTCATCAACGAATATGATTTCGCGAATGACCGCCGTTCAGTCGTGGAGACCAAGGTCCAGAGCATCCAGGAAGAGATCAACCGCCGTGGAAACAAACTCCAGAGCGATCTCAACAAGTTCCAGTCCGACATCGACAAGGGTATCCTCATCCGTTCGGTCGCCGAACAGAGGAGCCAGAAACTACAGGACCAGCAGAACAGCTTCAACAATTACGCTAACCAGAAGCAGCAGGAGATTGCAGAAGAGCAGCAGGTCATGATGAACCAGATCGCCGATGCAATCAAGTCCTACATCGACAAATACAACGAGGAGCACAAATTCGCCATGATCATAGCCACCCAGGGAGACCTTCTTCCTTCACCTGTGGCATGCGGAGATCCTAACCTCGACATCACCGATGCCCTGATCGCGGGACTCAACAGCGAATATGTCAAGACCAAGGGCAAGACCGGAGACACGACAGAAGAAACACCTAAGTCCGAATAGCTTGAGAATCGCGCTCCTTTCATGTTTCCACCCTTTCAGAGGAGGGATCTCTCAGTTCAATGCAAGCCTGTACTTGGAGCTGAGCAAGGAGCACACGGTCAAAGCATTCAATTTCAAGAGGCAGTACCCTGATTTCCTCTTCCCTGGGAAGACGCAGTACGTAACGCCTGACGATGACGCCGTACCCATCGAGAGCACAGCTCTCCTGGATACGGCCAATCCGTTTACATACAGGAAAACATACAAGGCCATCCGCGACTGGAATCCGGACATCGTCCTGATCAGCTACTGGATGTCATGGTTCGCCCCGTCACTGGGCTGGATTGCCCGCCGGCTCAAGAAGCATTGCAAGGTCATCTCGATCCTGCATAATGTGATTCCACATGAGCCAAGGTTCTTCGATGGACCTCTCACCCGGTATTTCCTGTCCGGATGCAGCGGGAACGTTACCCTTTGCCCCGAAGTCGCGGAAGATCTTGAAAAACTGTCGCCAAAGGCGAAGAAAACCATCCTTTTCCATCCGGTCTACGCCCATTTCGGTGAAAGGGTCCCCAAAGAAGAAGCGCTGCAGAAACTGGGCATCGAGCCAGGACGTAAGAACCTGCTCTTCTTCGGCCTCATAAGGGAATACAAGGGCCTGGACATCCTTCTGGAAGCATTCGGGAAACTTGAAGACGACTACAACTTGATCGTAGCCGGAGAGCCTTATGGTTCCTTCGTCAAGTACGAAGAAATCATTGCACGCTCTCCCGCCAAGGACCGTATCAGGCTTTTCACAAACTACATCAAAGACTCGGAAGTAAAATACTACTTCTCCGCAGCCGACCTGGCTGTCCTCCCCTACAGGTCTGCCACCCAGAGCGGCATCAGCGCCATATCTTGGCACTTTGAAGTACCGATGGTGGTTACAGACGTTGGAGGATTGAAGCAATCCATCGGCGACAGCGGCACCGGCCTTGTGGCTCCGAGACCAGAACCGGACTGCATAGTGGAAGAAATCCATAGGTTCTTTGCCGATGAAAACCTGAGGACCCTATGCATCAGTTCAATCCGGGCCGAAAAGGAAAGGCTTTCATGGAAGGTATTCAGCAAGAGGATGCTTGATTTCGTGGACAATTTGTACAAGCAGCAATGAACAGAACTCTTTACCGTATTGCAGTCTCTGCCTTACTGCTGACGGCATTGGCGTCAGCTTCTCCGGCACAGGAATATGTGGCGCCGCCGGTCGTCGTGTCCAAGGAAAAAGTCCGCCTGGGAGGCAAAGTCTATTACTCCCATGTCGTCCAGGAACGTCAGACTCTCTACTCCATAGGAAAGGCCTACGGAGTATCTCTCCAGGAAATCTACGACTCCAACCCGACATTGAACCTTGAAACCGAAGGACTCAAGAAGAACCAGATCCTGATGATTCCTGTAAAGGAAGGCGTCCAGCAGGATCAGGTCCCTCAGGCCGCTGAAGAAAGCAGTCAACCTGAAGAGGCTGTCCCCGTCACTGTCGAGGCCAATCCCAGGGAGCAGAAGTTCCAGGAAAAGGATGACTACTTCATCCACAAGGTAAAGTGGTTCGAAGACCTTGACGCCATAGCCAATAAATACGGAGTCTCCAAGGAGTCTATCATAAATATCAATGGGATGACCTCCTCGAAGGTCAAGCGCAGGCAGGAACTGAAGATCCCCTATCATCCGGAGGCTTGGGAAGGCAATGCCGCGGTACCCATGCAAAAAGAAGAGGATGAAGGCAAGTCCGTTCCCGAAGAGGAAGGAGACGCCAAAGACACTTTGAACCAGGAAAGGAAAGGAATCGGTGACATCTTTGAAGATGCCATCGTCCGGGAAGGCAACCATGACGTTACGATCTCCATGCTAATCCCGTTCTCCGCACCCAGGTCCGGAGACCGGACTTCTTTCATGGATTTCTATTGTGGTTCACTCATCGCAGCCAGGAATCTCGGAAACCAGGGGACCAACCTCCAGATAAACTCCTATGATGTCGGAGGTGGAGCCATTCCCATAGACCGTGAAAGGTTTGCTGACAGCGATTTTGCAATAGGACCGGTTTCCAAGGCAGACATCCTCAAGGCGGCCGCAATCTGCGACGAAGCCTCATGGATAGTATCGCCCCTGGACATGCAAGCGGAGCCATTGGCAGACACACTTTCCAACCTGATACAGGCCCCCACTCCCACATCAGTCCAGATAAAGGACATGGTGGACTGGATCAAGTCCGACTTCGTAGCCGGCGACAAGGTCATCGTGGTGACCCCGGCAGCTTCACGGTCATCCTACCAGGAAATGGTGGAGAGGGAAATGGCTGCTGCTGGAATCCAGCACTCTACTACGACGCTTGGCGGCATGAACTCCATGATGACATCTACTGGATCAAACCGGATAGTGCTTGCATGTGACTTCACTGACAAGAGCACGGTCTTCCTTATCGAAGCCGTAAGGAACCTCTACATGAGGACCGGCAGGAATTCCGGAATAGTCCTCTACAGCACTTCCAAGATCAGGACTTACGACCAGATCGAGGTCGAACAGCTGCACAAGGTCAACCTTCACGCAAGCGTGACCTACTATGTAGATTATGATTCCAAGGAAGTCAAGGATTTCGTCCTCCAGTACAGGGCCTTGTTCGGTGCAGAACCCAGCAGGTCGGCATATTCAGGTTACGACCTGATGAAGTATTTCTCCACCCTCGCCTCGAAATATGGCAGGAAATGGCCCAAGGCACTTGACAGGGTCGATTATTCCGGCCTGCAGAGCGATTTCAAACTGGCAAGGACCCATAGCGGAAGCTACGTCAACAACGCAGTCCGCAGGGTAGTTTACAATCCTGACTACTCAGTTTCTCTGGTCCGATAAGAGAGACTTGGCATTTTCCCTCGCGGCCGCCGAGATATGGCTGCCGCTAAGCATCCTGGCGATTTCCATCACCCGCTCTTCACCATCCACACGACGGATGGTCGTGGTTGCTTTGTCCATGAAGAATTCCTTTTCTACCAGGAAATGCGTATTACCCTTCGCTGCCACCTGGGGAAGGTGCGTGATGGCAATGACCTGCATGTCGGCCCCCATGGAACAGATCATCCTGCCCATCTTGTCTGCAGCACTGCCGGAAACTCCGGTATCGATCTCATCGAATATAAGGGTGGGCATATTCACGAACCTGGCCATCATCGCTTTCAGGCATAGCATTACCCTGGACATTTCACCTCCCGAAGCGCACCTGGCCAGATCGACCACTGCATCGCCGGTTGCCGAAAACATGAAGCGTACGCTGTCGGTTCCAACCTGGGAAGGAGGTGTCTCTCCCAGTTCAACCTTGAAAACAGCCCTCTCCAGTTCGAGGGAACGTATGCTTTGCTCTACGGACTCTGAAAAAGAAGATAGAGAAGAAGCCCTGGACTCATGCAGACGACGGCATATTCCTTCAAAGGCAAGCCTCTCCTTATCGAGTTCCTTGCCGATTTCCTTTCTCTCATCCGCCAAGGCATCCGCATCGAACAAAGAAGAGCCAAGGGAATCCCTCATCTGGATGAGCTCCGAAACCGAAGTAGCGGAATACTTGTTCATGAGGTCATACAACAAAGACATCCTCTCTTCTACTGCATCCAGCCTCTGCTGGGAGATTTCAGTCCCGGAATTGATACGGCTGACCTCTGAAAGGATATCTTGCAGCTCGGTTCTGGACGATTCGACTCTTTCAGCAAGTTCTCCGGCCTGTGGCAGGAAGCCTTCCACCTTCCTGAGCATCTTGCAGACGTCTTTCAGGGGCAGGTCGTCCATGAGTTGCTCGACGCCATAAAGATTCTCCTTGATGGCTTCAGCATTGGCAAGTTGTTTCTGCTCTGCCTCGAGTTCTTCAAGTTCCCCTTCCTTCAGACATGCGTCATCGAGTTTTTTCCACCTGGCCTGGACATAATCTCTCTCCCTGGACAAGGATTCAATCTTCTGGGATATTTCCGAATATTCTTTCTCCAAGGCCTTCAGGTGCCTGTAGCTTGCCTCGCATTCTTCGAGAAGAGTCTCATTGCCGGCGAAATGGTCCAGCAAGCCAAGCTGGAAAGAATGGTCGGCCAGCAAAAGGGTCTGGTGCTGGGAATGGATGTCTACCAGCCGGGCTGAAATAGACTGGAGCAGCTGGACGTTTACAGGCGAATCATTGAGGAATGCCCGCGAACGTCCGGAACGTGAAACCACGCGCCGGACGATGATCTCTCCAGGATCAGTGTCGATGTCCTGCTCTTCCAGGGCCATGCGAAGCGATGCATCTTTTTCCGGCAAGGAAAACACCGCCTCCACGACGCAGTTGTCGGAAGACGGGCCGATCATCGAAGCATCAGCCTTGGAGCCGAGCAGGAAAGACAAGGCGCCAAGCAGGATGGACTTTCCGGCTCCTGTCTGGCCCGTAATAATGACTAGACCCTCCGGGAACTCGACGTCCAGAGAGTCTATCAGTACATAATTCCTGATCTTAAGGGACTTGAGCATAGCCCCGCGAAAATCACTCGGCTTCCGGTTTGTCTTCCTTGCCGGCCATGCGGTAGTAAAGATCTCCGTCCTCGAATTCAGTGATGGCTATGAGATCCGGCTTGGGAAGTTTCTCGTAGTACTTGGAGATTTCAATCTGCTCCCTGTTCTCGAACACCTCATCCATGGTGTCGCGGTCGCTGCGGAAATCCTCAAGCTTCTTGGCGAGTTCCTTTTTCTCTGCCAATGCTATCTGGTTGGCCCTCTTCGAAAGGATGACTACAGTCTCATAAATGTTGCCGGTAGGTTCGGCAAGGTACTTAACATCCCTAGTAATGGTGTTCACAGGGGTCTTCTTCTTAACTTCCATCTGTGTTCTGCAAATTAATATCCATTAATTCTACTACCCTTCGGATTCAGATTGTTTCAATAATTTCTTTCTCTCACGCTCGAAATCCTTTTCCTTCTCGTTAAGGTCCTCTTCAGCACCGGAGTAACGGCCCAGCGCTTTCTGGGAGCGCTTGTAAAGGGAATCAAGTTCTTTCTTGTAAGGAGAATCCGGAAACTCGCCGATGAAGTTGAAATAGTCATCCACAAAGGTAAGGTAGCGCTCCTTCTGCTTGGCTTCCACGCTAAGGTAAGCAAACTTGTATGAAGACTTGGCTATGTAGTAAAGGATGTCTTCCCGGTAGATGTTCTCGGCATCGTCTTTAAGGATATTCTTGAAGGCCACCCTGGCAGCCTTGTAGTCTTCCATCTTGTAGTAGAGCCGTGCACTTTCGTAAGCCTTCTTGTCAAGCCTGTCGTTGAGTTCCTTAAGCATCCTCTTGCAAGTAGGTGCATGGGTGCTCTTAGGATTCTCGATCAGATACTGGGAAATCACTCCGATAGCGGCATAGGTAGGCTTCTGGTCAAGCTCGTAACGATAAGTTGAACGGTAAAGACAGTCTATCCTCAGGAAAGCAGCTTCCTCAGAAAATGGACTGCGGGGGAAATTCGTCAGGAACTTGGCGAAATTCGTCTCTGCTGTGTAATAGTCCTTGAAACGGTAATTGCTCAGCCCCCAATAGTACTGGACCGTGTCATCCTTTTCCGTTCCGCTGGTCTGCACTGCAAGGTTCTCGAACAAGCGTGCCGCCTTGCTGTACCTGCCATGGTTGAAATAATCGAAGGCAGCAGTGTATTTGGCGTCGATATCATTACTGTTCAGGACCGCTTCGTACTCAGACTTGCAAGACTGGATTGAAAGGGCAGCCAGGACGAAGGCTGCGGCGAGTTTAAGGAATGTTTTCAAAATCTCCATATCCATCAATGTGACAATAGGAATTTTTCCACCTCTAAAGCAGCCTTGCATCCTGATGCTGCAGCCGTAATAGCCTGCCTGAAGGTAGGATCCTGGACATCGCCGGCAGCAAAGACGCCTTCCACGTTAGTCCTGGAAGACTTTCCTTCTGTCAGGATGTAACCGTTTTCGTCAGTATCCACATATTCCTTGAATACATCGGAGTTCGGATGATGCCCAATGGCCAGGAAAAATCCATCGATGGGAACATCAAAAACCTTACCATCTTTTCTTTCCACTCTCACGCCTGTCACTCCGGACTCATCGCCCAGGACTTCCCTGGTGTTGCAGTTCCACAGGATCTCGATGTTGGGAGTGTCCTTTACCTTTTCCTGCATAGCAACGGACGCTCTGAAGACATCCCTGCGGACAATCATGTACACTTTATTGCAAAGGTTGGCAAGATAGGTCGCTTCCTCACAGGCGGTGTCTCCCCCGCCGACCACTGCGACATCCTTCTTCCTGTAGAAGAAACCGTCGCATGTGGCGCAAGCGCTGACACCCATTCCCCTGAACTTCCTTTCAGACGGAAGTCCAAGGTACTTGGCAGCCGCACCGGTGGCTATGATAACCGCCTGAGCCTCTACGACCACACCTGAATCCAGGGTAAGCTTTAACGGCCTTTCAGAGAAATCCACGCCAGTAACGACTCCCGTGCGGATATCCGCACCGAGACGGACTGCCTGCGAGCGCATGTCTGCCATAAGCTGGTTGGCATCTACTCCTTCGGGGAATCCCGGAAAATTCTCGACTATGGTTGTAGTGGTCAGCTGACCTCCTGGTTCCATCCCTTCATAAAGCACTGGAGACAAGCCAGCCCTTGAAGCATAGATAGCAGCAGTGTATCCTGCAGGGCCGCCTCCGACAATAAGACATTTGATGTTCTCCATTTTATCTTACTTGTTGATAACTTACAAAGATAGGTATAATTTTTTATGAAAATCGCCTCCATTTTATTAGATTTGATTTTGAAACCGCCTAATGTTAAAAATGGAAAAAAACAACAGAAGCTTAGACTTAGAAGAATTCCGATACTCCCTAAGGAAGTATGGTTTGAAAGTCACTCCGCAAAGGATCGCCGTCCACAAGGCGATGCTTAATCTGGTACATGCAAGTGCCGACATGGTCACTTCATGGATCCTGAACGAAGGGGAAGCCAATGTGACAGTTGCATCCGTGTACAACATCCTTACGCAACTGTCAATGCTCGGAATCTACAAGCACAGGCTCAGTTCCAACAACAAGATGTACTTCGATGTCATCACGACAGATCACCTGCATCTGTACGACACCTTGAACCACTCCTATGTGGACGTCATGGATGACCTCTTGTACAAGGAACTGGAGAGAAAGATCCTACCCCGTCGTTTCAAGGGCTACAAGATCGATGGACTCGACATCCAGATCCTGGCCCATCCAGTCTCCAGAGGCAAGAAATAATCATTCTCCGGAATCCTTGTTCTTGTCGAAAGCCTTTACGATCTTCGTCACCAAAGGGTGGCGGACTATGTCTTCATTTGTAAAGTAAATAGTACTGATACCCTTTATGTCCTTAAGGAAAGAAATACCTTTAAGGAGGCCTGAATCTTCCCTCCTGGGCAAGTCTACCTGGGTAGCATCTCCTGTCACGATGAACTTCGCACTGGTTCCCATCCTGGTGAGGAACATCTTCAGCTGAGCCAGGTTGGTGTTCTGGGCTTCATCGAGGATGACGCAAGCCATGTCCAGGGTCCTTCCCCTCATGTAAGCCAGCGGCGCAATCTGTATCGTACCGTCGGCGATGAAATCCTGAAGTCGTTTCGGAGGGATCATATCTCCTAACGCATCATAGAGAGGCTGGAGATAAGGGTCGAGTTTGTCCTTAAGGTCTCCGGGCAGGAACCCGAGCCGTTCGCCGGCTTCGACCGCCGGACGAGTCAGGATTATGCGTTTGATTTCCCTGTTCTTGAGCGCCCTCACGGCCAGGGCTATAGCGACATAAGTCTTTCCGGTTCCGGCTGGTCCGACTGCGAACATCAGGTCATTGGTGAAATACGCCTTGACCATCTCCTGCTGGGTCTTGTTCCGAGCCTTGATCGGTTTCCCGTCCGTGGAGTGGACGATTATGGCATCACCGCTTTGCTTGAAGAGTTCCGGAGAACTTTCTCCGTCAAAGATGTCTTCCACATCGAAAACCGTCAGGCTCAGCTTATGATGGCGTCTTTTGACAAGTTCGGAGAATCTTTCCTCAAACTCCTTTATTTCTTCTGCCTTCCCGTCAAGATGGATTTCATTCCCTCTCGCTGCCACCTTCATTCCAGGAAAGTAAGAGCAGAACTCTTCCAGGATCTTATTGCCAGGTCCGAATATCTCGATAGGATCGATTGAATCAAGAGTAAGTGTTTTCTTCATCGTGGTTCTGTTGCTAAGACAAAGATAATTATTAATCAAAATTCTTGCAAAGAAAGATTCTTTTTGTATCTTTGCAATCTCTAACACGGTGCGATTAGTTCAGTTGGTAGAGCACCAGATTGTGGTTCTGGGTGTCGTGGGTTCGAGC
>CADBMD010000103.1 GCA_902795735.1 uncultured Bacteroidia bacterium
AATCGCCCGTAGCGAGATGATTAAGGAAGGCCGTACTCCTCTGCACACATTCCGTGCAGACATCGACTACGCTCTGGCAGTCGCCAGCACCAAGGTCGGTTGTCTTGGAATCAAGGTTTGGATCTGCAACGGAGAGCGCTATGGCAAGCAGGATCTTACTCCTAATGCCCCTACCGCAGCCAATGCACAGGGCGGAGGACGTCCTCGTTCAGACCGTGGTGACCGTCGTGGAGACCGTGGCGACCGTCGTGGTGGCCGTGGTGGCCGTGGTGGCCGTCGCGATTCCAAGAACGATGAGTAAGAGTTTTTACACTATAAGATCGACCGGAGCCGCAAGGCCCCGGTCTTTTTTTACAATGTCCCGTTGAGTTCCACCAGGATACGTTTCGCAAGGGCTGGAGGGACCATGGTAGAGAGATCTTCCAGGGAGGCTGCTGCGATGCGGGCAACGGAGCCGTAGTGCATCAGAAGGCGGCTTTCCGTCTGCTCTCCGACGCCCTTTATTTCCCTCAAGGCACTCTTCAGCTGGCCCTTGCTCCGAAGGGAACGATGGAAGGTTATACCGAAGCGGTGAGCTTCATCCCTGATCTGCATCAGGACCTTGAGGGCATGTGAGTTCCTGTCGAGGAAAAGGGGATAAGGATCGTCTATCCTGATCACCAGCTCCATTCTCTTGGCCAGGCCGACTACCATCAGCCTGTCAAGGATTCCGAGCTCCGCCAGTGCCTGGCGGGCAAACTCTAGCTGTCCTTCGCCGCCATCGATCACGATAAGCTGCGGTAAGTCATCCGGTGCTTCAGCAAGCATCCTGGAGTACCTCCTGTTGACCACTTCCTTCATCGAGGCGAAGTCATTGGCTCCGATGACAGTCTTAATCTTGAATTTCCTGTAGTCTTTCTTAGACGGCACTCCGTCCCGGAACACAACGCAGGAAGCCACAGGATTGGTACCTTGGATGTTGGAATTGTCGAAACACTCTATGTGCTTTGGAAGATCTTTCATTCCAAGGGCTTTCTGAAGGTCTTCCATCACCAGGCGCTTGTACTCGTCGGGATCGGTCCTTTCTTTCTGCTTGAGAGAGTTGAAATGGTACTCCCTGGCATTCTTCGCACTAAGTTCGAGCAAGGACAGCTTGTCTCCCTTGACCGGGATCCTGAATTCGACTCCGTCGATTTCCACGTCAGGAAGGAAAGGCACAATGACTTCTTTTGCAAGGGCTCCGAACTTAGACTCGATCTCAGCGATGAAGGTACTCAGGACAGAGGCCTGCTCCTCTTCGATGTTCATCTTGAAGCCCAGGTTCAAGGACTGGACGACAGAACCGCCCCTCACCCTGAGGAAGTTGCCGAAAGCCTCCGAGCCATCGAAGATCAGGGAGAATACATCGCATGAAACATCAGAGGCAGAAGATATTATGGATTTCGAATAATGTTTCTTGAGCGAATCTATGCGGTCCTTGAAGACTTGTGCATCCTCGAAACGAAGCTCCGAGGCTGCCTTCTTCATCGAAGCTTCATATTCACGGATGATGTCATTGACCCCGCCTTTCAGGAGACGGGTGATCTCTCCTATCCATGATGAATACTCTTCCCGGCTCACGCCGCCTACGCAGCATCCCTTGCACCGGCCTATGTGCAGCTCAAGGCATGGGCGCAACTTCCCCCTCAAAATGGCTTCCCCCGTTATCTTGAGCTTGCAGGAACGCAGTGGATAATTCTTCCGGAAAAACTCCAGCAGATAGTTGGCGTGAGTGACTGAACTGTAGGGGCCGAAATAGGTGCCGGTCTTACGGTCCACCCTTCGTGTAAGGAAGACTCTCGGGAACTCCTCCTTGGTCACTACGATCCAAGGGTAGGTCTTGGAATCTTTCAGGAGGATGTTGTAGTGAGGCTTGTACTGCTTGATGAGGTTGTTCTCAAGAAGCAGGGCGTCAGCCTCCGAATCCACCACCGAAAACTGCGCATCGGCGATCTTCGAAACCAGCAGCCGGGTCTTGACATTGAGCCGCTCCGGAGGGACGAAATACTGGGCGACCCTCTTGTGGAGATCCTTGGCCTTCCCCACATAAATAACCTTCCCCGAGGAATCGTAGTAGCGATAGACCCCCGGGGAATGTGGGAACAGGGATATCTTTTCCCTGACAGTCAGTTTCTTGTCGTCCAAGACTATTTGACGGGCTTAACGACCTTTGCAACCTCAGCTTCGATGTCTTCTCCGCGGAGATCCCTCTTGACGATCGTTCCATCAGGACCGAAAAGGATGATGTGAGGAATTCCCTGGATTCCGTAGATGTCGGTAGGGGCACTCTGGGCATTGAGGATCTGGTTCCAGGTCATGCCAAGGTCCTTGACGGCCTTCTGGGAAGCTTCAGGCTTGTCCCAAACGGCAACTCCGAGGATATCGAAATCCTTCCCAGCATACTTCTGGTAGACATTCTTCAGGTTCGGAACCTCTGCCTTGCAGGGGCCGCACCATGATGCCCAGAAATCGACGAGGATGTACTTCCCCTTGCCCACATAGTCTGACAATTTGACACCGCCGACTTCGAAATCGGAGAATTTCTGTCCTTCTTCGGTAGCTTTCCTGGATTTGACCACGGAGCTGATGTTCTGGATGGTGGCAATCTTTGAAGCGGCAGGACCGAGAGTCGAGACCACCGAATCCAGCTGGTTGTTGTTCAGGAGGTACTGGAGGTTCTCGATTGCAGAAGCGGCTATGACGTTGTCGTTGTTCTCGGCAACCGCTGCCAGGCACAGGTTCTTGACATCGGCCTGGTAGGCGTCATAGAGCTTGTCCTCGGCTTCTTCGTTCTCTGCAGCCTCGATCTTGGGCTGATAGGTCTTCTGCAGTTCCTTCATCTTGTCCTGGAAGGCAGTGTACTTCGCGTTGACCGAGATCTCAGGATACTTCGAGACGACATCGAAAGTCTTGTCATCCTTGAGAGTGATGGTCAGCGGAGTACCGTCTGAAATGAAATTGCCGATTATGTTGTCAGCCTGGATCTTTGCAAGCCCTGTAAGGACTGCGGGAATCTCAGCGGTGAAACGTCCGCCGGAGACGGGGACAATCGTGTCCAGCCTTGCTTCGCGGATGGTGATCTGCACTTCCTTGGCGACTCCGACACCCAGATCGCCGGTTATGGTCGTCTTCTCGGAAACCTTATGGCTGCAACCGACCGCAGCAATAGCGGCAACTGCCGCAAGGATAAATGATCTTGTCTTCATTGTTGATCTTTTGCTTTTCAAAACTTAGTAACAACTTGTAAAGTTATGAATATTTTCGGAATATGAGTAAATTTGTTTCTTGTTAAACCAATCCGGACACTATGACGTCTAAATTTCGTGCCATAATGACTTCTTTCAGATTAAGAACCTTGCCTTTATCCCTGGCTGGCGTAATCTTGGGTGTCTTTCTGGCAGCATCGGAATTCAAAATCAGCCTTTGGACGGCCCTTCTGCTATTCCTGACGACGGTTTTGCTTCAGATCCTCTCCAATCTTTCCAACGAACTGGGCGACACCCTGAGCGGGACCGACTCGGAAGACCGTCAAGGTCCTGCCTACAGCCTTGAAGAGGGAGCTCTCGGAATTCCCGAAATGAAACGGATCATCAGTGTTATTGCCACATTATGTGCGCTGAGCGGATGCGCCATGGTCTGGGCCTCTTTCGGAACTCTTTTCTGCCTTGACTCGCTGATTCTCCTGGTTCTCGGAGCCTTGGCAATAATGGCCGCGATGCGCTATACCCTGGGCCCCCATCCGTACGGCTACAGAGGACTGGGCGACATTGCGGTGTTCATATTCTTCGGACTTGTTTCAGTCCTTGGAGCCTATTATGTCGCCGCGCACACCATCCCTTCCGCCCTTCTGGTCATGCCGGCCGCCGCCATAGGGTTATTCAGCGTTGGCGTCCTCAATGTCAACAACATCAGGGACATGAAGACCGACGCTCCCAACAGGGTCACCGTTGCCATGAAACTGGGAGTCAAGAGAGCGAGGATCTATCACACTATCCTGATATATACGGGCTGGCTGCTTCTGATCCTTTTCACTTTCCTTTACGATTATTCCTTGTGGCATTTCATCTTCATTCTGACCCTGCCTCTGTACATCATCCATCTCAAGGGTGTCTGGACGCGTACTGAAAGGGCTCTCGACCCGATGCTTCCGCTCCTTGTGATGTCCACGTTCCTGCTGTCCCTCCTCATGGGCCTGAGTTTCATCTTATTCTAAGGTCATGCCGGCAAAGGGAAAGATAAGGAACATGTTCGACAGCATTGCAGCTGACTACGACAAGCTCAATCACCTGCTTTCGCTGGATGTGGACAAGGCCTGGAGGAAAAAAGCCATAAGGGAAGTCCGGCCCGGAGGAAAAGTCCTGGACCTGGCTTGCGGAACAGGCGACTTCGCCATTGCGATAGCCCGAGCCCTTCCGGAGAGCCATGTGACCGGAGTCGACCTGTCAACCGGGATGCTTTCCGTCATGGAGCAGAAAGTCAGGGACCTTGGACTGGAAGGAAGGATTGAAAGCGAGGAAGGAGATGGTGAGAACCTGCGGTTTGAAGATTCCACCTTTGACAGAGTCACCAATGCCTTCGGAATCAGGAATTTCGAGGAAAAGGAAAAGGGGCTCGAGGAAGCCCTGAGAGTGCTGGTGCCCGGAGGCAAGCTGGTCATTCTCGAACTGTCAAGGCCTGACAACAAGGTGCTTCGCTGGTTCTACGACCTTTATTTCCTGAATATCCTGCCGAAGATAGGAGGCTCCGTCTCCGGAGACAAGGCGGCATATTCCTACCTTCCGGCTTCGGTAAAGAATTTCCCGGGGAAGAAGGAATTCACCGCGATGATGCGGGATGCCGGCTTCGAGCGCGTAACTCACAAGGCTTTAACATTCGGAATATGCCGGATGTACACTGGATGCAAACCAAATAACCAATGAATATGAAAAGAATACTTACAGCACTTATCCTGACCTTTGCTGCAGTTACCCTGTCTGCCCAGGAAAGTTCGGTCCTGGTCAATGTAGTCTGTGGTCCTTTCGTCCAGAATGTTACCACGACAGGTTTTACCGTGGTGTGGGTCTCGGATAACGATGCCATCGGATGGGTGGAGGTCGCCCCGAAGGATGAGCAGCATTTCTATTATGCTGAAAGACCGAAGTTCTATGACATGAGCGGATGTGGGATCAAGCCTGTCAACAAGATCCACAAAGTCCAGGTAACCGGGCTGGAGCCGGGAAAGACCTACCGCTACAGGGTCATGATGAAGGCCGTAGACCACTATTACAGCCAGCTTGACATAGTCTATGGCAAGGAATACGGAGCCAACACCTACACCGCCGCCCTTCCGGAAATAACGACCCAGAAAGAAAGCTACAAGGAGGTCCGGTTCGCAATGGTCAACGACCTGCATGAGAAAGATTCCATCCTCCGCAGCCTGTTTTCTGACGAGAAGCGGAACAAGGGCTTCGATTTCGTCTTCTTCAACGGGGACATGACATCCACTATCAGCGACGAGGCCAAGATCATGAACCATGTGCTGATTCCTGCTTCAGAGACGTTCGCCTCCTACTGCCCGCTCTATTTCACCAGAGGGAACCATGAGTTCCGCGGGAAAGATGCGATCAAGATCCTTGACTACTATGCCTTCCCTGAAGGGAAACCGTACTACACTTTCACTTACGGCGACGTCTTCTTCCTGGTGATGGACAGCGGGGAGGATAAGCCGGACAGCGACATCGAGTATCAGGATGCCTACTGCACCGAACCCTATCTGCTCCAGGAAGCAGAATGGATGAAAGGGGTAGTAGCCAGCGATGCCTGGAAAAAGGCTAAGAGAAGGATAGTCTTCAGCCACATCCCCCCGGACACCAAGAACGCCTGGCACGGCAACTACAACATGGCCACCATCTTCCTGCCCATCCTCAACGCGGCCGGAGTGGACCTGATGCTGTGCGGACATTACCATCACTACTATTCCAGAAAGAAAGGGGAACACGATGCCGCATTCCCCGTAGTTATCAACTCTAACTGTGAAAGGATGGAAGTCAGCGTCACAGACAGCAAGATCTCAATGGAAGTCTATGATGCAGACGGGAAGAAGGTACACACCCTCTCCTTATAGTTCCTGACCGATTATCTTCCTGAAATACGGGATGGTCTCTTCAAGGGCCATCCCTTTCCTGTAGATGCCGGCAGTACCTCCGACGAAGATGGATGCTCCCATGGCCGCCATGTCACGGGCTCCTTCCGGGCTGACAGCACCGTCCACGATGATTTCGACGTCTTCGCGTCCGTGTCTGTCAAGCCACTGCCTTGTCCTGGCAACCTTGTCCATGATCCCCGGGACCATCTTGGACCCGGCAAAGCCTGGATAAACCAGCATCAGCAGCACTACGTCGATGAAACCTAAGTTCCTTTCCAAAGCATCGGGAGGAGTGTCCGGACTAAGCCCAAGGCCGAAGAATGCACCCATTCCGTGAACCTTCTGGGACAAAGCCTCGTAAGACCGGTACTGACCGGATTCATCCTTCAGTTCCGCATGAGCAGTAAAGCCATCCCCAGGGCGGAGGAAGCCCAGCCTCTCCATCGCCAGTTCAGGATCCGTAACCATGAAGTGGCTGTCCAGCGGAAGCGTTGTCTTTTTCTGCATTGCCTTGATGAAATCGTGTCCGAAAGTAAGGTTCGGGACAAAATGGGCATCCATGACATCAATGTGGAGCATGTCCACACCCATTTTTTCAAGGAAGCGGATATCACTCTCAAGGTTCAACAGGTCTGCACACATCACAGACACTGAAAGTTTGTTCTTGTAAATCATCTCTCTATCTTTCTCTCATGATTACAACAGATCCGAGCAGCCCGGAAGGCAGCAGGCTGTCCTCCGCCTTGTAGAATGCTGCCGGAGTGTACGTCAAAGGATCCTTTTCATCAGCCTGACGGTCACCTATGATGCGGTTTACCCAAAGGTTGGTCACCCGGATCTCCAGTTCGTTGTTTCCTTTCTTTATGGCATTTGTCACATCTACGGAGAACGGGGTCTTCCAAACCGTTCCGCAGTCAATGCCGTTTACCCTGACTTCGGCGATGTTCTTCACGTCCCCAAGGTCCAGCAGGACCTTGCCTCCCTTGATCCTTGGCAACCGGACCTTCGTTGTGTAGGTAGCCGTTCCGGAGAAATACCTGACACCCCTGTCCTGGTGCTCTGAAAGGGATCCCAGCTTGTCCATGACAATGCTCTCAGGGGCCCTCCTGCCTTTCTGGAAGGAGACTTGCCAAGGGGTCTTCACTTCCAGGATGTTCTCCTTGACTTTAGCCGGGAAGGTAACTGCCGTTTCCGCAGCCGGGGCATCGAACACGACAAAGAAGGCATCATCACTTTCAAAGTCAAGAGAGACCACTGTCCTTCCCCCTTCTGTCCTGTAGGAGACATCTGAGACTGATGCATCTTCAGGATGCCAGACTTTAGGCACCCTGCCGGCCGTACGGAAGGAGACCTCTGAACTGAAAGCGTCGTAGGAAAGATTCTTTATCCAATAGATTTCCTTGTCCGGAAGGGTACGATGGACATAGAGTATCTTCCTGTCAGAGTCATGGGCGAGATCCGGGTCGTCAAGGATTTCCGCACACGGCTTGCCGTCATGGACATTCGGCAAGGATACCAGCTTCTCCCGCAATCTTGAGTATTCAGAAGGATCATCCTTGAAGCTGGCACATTGGGAAGGTATCCTTCCGCAGATGACGGCTCCTTTAGAAGCCAGCTCATAAAGCCTTGAAAGCATCTTGGTGGACATCCTTACTATGGAAGGATCGACCACAAGCACCTTGTAGTCCATCCCCGACTCGGTCACGAGGCTCGAACCCTTTACCTTGACCATGTCGTACAGGACTTCAGGGTTGGCATAGTCGTAATCGTAACCGTCAGGTACTTCAGGAAGCCTCCGGCTGTAGAAGGCTGTGGCGTTGTTGTCCTCACCATAGAACCACAAGACATCAGCCACAGCCCTGCCCTGCGACAGCAGGAAGCAGCTTCTTGAAAGATAGTCGGTCCAGACCCAGGCCTGTTCCGCCCAGGTCTCATGACGATGGAACCACTGGCCGTACCCCCCAAGGCCGAGGCCAGGCACCTTGTCGTCCAGGGGCTGATGAGCAGAATCGTGGATTACGAAACGGGTAACGCCTGAATACAATTCGTAATCGGCCGTCCTTTTCAGATTTTCGGGACAATAAGAATAAGCCCTGTTTGGCAAGCCCTCACAGGTAAGCGACTCGGCAGCCACCATGGACTGCCCATAGATGTGGGCGACGGAGGCCGATTCCTTGATGTCGGTTATTCCCTCCGGAATCCTCTCCACGGAACTTGGCTCATGAGGAACCCACGTCTCCGACATAGGAACCGCCGCGGTCTTCTTGATGGACATGCCGTCGAAAGTATAGACCCTGCCGTTGGCATGAGCCTCGATGTAGCTGCCTTCAAGCCCGTATTCATTTCTCAGGAGGTCTGTCATTACCGTGAAATTCTCTTGGAACAGGTCGCCGAGAGTCATCCTCCAGTCCCAGAGGAAACGCTCCGTCTCTTCAGAACTTGAGATGACCATTCCGGTCAGTGCCGGCAGCCAAGG
>CADBMD010000104.1 GCA_902795735.1 uncultured Bacteroidia bacterium
CCTATCGATTTGAAAGTCATCCATCCCATTACCACCGGGCATCCCGTGGTGGTCTTCCGGAAGTACTTCATGTCCTCTGCAATGTGCCACAAAAGGGCATTTGCCTTGCCGATCGCCCTGTTATCTGCAATCGCTACGATGATGCATTTCTCCATTATTCAAAAAGGTATGTCTTTCAAAGTTACAGTTTTTTACTATAACTCCAAATAAATGCCTTTGAATATGTGTGTCTTTGTGTGTAAAAAGTGCCCTAAACGGCTACAGGAGCCTTGATTGCGGGCCAAGGATCGTAGCCTGTCAATTTGAAATCCTCATAGGTGAATGAGAAGATGTCCTTTACTTCCGGATTGAGTTCCATCCGGGGCAGTGGCCGTGGCTCCCTGCTCAGCTGTTCGTGGACCTGGTCGAAATGATTCAGGTAGATGTGGGTGTCTCCGGTTGTGTGGATGAATTCTCCGGCCTGCAGTCCGCAAGACTGGGCTATCATCATTGTAAGCAAGGCGTAGGATGCTATGTTGAAAGGAACCCCGAGGAAGGTGTCGGCACTTCGCTGGTAAAGCTGGCAGGACAGTTTTCCGTCAGCGACATAGAACTGGAAAAGGCAGTGGCATGGTGGCAGGGCCATCTTGTCCACTTCTCCTGGGTTCCAGGCACTGACGAGCATCCTGCGGGAATCAGGATTGTTGCGGATCATGTCCACTACGTTCTTCAGCTGGTCGATGGACCGTCCGTCAGGTGCCGGCCATGAGCGCCACTGGTGTCCGTATACGGGGCCCAGGTCGCCGTTTTCATCGGCCCATTCGTCCCAGATCGAGACTCCGTGGTCTTTCAGGTACTTGATGTTCGTGTCTCCGGAAATGAACCAGAGAAGTTCATAGATGATGGATTTCAAATGAACTTTCTTGGTTGTGAGAAGCGGGAAGCCTTCCGAGAGGTCGAACCTCATCTGATGGCCGAAGACTGATTTGGTCCCTACGCCGGTGCGGTCATGCTTCACGACGCCTTCATCCATGATTCTTCTCAACAAGTCCAGATACTGTTTCATTTCTTGTTTCTTTAGTGTCCGGATACAAAAATAGGGAATAATTTGGAGAAACGGAATCGTGACACGTAACCAATTTGTAGTCAACCAAATACAAAAACGAACGTCTCCATTAGGAGACGTTCAAAATCACAATTTGTTAATAATCAGCATGTAACGTGTCACAACTACTGTGTCGTGTGGTGCGGTGTCTGTAGGGGGGCGCACCGCCGCTTCGCGGCCCCACCGTTCGCTTCGCTCCGGTCCCCCCTCTTAACCCGCCGAGGGTGGCGGCGGTGCGCCCCCCTACAGACACAACACATAGCAAACGTTGATGGTGTGGCTACTGATTCAGGGCGTCGGCGGACTTGATGTACTTTGCGAGATCCTCGTCGGAGACATGGTAATTGCTCATCTCGCCCGAGAAGTACTGGTCATAAGCACTCATGTCCACGAATCCATGGCCAGAAAGATTGAAGAGGATGGTCTTCTCCTCGCCCGTCTCCTTGCACTTGAGAGCCTCGTTGATTGTCGCAGCAATAGCATGGCAGGATTCCGGAGCGGGGATGATGCCCTCCGTCTGTGCGAAGAGCACACCAGCCTTGAAGGAATCAAGCTGCTCGATGTCGACAGCTTCCATCAAGCCATCCTTCATGAGCTGGGACATGATGACGCCGGCACCATGGTAACGGAGACCTCCGGCATGGATCGTGGCAGGCTTGAAGGTGTGGCCGAGGGTGTACATGGGAAGAAGAGGAGTAAGGCCGGATTCATCACCGAAATCATATTCGAACTTACCCCTTGTAAGCTTGGGACATGAATAGGGTTCTGCAGCGATGAAACGGGTCTTCTTGCCATCCTGGATGTTGTGACGCATGAAAGGATACGCTATTCCGCTGAAATTGGAACCGCCACCGAAACAAGCCACGACGATGTCAGGATATTCACCGGCAAGTTCCATCTGTTTCTCAGCTTCAAGACCGATGATGGTCTGGTGCAGGCAGACATGGTTGAGGACGGAACCAAGGGTGTACTTGCAGTTGGGAGTGGTGACGGCAAGCTCTATCGCCTCGGAGATTGCGCACCCAAGGGATCCCTGATCGTTGGGGTTTACGGTCAGGATGTCCTTTCCAGCCCTGGTCGACATGGACGGAGAAGGGGTGATGGCGGCACCGAAAGTTTGCATGATCGAACGGCGGTAAGGCTTCTGGTTGTAGCTGACCTTTACCATGTACACCGCACAGTCAAGTCCGAATTTCTTTGCAGCATAGGAAAGGGCACCTCCCCACTGTCCGGCACCGGTCTCGGTGGTGATGTTGGTGATGCCCTGCTTCTTGGCATAGTAAGCCTGGGCAAGGGCTGAATTCAGCTTGTGGCTTCCGGCAGGGGAAACACTCTCATTCTTGAAATAGATGTGAGCCGGAGTCCCAAGAGCCTCTTCAAGTTCGTAGGCCCTTACCAGCGGAGTGCAGCGATAGGCCGCGTACTGCTCCCTCACTTCTTCGGGAATAGGAATCCATTCGTCCGTCTGGTTGAGTTCCTGGTCGGCACACTCCTGACAGAAGATAGGATAAAGGTCTTCAGGCTTCAGAGGCTGCCTGGTACCTGGATGAAGGAAAGGCAGAGGCTTGTTGGGCATGACAGCCTGGATGTTGAAGAAATGGGTCGGAATCTCTGACTCCGGAAGCATGAACTTTTTCTGTTTCATAACGTGTCTTTTGTTAAGGTTA
>CADBMD010000105.1 GCA_902795735.1 uncultured Bacteroidia bacterium
AAAGAGAGGACCCTGGTGTGGTCATGAAGGGGAGAATCGACAGGATTCTCTTCCACTAAGATTTCCTGGACGTCTCCCTTTGCCGGAACCGGCTCCTTGAGAGTGAACCGGCGTTTAAGGTTGAGGCGTGGATCTATCGACGGAGTGACATATCGGCTTTCAACCCCGATGTGGGTCTGGAGGGTGTGGAATCCTGGAGTGATACCGGCAGCCTTGACCTTGTCCAGCATTTCCCTTATCCCTTCGTAGCCTCCTGGATAATCCTCCCTGAGGTCGTAGTCACCGAGAAGCCTGTAGCCACGGGTCTTGATGAAACATGGGTAGTAGAACAACATCATCTTGAGACCTGCTTTCTGCGCAACGGCTATGTGCTGGTCGATGTTCGACGGGCATGCATCGGATGTCCAGTAGATGGAGCGGTTCAGCATCGGAGAACGACGGCTTTGCACGCCTCTCGGCAAGTCCAAGTCAACCTCGAAACCGTCCATCGCATCAAGGAAGGCCTCCTTGCCGTTGGCAGCTATGATGGCTGCGGATCCGCCACGCAGCTTCTTCCCTGAATACAAATCTGCGGTCAGGACCTTGCTGTCTGTACGGTCCTCGTGCCAGACCAGGGACCATGGGTCACATCCGGCTACACAGACAGCGGATCTTTCATCCCACATGCAGTTAAGCCATTCTCCGTATTGCTTGCGCTCTTTGACCGGTAGCTGTAGGATCCTGAACTCGGCCACAGGAGGAACGTCCAGGGCAAGGTGGTCATAGTCCGTAGGTTCACAGATGAAATCCTCCAGGGTGAACCGCAGGTAGCCGGCTCCTTCATCTACCTTGACCACCGCTTCATAAGGGGCTGTGTCAAACCATACGGTAAGCCTCTCTCCATCCCATGAAAGCGAGTCGGCTTTGTAGGTTGTCCTAGTGTTGGGATGCTGAAGCTTTATCTCGTTGTTGAACGGCCTTTCCTGAGTGACAGTGAATAAGGGAATGTCAGAGTCCTTAACGAGCATTTCCTCATTGTTGGACTTGATCACAAGCGATTTGGCTATGGCATCTTTTCCCAAGGTCAGCCGGAATGTTTCCGTTTCCAGGACAAAGCTGTCATTGAGGTCTTGATGGCCTGAGCAGCCATCCAAAAGAGGGAGCAAGAGCGCAATGAACGCCGTTGCCAGGATTCTGGTTGCTGGTCTTTTCATTATGATCATGTTTAGTAGTTACCCCTGATTTCCCCTCCTACCGGTACGAAAGAAAGGATCTTGCCATCGGATAAATTGATGTAGGCTTCCCTTATGTCGGAACACCCGATGATGGCATTCTCGCATATTATCTCCATCACTATGAACACTTTCCTGCGCCCCTCTTCAACAGAACGCATGTCCGAGGTGTAGATGCCTTCGTGGACGATTTCATAGTGAGTGTTGTCATATTTGGGAGAATAACTGATACCGAAGACGTTGGAGATGTTTCCAGCAACCCAGTAACCGTTCTCGTCAAACATGTGGACCTGTACTGAGAATTTTTTTCCATTTGCACCTGTGACGCTGGCATCAGCTTGGATGATGACACAATCATCCTTGAACTCAGAGTCTTGTTTCATAGTCAGGATACGGCTGCCGTTACATGTGAATCGAGGAATGATGGCTGTAAACTGCGACAGATTGTCCACCCTGACAGTCGCCCTGCTCTCAGATGCGTCTTTCAGCATGTTGTCGACCAATCCCTGTACGACCGCCTTCATCATTTCAAACCTCTCACTACGTTTCCCTTCCCTTTCGGCAAGCGACAGGAACCTTTTGAACCAGTATTTGGCGTTGTCCTGGCTTCCGCTATCATCGGGATTCAAATAAAGTGCGAATAAACTGCCTAGCCTATGATTAAGATAAAGGTCGTCAGGAGTCTCTTTCAAAGACAGCAGGGTGATGTTCAGGGCTGTATTCAGATAGTACTGAGCATGAGTCCCATCGGAGTAAGTGTAACTGCAAAGGCAATCGGCGGCTGCATCGGCGGAAGCAGGCGCTCCCCTGAACCAAGCGATTGTATTCCATAAGCGTTCAGTCAAGCCAATCTGGGAATAGTTCTCCCGCGCCCTGAACCTGAAACTGTCGGCAATGATGCCTAGCATGTAGGGGTCATTGACATCCGCTTTCAGCGCCATCTTGATGGCATTGTCATTATCTTTAAGGTAATAATAACATAGGGCACAGTTGTGCCAGGCATCCCGATTGTCATATTTCAGGAAATACTGCAGAGCCGTACTGTAATCTTGATTGTTAAATGCCTGGACACCTTTCTGGAAGTCATCCTGAGCGGAAACTGTCCTCGGGATGGCAAGCAACAAGACCAAAGAGGTGATGATTGAAAAAAGGATGCTTCTGTTCATGGTAATCATTCTGAATAAACATAGTTGAAGCGGCCTCCGGGAGCCGTGTCCCCGCTGACATAGAAATCCATGATGTCGCCTTCCTTCTGCATGTTGTCGTTCCATTTGAATTCGACATCGACTTTTCCGTCGATGCCCAGCACTTCGCGTGGAATGCGGATCACTAGTTTGTTCCCCTTGGAGAAGAACTTAACCCTGGCGGCATCTTCCCACATCCAGATTCCCTGTATGTTCTTCTCAAGGCGAGCCTTGCTTCCCTTGGGAGAAACCCTGTTCACCACGAAATCGTAGCCGTTCCAGCCCGTTGACTTGTCACGATCGACATCGATGAACAGCTGCATCCAGTGCGGGTCGGTCTTCGGGGAGAGAGCCTCTGCGGTCTCCACATAGAAATAGAGGTACTTGCTGTCGCGGGCAACCTTTGCACCCACCAGGTCGTTGCGGCCGGAACTGTCACGGTAATAATAGTCAGCATTTCCTCCTTCGTCGCGGTGGAAAGTATTACCCTTGTAAGTGGCGAACCATGGACCTACATCCTCCCAATCTGCGAATTTGCGGAGACGGATGGTCTTGGGGGCCGAAACGGATTCCGGCGGAGTCATCCCTTTGAATTTCCGGATGCGGTCAACCAGCTGCAGGTAATAGACATCACCCTTGTCTCCCCAGCCGGCATTCGGCTCTATGTCACGGCTGCAGTTCCAGTTGTACTGGTCAACGAAAGAGAATGGAACACCGTTCCACGGGGCGTCTGGAGCCCATTTGTCTGTGGCATATTCATTCCAGCCAGTCACGAAGACCAGCTCTGGGTCAAGTTCATAAGCGCGGTCCCACTGTTCTGAGAAGTTCCAGCCATAGAGATAACCGTCCGGGCGAGGGTCGAACCCGTTGCGGACCGAGAAGTTACGGCCATAGGCATCCTTGGTGTTGAAAGCACCGGCATGGCCCTTGCGGTCAGGGCTGGTGTTCTGGGCGATACCCACCGTCACCTGTTCGTACTGTGTCTTCCCATCCGGGCCGGTCGTGGCCACATAACCGTGTTGAGGATAGTCTTCCAGCCACCCCCACTGGTCGTTGCGCTTGGGATCGGGGCCATCCACATAGTCCGGCTGTCCAGGGCGGAAGGTGAAGAATTCAGCTATCTCCCTGTCTCCAGGTGAATCGTCCAGCGCTTCGGGATAGGCCATGATGCAAGGTTTCCCTTTCCAATAGAACCAGAGATTCTCATAGCGGTGAGGCTGATAGATGTCCTTGTACAATTGGCGCAAGGAGGCCTGGGTTGTCGGAACCGGCCAGAAGTTGAGGATGAATGCAATCTTCGGAACATTCACTCCGTCTTTCTGAGCCTGATCCCAAGTCTCCATCAAGGCTTCTGTTGACGCCATCCAGGTCCGGTCACCATTCGTACAGTCGAAAAAGACCGCGTCCACGCCGGCATCCGCCAGCCATTCTGCATGCTTGCGGAGCACCCACTTGTCGGTGGTCTGGTAGTAGCCAAGAAGCGGCTGTTCCCAGTAATACTCCAGCGTCTGAGGAGTACCCCAAAGCGGATGGTCCGTCTGTTGCATGGCTTCCGGACACTTCCGGACGATTTCAGTGATGTTTTTCACTTGCCTGGTGGGTTTGTGACGGTTGTTGTGCCATGTCCAGTAGAATATGGCCACCGTCTTGCCGTCCCGCTTTGCAGGAGCCTCATCATAGGAGCGGACTTTCCTGCCCAGGGCATCCGTAGCTGCCCAAGTGTCGCTGTTGACTGTCTGTGCACCTGCCGAGACCGCGGCAAGACATGCTGCGGCGACCGCCGTGGTGAGTATTCTTTTCATATTCTGGTTGTATTTTCTGAACTTGTTTGAAAAAGAGCCTAGCGGCGTATGGGGAACTCCGTGATTCGGAGCGTCGTGCATCCATAAGGAATGAGTTCGATTGTTTCTGAAGCTCCGATGTCCGAACCGGACTCTTTGAAATAGGCGACCGGACCGACATTGCCACCCGCAGCCTGCCATCCTTCAATCCGTACTGCCTTTGCGAATATGCTCACCGGAGCAGCCTCAAGCGACCATGGATAAGTGCCGTCATCCGGACGGGTTACAACGGAAAAAGCGGTTTCAGGCTTAGCCAAGTCTCTCTGGCGGAAGCCATAATTCCAAGGCGAAGTTGAGGTGACTTCGTAGCAGAAGGGGCCATAACCGAAGTCTTCAGGGAACGTCTTCTTTTCCCATTTCTCGTTCATCTTCAAGGCATACACAAGCGGACCGCGCTCGATGACAAGTGCACCATCATACCATGAGCTGGTCGAGATTTCCATCGGAAGCGACAGGGTGAGGATGTCGCCCTTGGCCCAGCGGCGGTTCACCCGTACCGTCTCTCCGGCTTTGGGATGCATCGTCGTACCATCAGGCAGGGTGACGAGAGCCTCCTTGCACCAGGAAGGAATACGGAAATGCAGGGGGAAGAAAGCTGATTTCACCTTCTTTTGTGTAAAATCAACCGTGAAGCGGACCTGGCTGTCGAAAGGATAGAACGTGTCCTCACGGATAACCGCATCTACCGACTCGCCTACGCGTGCGTGTACTTCGGACGGTGCATAGACCAGCGCGGCCAACCCACCGTCAGCAGTGGCATACCAAAGATTGCCGACAAGCTTAGGCCAGGCCTGATGCATGTTGCATGTGCAGCAAGGATAACCGCCGAGCGTGCTGAAGACCACATCCGTTCCGGAATGGTCGGTGGTAAATGGGTGAGGTTCTACTGTGCAGGCAATCTGGTTGGTCTGCTGGAAATACTGGCGGGCATCGAAGGCATCCGTAGCCTGGGTCGGCAGGGCGTTGTACGCCACGCGTTCAAGATAGTCAGCCCATGACAGGTCTCCTGTGATGCGCAGCATTTCTTCCAGGGAGAACATCATTTCCGAGGCTGTGCAGAACTCGGATCCTCGGATAGGGTCTCCGAGATGGATCAGTTCGTCACCAGCCCACAATCCGGTTGGAAGGCCTATCGTAGACCGGATCATTTCCTTTGCCATTTTCGGGGCATCCAGGTCCCGTGACTGGCGCGACTGCTGCCACCAGACGATGGGCATCTTGAATCCCTGGGCAAGGTTGACACAGTGGACGGAATACTGGCGACGGAACACGTCGCCGGATGTGAACATGCTGGTAAAATCTACCGATTGGTCATGGATCAGTTTAGCCAGGTCGAGCAGGAATTCCTCACCAGTCAGGTTGTAGAGCCAGTAGATGACACCAAGATTGTCGGAAGAGCGCCATTCTCCCCAGAACGACCAGCGGCCTATCGGTTGCTCTGGAAGATGGGCGGCCTGGTAGCGGAAATAGGAGAGAAGCACCTTGGGTACGCGGGGATCGCCCGTTGCCGAATAATACTGTTTCAGGATCTTCAAGGCCACCATCTTCGGCCACCAGTCTTCAGCGAGGTCCCGCTGGAGTCCCCGCACGTAAGGCCGGTTAACGGAATTGCCGATGTAACCATCTTCTCGTGCCGTGGTGAGTATCGCTTCCGTCCATTTAAGAGCCTTTGAAATCAGTACTTCGTCATCCAGCAGGTAAGCCAGGGGCAGGAGGCCGTCGACCCAATAAGGTCCACGCTCCCATGTGTCTCCTTCTCCACCGAGCCATGCGTTGTTGTCTCCGACGACTTCGCCGTACACTTCGTCCAGGTGGCCGGTCAGCCCGTCGCGCATCCTTTCAAGCTGTCCGAGTATCCAGCCTTGAGGGCGGATAGAACCTAGCGGAAGCTCCGCATACTGGACTGGGGCGAGCGGATAACGATTGAAAACATAATCCTGGGCAAAAGCAGGGAATGCGGCAGGAATCCAGAAGAATAAGAGGAGGATCTTTTTCATGGAATTCACGATTTTAGTCTCTGATTGCTCCGGCAACTATGTTGGCAACTTGGGCACGAAGTCGTGCCAGGCTTCCCTTGTCTTCAGGATGGACCCTGTTGGCAAGGATAATAACTGCGGTCTTCGTCTTCATGTCGATCACGATGGAAGGCCCGGTGTAGCCGGTGTGCCAGATGCAGGTCTCAGGGTCGAATATGTCACCCCTGGTTCCAGGATTCCATCCGTCCTTGTCCCAGCCAAGAGCCCTTCCGACCATCGGGTCATTCTGGATGGGGGCCTTGCACATCAAGTCGATGGTCAACGGCCCCAGGATGTCAGTGTTCCGGTTCATTATCGCAGAGCAGATAACGCTGAGATCCTCGGCATCGGAGAACACTCCGGCATTTCCGGAATTGCCTCCCATGATCCTCCTGGCCAATGGGTCATGCACAACACCAATGAGCGGTAATCCGTCTGGCTGGACTTCAGTCGGAGCGCAGAGTTTCTTCAATCCTTCATCCGGAAGATAGCAAGTGTGCTTGAGACCCAGGGGACCGAAGACATGCTGTGCGGCATAGTCGCATAACCTCTGTCCGGTCACCCTCTCGAGGATTCTCTGTAAAGTCACGAAGTTGAGGCAGCTGTATAGGCACTGGGTTCCGGGACGGAAATGCCTGCCGGTACGGGTTGCGATGTAGGTCTCGAAAGCCTCCGGAGTGTTTTCTCCGAATTCGGCCACATAGCGGTCCACTCCTGCGTAGGCATCGAGGCCTGACGAATGCGTGAGCAGGTCCCTTATGGTGATGTCCACTTTTTCTCCAGTCTCGGGATCCTCCCATGGCTTGAAATCAGGGATGTACCTGTTGACATTGTCAGTCAGGCGGACAAGTCCGTTCTCTATCAGCTGCATGAATGACAAGGTAGTCCCGACGCATTTGCTGACGGAGGCAAGGTCGAACATGGTTTCTGCAGTCATCGGTTCTACGGAAGGGACCAGGGACTTGTTGCCATAGGCCTTCAGGAAGACGATCCTGTCTTTCCTTACGATGGAGACCACTGCTCCGGGAATAGTCTTTTCTGCAATCGCTTCTTCAACTATGCGGTCGACCCTGGAAAGCTTGTTCCCGTCCATCCCGAATTTCTCAGGGGCTCCTTTCTTAAGCGTTCCCTGGGCAAAGCAGTTGACTGCCAGGGCGGCAGCCATGGCGATAAGGGCGAGTCTTTTCATCTTGTGGGTCAGAAGATCAAAGTGGCGCTGATAGGATAATGGTCGGAAATGAATTTCCTCTCCATGTAAGGCTTGGTTATCGTCTCGTACTCGGTGCATGAGCTGAAGCCTTTGAACCAGACGTAGTCGATGATGCTGTCAGGGCTGGCCTTTCCCCATCCATTGTAGGTCTGGTGGTGGTCAGTCTTTACGGCCACTTCACGGGCATTCTGCATCAATTTCTTCATGTCATCGAACTCAGGCCTGTCGATCTTCATGTTGAAGTCGCCGGTAACGATCATTGGAAGTCCTTCTGGATTGATGCTGTCGATCCTGTCCACTATGAGTTTCATTCCGTTCTTGCGGGCCTCCCAGCCGACATGGTCGAGGTGTGTGTTGACATAGTAGTACTTCTTCCCGCTGGCCTTGTCCTTCAGCAGGGCCCAGGTGGCAGTTCGGAAGCAGTCGGCATCCCAGCCCTTGGACGGTTTGTCCGGAGTCTCAGAAAGCCAGAAAGTTCCCCATTTCAGGAGCTTCGTAGTCTTTTTATTGTAGAAGATGGACATGTGTTCGCCTTCATGTTTTCCGTCCTCACGGCCCACGCCGACGCTCTTGTACTGGTTGCAGGCAGTTTCGAGGTACCTCACTTGGAAGTCATAAGCCTCTTGTAGACCGAATATGTCGGGTTTCTGGTCCAGGATCATGAGCGCGGAAGCCGGGTAGCGCAGCTCCCAGGAGTTGGTGCCATCCTTGGCGACGCCCAGGCGGATGTTGTACGAGATGACCTTTACATCGGCAGGCTTGTCCTTCTTTGCAGAAACGTTCACCGGCATCAGGATGAGAGCCGCCATCATCAAAAGGAAGAATCTTTTCATTTCGGATAGTGTTATGGATACCACAAATTTAACAAATAGTGCTAATTTTGTGTTTATCTCACTATCAAAAATGAGCATCATGGCAGAAGAATCATTCAAGGAATATGGAAAAGAGGAGGCGATAGACCTTCTTTTCGAGGGAAGTGCTTTCAGCAGGAGCTCCAAGCCGGTGTTTGATCCGGCCCCGGGCAGCAGGATCGTTTCTGCGAGCAGGGTCTTCGTCGAGGGAATCGATTTCGACCTGACCTATTTCCCTCTCAAGCATCTGGGCTACAAATGTTCCTCCGCCCTTGCCGGGGACATTTATGCTTCGATGGCACATCCCAGGAGCCTTAGCATAATCCTCGGCCTTTCTGCCAAGCTGGATTTCTCCCATGTCCGCGATCTTTGGTCCGGGGTGACCGTGGCCGCAAAGGAGCATGGATTCAAATCCCTCAGCCTGGACCTGGTCCCTTCACCTAACGGCCTGACCGTTTCTGTCTGCGCCATGGGGGAAGAGTTTAAACTCACTTGCGGACGTACTGTGAAAGCCCGGAGCAAAGACCTTGTCTGCGTGTCCGGACGCCTTGGTGCAGCCTATCTTGGTCAGCAGATCCTTGAGAGGGAAAAACTGAAATTCGACAAGACCAAAGATGATTCTTCCCAGCCGGATCTGGAGAAATACAAGATGCTCATAGGGAGTTACTTGAAGCCGGAAGTCCCTTCTTCGGCAGTCTCCCGGCTTGAAGAGGCCGGAATCTACCCGTCTCATGGTTATCTTATTTCCCATGGTCTTTCCGACACTCTGAAGCGTCTGTGCAAGGATTCCGGTCTTGGAGTCAAAGTCTATGCAGAAAGGATTCCGTTCGAGGGGAATAGTTTCGCCATCGGGCGCGAAATGGACATAGATCCGGTGTCCGCAGCCATGAACGGGGGAGATGATTTCCAACTGCTCTTCACTATTCCGATTCTTTCTGCCGAAAGATTCAGGAGGGATTTCCAGACTTTTGACATCATAGGACACCTGGCTCAACCGGAAGTCGGCGCAGTGCTCGTTACCCCGGACGGAGTGGAACTTCCGGTCAAGGCTCAAGGCTGGCAGGAAGCGTGATTTGGAAGTTTTTGATTATGGCTATAAGTTGTTTGCGAAACACGGTCCTGTTAACCGCTATTCTGGCCGTCCTTTTACTGGCGGGGTGCTCTACTGGTCTTGATACCCAGATGTCTTCGGTCCTTGACAAGGTTGAGGGGGATCTGGGTTATGTCAACACGGTGGATGCCAGCAACGTAGCGAAGATGGCCGACTGGTTTGAAAGGCGCGGGGATGATTCCCAGAAGGCAAGGGCTTTTTATTGCCTGGGCAGGACCCTCTTTAACGAAGGAAGCAACTCTGCCGCCATAGTGTCCTATACGAAGGCTCTTGAATATGCCGGGAAAGCAGGCGACCGCAAGCATGAGGGGTTGATATGCAGGGATATGGCCATGATAAACTCCATCACGGGTAACAGTTCCGATGAAATCCTTTACCTTGCCAGGGCCACCGAAGCATTCAAGGCTGCCGGCCTTCAAGATGAGATGCAGCGTTCCCTTCTGGAGATCGGGCGGGCACATACGGCAGCGGGGAAGTATGATACTGCCGAAGAGATATTCAAGAGTGTCCTCTATGATGCTCATGAGATGGGAGATACGCTCCTGGAGGCGAGATGCCTGGAGTCCTATGCTTCCCTTGCCGTGAGCAAGGATGCTCCTGATCCTGCCCTTGCGATAGACTTGCTCGGGCGCGCTGCTGACCAGCTCGGTTATCCGCTCAGTTGCTCTGACAAAGGCATCTTGGCATATTCCTATTCCTTGGCTGGGCAGAATTCCGAGGCTTTCAAGTGGCTTTCTGAGGCTAAGGCTTCAACCGAGACGGATGAGGATGCAGCCGACGCTGCTTTCAGGGAGTACCAGATAGCATCCCGGACCGGCGACACCGCCAAAGCGCTCCAAGCCTTGGAAAAGGTCACTGAATATGGAAACAAGACTCAGTCTGCTGCTCTTGAGGAGGCTGTAGCTGCCAGCCAGAGAGAATATCTGCAAGGGCAGTCCATTGCGCAGGCAGAAAAGCTGAGGGCGGCGAGGTTCAGGCTTTGGCTCCTGGCTTTGGCCGCACTTCTCATCATTGGCGCCCTTCTCGTGGCATATTCCTATTATCGTTCCGTCCAGAAGAGGCGGTTGGAAGAGGAGATTGCCGAGAGGGACCGGTACATGAGTATTGCGGAGGACCTGAAGGGGAAGCTGTCCCTTCGGCCGATCGACAAGCTGACGGCTGTGCAGGCTAGGGATCCTGTAGGTGAGCCAGTCGAACCGCTGCGGGGACCCGGATTCGACGCCCTTGAGCGACTTTGTGAGCAGTACTATGTCTATGAAGGCACAGACAATCTCCAACCTAAAATCCTTCGGGAGGTCAAATCAATAGTTGAAGGATTGCGAAGCGACAAGAAGACTCAGAAAGAAATCGAAAACATGCTTGATGCTTCAATGGACGGAGTCATGACAAAACTTCGTTCTGAGTTCCCATCTTGGAAAGAAGATGACTTCCTGCTCTATTCTTTTGTGGCTTCCGGATTCTCCCGAACGACCATCTCCGCATTGGTGGGGAAAGACAAGAGCGTCGTTTACAACCGAGTGTGGCGAATGAAGGGGAGGATTGCCAATTCCGGATCCCCTCTCAAGGATTTCTTCCTTGGTTGCATCGACAACTAGCGTTTTTTGTTCTTTGTGGACATGAAGATTATGATGTCATCGTCATTATCTCCTCTGTGGAAGAGTGAGACGGAGACCGGCTTTAAATCTTTGCTGTTCCACAACTTTTCGAACTCCTCAGAGGTGTATCCAATGTTGTCAACTACGTATTTCACATTGTTCCTCGATGTGGAAATGATGTGGATATTCAAGTATTTTCCTGATTGGATACCATAGTCGGACACTATCCTATAGGACTGGATTGTCTTTCCTACCAGCTGGGAACCATCGAAATCCCTGACATAGAATCCATCGATTATGTATTCTTTCAAGGTGTCGGCAGGAGCCTGCACCTGCCCTGCACCCAGGGCTATTGCGCAAATTGCAGAAACTAAAAGAGATCCCATGGCACTTATTCTTGATTGGTTTCTTTTTCTTTTGTCTTGATCACAATGACCCCGTCCTGTGCTTTGTATTTCCTGACTAGCTCATTGTTCGGGTCTTTGATGACGTTGATGCTCTCGATGTCCTTGAACTCGATCAAGGAAAAAGCCTTCTGGTCAATCTTCTTGCCATCAAGCAAGATCAGAGGATTCTTGTTTGGATAAATCCTAGGTGTATTTCCCGGATTAATTACGAGTTTGTTCGTAGTTATTATGTGTGTGAGAAGGAAGTTCCGTCCGATCTTGGTGGTGTCAACCGTGTAGGATTCTATTTGCAAGCCAACCAGCTGCGACCCGTCGAAATCTGTGACGACCTTGCCGTTGATTATGTACTTTTCGGTGAAACGTCCTTGGGCTGCCACGGCAAAGGTGCCCAGGGTTATCGCAAGGATAATGGCTGTAATGGTTCTTTTCATCTTTTTCTTATTATTTTTTGGCCACGAGGGTCATGCTTCCTGTCTTTTCATCGTTTGTCATTATGTATGTCTGGATACTTCCATCTTTGAGATGTACAGTGAGTATCGCCTTCGATCCTTTTGGCTTGGCTTCTATTGATTCTATCGTCCCAGCTTTCAGGTTCATGAGTTCCATCATGCCTTCAGCAATGACAAGGGAGTCCATCTGCTCATTATTTTTGGAAAGGGGTCCGTGGATTATCAGGGGAACCGCTATCGCTGCGGCAGCTGCCGTCGCTGCAATTCCTCTGAGGACCTTCCGGTGGGAAACCTGTTTTTCGAATCCGTCAAGTATGTTGTCGAATTCGGCTACGGCATCCTCTGAGAGGTATTTGCCTTCAAGCTCTGCGAGTCTGTTCCTGGATTCTTCTGTCATAACCATTTCTTTATTTGTTCCGACAATCTTTTCCGGGCATTTGAAAGGGAGACCTTGACACTGGACTTCGGTCTGCCTGTTGCAGCGGTGATTTCATCGAGGGAAAGTCCCTGGTCGTTCCTTAGGGTCATGAGTTCCCGCTGGGTTCTTGTTAATCCGTCGTAAAGGCTGTCTTTGATTTTCCGGATATCTTCGTTCTCCACAAGCTTGTCTGCTGGATCGTTTCCCTCCTGCTTGTCATCGGAGATGATAACTTGTCGTATCTTCCTTTTCCTGTACCTCGAAATGCAGATGTTCTTGGTGATCTTGATAGCCAGGGCCTTTGTGTCCCGGACAGGATAGCCGTTACCATTCAATTCCCACAAGACGAGGAAGGCTTCCTGGACGATATCTTCAGCCTCCTCCGGCCCGCCGGTTGCGATAGTGAATCTCCTGGCCAGGCTGATCAGGTCTTTTCTTGTGGTTTCAGTGAAGGATTTGAATTCTTGCTCTGTCATTTTCTATGCGACTACCATAAAGTCGCAATAATCATGTAAAAGTTAAAAACAAATAACGGATTTTTGTCACTTTTTCGTAACTTTAGAAGGTTTAATGGTTTAGGTTATGAAAAAGGATCAACAATGGGTAGTTGTCCGTGTCAATGGAAAGATTGCGTCGGTGGGAGCAGATTTCAGGCAACTGCGCAAAGTCGCCGGCCATGTCGCCGGGCTGCCTTTCGACAGTGTCTCTGAGATAACTGTAAAGAAGATCGGAATGGATGACCTGGCCGCTCTTTCTTCAGTCACCAGGTGGGAGGACTTGCTTCTGGACGGTACTTCTTTCCAGATGAAAGTATGGAAGAGGCTCTACCTACTGACCCACCATCAGGACGGTACGCCGGTCCAGCCTGACGAAGGGATATCCCTTCTGAGTTACAGCCAGCTGGCAGAGATGTGCGGCAATCCTCGCGGAGTCAGGGCTGTCGCCCACGCCGTGGCGTGCAACCCTGTAGCCTACATAATCCCTTGCCATCTTATCGTGCCAAAGGAGTCTATAGACAAGATCCTCGCCATTAGGTCCGTTGCCGAAGGTACCATATTCAAAGGAACCGACCTCTACCTGCTGGATTCGATAGAAGTCGGTGAATATGAATATGGCTCAGCCCTAAAGCGCCGTCTCATCGAGCGCCAGCTCTACGGCCGTTAGTCGTTGTTTAGTTGGACGATGTCCACTCGGGAGCGTTCGGAATCTCCGATGAGCCACTCCGAGTAGTAGTCAGCCATTCTCCAGAAGAAATATTCATTCATGTCGCCGAAGCCGTGCCTCTGGCCTGGCAGGAGCAGCATGTCGAAACGCTTGTTGGCCTTGATCAGGGCATTGACTACCCGGATCGTGTTGGCAGGGTGTACGTTGTTGTCCACATCGCCATGGACCAGCATCAAGTGTCCCTTCAGGTTCTTTGCAAGTTCCTGGTTGGTGTCGATATGGTAAACGAAAGTGGTGTCGCCCTTGTCGATCTTCTCCAGGATTCCGTGGTGCTGTTCGCTCCACCAGCGGTTGTAGATGCTGTTGTCATGATTGCCGGCACAAGAGACTGCCACCTTGAAGAAATCAGGATATTTCAGGATTGCCGCCGTACTCATGAATCCGCCGCCAGAGTGGCCGTGTATCCCGACCCTGTCCAGGTCCACGAACGGGCAGCGGGCTCCTATCTGCTGGATTGCGTACTTCTGGTCTTCGAGGCCATAGTCACGGAGGTTCCCGTAGCCATAGTTATGGTACCATTTCGAACGGTTGGGATGTCCGCCGCGGTTGCCTACGGTGATCACTATGATGCCCAGCTGGGCGAGGCGGTCCACCCTGGTGAAGTTCTTGCTCCAGGAGATGTTGTTTGCCTCTACCTGTGGCCCAGGATAGACGTAGTCGCAGATGGGATACACCTTAGTGGAGTCGAAATCGTAGGGCTTGTACATGGCGCCATAGAGATCGGTTACACCGTCTGCGGCCTTGACCTTGAAGCGCTCGGGGAACTTGTAGCCTGCTTCAAGCAGCAGGCTGAGGTCTGCTTCTTCCAAATCCAGGATTTTCTTCCCGCTTGCTCCAAAGAGGGCTACGTTCGGAGTATAGTCAACCCTTGAATAATTGGCCACGAAGTATCTGGCATCGTCACTGGCCGTTGAAAGCACATCCATGTCGTCCATGTCCAGCTGCTGGAGGCTGCCGCCGGTAAGAGGCACTCTGAAAGTGTGCATCTGGTAGGGGTTTTCATCCTTGTTCACCCCGCAGGCACTCAACAGGACATAGCCTTCTTTCTCGTTGACTCCCAGTACGTTTTCAACGTGGAAGGCTCCGTCGGTTATTTTTCTCACGAGGGTGCCGTCGCTGTTGTAGAGGTAGAGGTTGGCCCAGCCATTGCGCTCCGACCACCATATAAGCTGCTTGCCGTCCTTGATGAGGAAGGGAGTCCTTGTCTCTATGTAAGTGTTTGAGCGTTCCGGTATTATGACTTTGACAGAGTCGGCATCCACTCCGACCCAGCAAAGGTCGATCCGTTTGATGTCCCTGCTTTGGCGCATCAGGTAGAATCCGCTGTCGTCTCCCAGCCATTTGGTCGAATAGTAGTCATTGTAGTTGTCCTTGGCCAGCCTTCTTCCACGCTCGATGCTGAAGTCCTGGTCCTTGAAGGCGTCGACCTTGACCTGCCTGCTGGTTGCCTCCGTGCCGTTGAGGGTGAAAATGTAAAGATACCCCTTCGGACCCGGCTCTCCGGGCATCTGGTACTTGTAAGTCTCGAGCTTGGGCCGCTTGGAACTCACCGAGTTGATGACCCAGAGGTCCTCAAGTTTGCGAGTGTCCCATTTCGTTACAGCAAAACGCTTTGAAGCCGGAGACCATGCAAGTGCGCCCGGATTGGACCTGCGGTTGGTGTCTTTCTCAGTGTCTCCGGAATAGTTGCCATATCCGAAACCGAACTGCTTGATTCCGTCCGTGGTCAGCCTGTATTCAACGATGGTGCTGTCCTTGGGGTCCTTGGCAGCCTTCCGGAGGTTGGTCGAGTCCATTATCCAGAGGTTGGAATTCTTAGCATAGACTCCGACGGTCCCATCCGGTGAAATGGATGCGAAAGAAGGATACTTCTTTACTTCATTCTCCTTTTCTTCGGTCACATCCTTCAAAGTACCGCTGGCAAAGTCATATTCAAAATGGAATACTTTCTTTTCGGGCTTTTTCGGAGCGGCCGCTTTCTTCCCCTTCCCGGCCTTGGTGGTGTCGGGTTTCTCAACCTTGTCCTGGGTGCTGCGGATGTCGAAGGTGAAGACCTTGTCATCTTTCAGCTTCAGGCTTGTTATGGGAATATGCTGGGCATCGAATGGATCCTTGACAATCTCGGTCAGCAGCATGGCCAGCTTCTCCATGTCGAATATTTCGGTTTTGGTGCCCTTGGCCGGATCCACCACATAATAGCGTGTACCCTTCGGCGACTGCCATTCGTACCAGAACCTGTCTCCTTCCTTGAACCATCTCGGCTGGACCCTCGTAGAGAAGACCATCTGGTTCACCTTCTTTGCGGAAAACCTTTCCGCCAAGGCATAATTGGCATGCTGTCTTTCCTGCCCCATGGCAACCAAGCTTAGCAACAAGGCCGCCCCAAAAGTCAAAACTTTTTTCATTGACCTGAGTGTTTTTACATTCAAAACTTCGTGTTCAATAAGTCAAAGATAGTGAAAATCCGATAATTGCAAATCCTTGTGAAAACTCAAAAAGACGTAAAACTTTGGTGATTTGAAGAATATTCAGTAAATTTGCAGCCCCAAAATGTTTGGGGAGAAACATAAATAATAGATTTACAATCATTTATGCCTACAATTCAACAGTTAGTTCGCAAAGGGCGCGAGAGCATTGTCTCACAAAGCAAGTCTCGTGCGCTGGACGCTTGTCCTCAGAAGAGGGGCGTATGTCTTCGTGTTTACACGACGACTCCCAAGAAACCTAACTCAGCGATGAGGAAGGTCGCTAGGGTCCGCCTGACCAACTCCAAAGAGGTCAATGCCTACATCCCGGTCGAGGGTCACAACCTCCAGGAGCACAGCATCGTGCTGGTTCGCGGAGGCCGTGTGAAGGACCTCCCTGGTGTGCGTTACCACATCCTTCGCGGAGCATTGGATACTGCCGGTGTCGAGGGTAGGACTCAGTCCCGTTCCCTCTATGGCGCCAAGAGGCCCAAGGCTGCCAAGAAGAAGTAGTTGTTTTATTTATCACCTTTAATTTTTACTCAAAATGAGAAAATCGAAGCCTAAGAAGAGAATTCTACTTCCTGATCCTAAGTATCATGATGTCG
>CADBMD010000106.1 GCA_902795735.1 uncultured Bacteroidia bacterium
CGAGTAATTACCATCGCTCATTATGCCTTGGTAAAACTTTCGGATGTCCGGGCCGATACGGATGCTGAAAGAGCAGAATGGTTTTCTCTCTCGGATGTCCCTTCTTTGGCTTTCGATCATGACAAGATTCTTCGTGACGCCTTTTCGCTGCTGAAACGAGACATTCATTTTGAACCGGTCGGCTTCGATCTTCTTCCCGAGGTATTTACACTGCCTCAGCTTCAGAACTTGTACGAATCCATCCTTGAGGTCAAGTTTGACCGCCGCAACTTTGCCAACAAGATGAAGCATTACGAGATACTCTCTGAAGTGGATGACGGTACGCCCCGGCATGGGACTAGAACCCCTATAAAGTACAGTTTCGACAAGGAAAGTTACGAAAGACTTAAAGCAAAGGGATTCCAGCTGGAGTTCTAGGATCTTAATTTATGTAAGTTATGAAGTGTCCCTTGATTATAGCCGCCCTTCTGTCCGGCATGTTGTACCAGACCGGATGTGCTGGTACCGAACAGGTTGAAACATCTCAGAATACTTCCACAAAACTCGCCCCTACGATTGTCATGAATAATGGACTGACACTTCCTTCTGCCGGGATCGGCACATTTTCGCTGTCTGGTAAAACATGCTTCAATTCTGTGTATTCAGCTCTGAAAACCGGGGTCAGACTCATTGATACGGCTTTTATGTATGGCAACGAAAAAGAGGTTGGTGAGGCTGTCCGGCAGGCTGTCGCTGACGGAATCTGCAAGCGCGAGGATATTACGGTCATAACCAAGATTTATCCCGGAACGCAGTATGAGCATCCTGAGGAAGCCATTGATCAGGCTCTTTCCAAACTAGACATAGGCTACATAGACATCATGCTCCTGCATCATCCCGGGGCAAACGATGTCAAGGCTTACAAGGCAATGGAAAAGTATCAGGCTGCAGGAAAGATCAAGTCCCTAGGGCTTTCCTGCTTCTATGTCAAGGAATTGTCTGAATTCCTTCCTCAGGTCAGCGTCAAACCTGTCCTGGTTCAGAATGAAATTCACCCATATTACCAGGACACGGAGGTCATCAACTTTATTCACGAGAATAATATCATCGTGCAGGCTTGGTACCCCCTTGGAGGTCGTGGTCACCAAAAAGAACTGCTGAATGATCCTGTACTTGCCAGTATTGCCAGGGCTCATGGAAAATCAATCGTGCAGGTGATACTGCGCTGGCATTGGCAACGGAATGTCGTCGCGATTCCAGGTTCCAGTAACCCTGATCATATCGCAGAGAATCACGACATCTTCGATTTTGAGCTGACAGATGAGGAAATGAACCGGATTGCAGCGCTCAACCGTAATGAAAAACACGACTGGTATTGATTACATTATAAAGATATGAATACCCTTACCCTTACACAAGAATGGGATAAGACATTCCCAAAGTCCGAACTTGTAAACCACTCTAAAGTTACCTTCCACAATCGCTATGGTATTGAGATTGCGGCGGATATGTATGTTCCAATATCCTTCGCCGCCGGGCATTTGCCTGCTGTCGCAGTAAGTGGCCCTTTCGGTGCAGTCAAGGAACAGAGCAGTGGCCTGTACGCGCAGCACATGGCTGAAAGAGGTTTCATCGCCATTGCTTTCGATCCGTCCTTCACCGGTGAATCCGGGGGAGAACCTCGCAGGATGGCATCTCCTGACATCAACACAGAGGACTTCCTCGCAGCCGTTGATTTCCTTTCCACATGTGAACTTGTTGATCCGGATCGTATTGGAATAATAGGCATTTGCGGTTTCGGTGGTATGGCTGTAAATGCTGCTGCACTTGATCCTCGAATCAAAGCTACCGTGGCCTCTACCATGTATGATATGAGCAAGGTTAATGTTGAGGGCTATTTTGCCAGTGAAGACACTCCTGCCCAACGTATGGAAAAGCGTAAGGCTATCGCCGCCCAGCGCACGGAAGACTATAGATCCGGATCCTACAAACGTGCAGGCGGAGTTATCGATCCGCTCCCGGAAGATGCCCCCTGGTTTGTTAAGGAATATCATGCTTACTATAAAACAGACCGTGGTTACCATGCTCGCAGCGGCAATTCCACCGATGGTTGGAACGTTATCGGCTGCCAGAGCTTCTTGAACCAACCCTTGCTTTGCTGGGCACAGGAAATTGAGAATCCGGTTCTGCTCATCCACGGAGAAAAAGCCCATAGCCGTTATTTCAGTGAATATGCCTTTGAGCGCATGACCGGGAAGCATGTGGAAGGCGTGAGCGCCAAGGAAGGCAACAAGGAGCTTCTGATAATCCCTGGTGCATCCCATGTGGATCTCTACGATGACAAGGCAGGTGTGATTCCTTTCGACACTATCGAATCCTTCTTCAAAGAGAACCTTAAGTAGGATGAAGACTTTCCTGAATATTCTTGCAGGGCTGGGTGCAATACTGATGTTCCTTGCCCTGCTTTCTTGCACAAAGGTTCCTCAACCCTCAACTGCGCAAGGACAAGAAGAAAAACAAGAGCAGAATGAACAAAAAGAAACCCCTGAAGACGACCCAAAGATGCCTGACAAAATCAAAATATCCATTTCCGGAGAAACACTTCTTATAGCCTTGGTCAACAATGACGCTACCAAGGCTCTTGTCTCCGCTCTTCGTCAAGCGCCTATTACCTACACGGCAAGTGATTACGGCGGCTTTGAGAAAGTCGGATCCTTAGGCCGTTCTCTTCCAACCAGCAATTCCCAGATTACAACTCAGGCCGGAGATGTGATCTTGTACAATGGCAACCAGATCGTATTGTTCTATGGGAGCAATACATGGAGTTATACTCGCATCGGCAAAATGGAGTATGAATCTATGGATAAGCTGAAATCTTTTTTGAAAGCCGGGGCAGGGAACATCAGCGTTACCCTTTCTTTATAAAGGACAGGCCTTCATGCCACGCCGTCCCGATCTTCTCGCCGATTGCGTAGTAGTCATTCCTCATCTGATCGAATGCAAAGGCCTTTAACTTGCCGGCATCGATCTTTCCCTTCTCATCGAGGACTTTCTCATCGGCGAGGACATTGACGATTTCTCCAAGCACGCGTAGTCCGTATGGCTGGTCCTGGAATTCAACGACCTTGCACTCGAGAGTGACGGGATACTCAGTCACCACCGGTGCGTCGACATTCTCGCTTCCTATGGCATGCAGGCCGCTTATGGCAAACTTGTCGGGGTACTTGTTGCCGCTGGCCGTTCCCAGGTAATCGGACTCTTTAAGCGTGTCGGTCCCGGGGATGGATAGGGTGAAGGCTTTGCGGTCGCGGAGGTTCTTCACCGTCTTGTGGGAGGCCTCAAGGTTAAGTGCAACCATATTCGTGTCGACTATTCCGCCCCATGCCATCATCATCACGTCCACGCTGTTGTCTTCGTTGTAAGTTCCGATCATGTAGGTCGGCATAGGGAAAAGATAGGGTTTAGCTCCTAAAGATTTCATGATTTGCAATAATTTATTGATTATCAGTTTACTTCATGCCACGGGCATACTTAAGGCAAATTTATGAATTATTCAGGGAATTATTGCTAAATTTGAATACCATGAACCATATAAACCACATCATTGACGGTCGGGAGTGCTTCATATCTGCCTCCGTCCAACCTGAATTCATTCTCATTCAGACATTAGGGAATCACGAACGAGGTATCTTTGATAGTACTGCTGACTTGATTGCCCAGGCGACAGGCGTTCCTTTTGTCTTGGCGGCTTTCCAGGTGTTCGACTGGGACCTGGACCTCACTCCGTGGCACGATGATGCCATCAACAGGAGCCCTGAAGTGGGAACGAAGACTCCGGAAACTCTCCGCTATATAACAGAATCGTTGCTCCCTACGTTGGTGAAAGAATATGGGAATATTCCTGTCATTCTTGGCGGGTATTCCCTGGGGGGACTGTTCGCCCTTTGGGCCTCAACGCAGACAGACCGTTTCGCCGCTATTGCCGCCGCTTCGCCATCGCTCTGGATCAAGGATTGGATGGACTTTGCAAAAGCACATCCCGTCAAGGCTGGAAAGGTTTATCTTAGCCTAGGAGATCAGGAAGAGCACGTAAAGAACCGTGCCATCGCCCGTGTCGGCGACAGTGTCCGGGGCGAATATGAACTGCTTAAGAATACCCTTGGAAAAGATAACTGTACTTTAGTATGGAATCCTGGGAACCATTTCCAGGACGGAGACAAGCGGCTTGCCGCTGCCTTTTCGTGGTGTGTCAAACAGATGAGTCCGACGTGATGCTTTCTATCCTCAGGCGGAGGATTCCTGAGGGGACTCGGGCTTCGGCGATTTCACCGACTTTTTTGCCCATCAAGGCAGCGCCGATAGGGGATTTAAGTGAAATCTTTCCCGCCTCAAGGTTCATCTCGTGTGGACTGACTATCTCGAATTTCATGCGGGTATTTGTAGAAAGGTTCGTAAATTCTACCTGGCTCAGAAGGGTGACCCTGTCTTTTGGAAGGTCGTCAGGGTTGATCACACGTGAATGCTCAAGGACCTTCTGCAGGAAGCGTATGCGGCTGATGGTCTTTCCCTGGATCCGTCGTGCTTCGCGGTATCCCGCATTCTCGCTCAAGTCCCCTTGGGCGCGAGCCTCCGCGAGGTTGTCCTTCACTTTGGGGTAAACCTCGTTGATAAGATGTTTCAACTCGGCTGCAATCTCGTCGTATCGTTGTTTTGAAAGGTATTCCATGGAACGTCTCTGTTATGTTGCCACATTACTCATTTTACCGGGAAAAATTCCTTGTGTTCGATATGGCTAATTTACGAAGAATTGTCCACACATCAAAGGACACCCATTTCCCGTTTTCTTTTATTTTGTCTTGTCGCTGGAATGCGGTATATTTGATAAATTATACTATTATGAGCCATCTTGTCTCCTGTGCGCTGCAAGTGGGAGCCCTCAAAGTAATGAATATGTCGTGTTCGGTGGTGAAGACGGACCTGAGAAATTCAATCCCGAAATCCGCTATCGCGGCAGTTTGCAGAATTACCTGATAGACACCGGAAAAGATGTGATTCTGGTGGATACCGGACTACCTGCCGGCACTTCTTGCCATGTCACGTCGTTGACGATGGCATCTTTTCGTGTTGTTTTTAATTATACCTTGTTTGTTTTTAGCTCACTTATAAATGATGGGCCCCAGTTCTTTTTTTAGTTTATCATAGATGGATGCATATAGCGCTTTCCATGCCACTGGTGAATTCTCCCGAATGCCGACTATGATCTCATTCTCGCCCAACATGGATTTTCCTTCTTTTAGAGAGGAAGCGACTAGAACTCCGGAACCCATCTGACGGCACTCTTCGAGTTGCTCCCTGATTGCGGCCCGTTCAACAGTCCGGCCGATGGCGGCTTCCGCCATCTGGTCATCTTCCAGCATCTTCGCTGCCATCTCTTTGAACTTTTCCATGTACCGTTTCTTTGTGCTTTTGGCTACATTCTCATTTTTGAAGCCGCATAGGGCGGCGATTTCCGACATTGACATCTTGTCCCAGTAGAAATATCGCAGACCCGCCTCCATCAGACGGACATCATCGGGCCGGGTGTCATACGGTCGCTGCTGATCATCACGACGGTCCATATCCTGAACCTCTGCCTGATACTTCTGACCCCTTCCAGTGGAGTCGTCCTCGCAATCCAGCGCGTCTTCTGGGATTTCCCACGGGCCCTCCTGGTTTGATAGAATCGAATTCTGATATCAGAAATCCAAACTGCTGAAGTATTCCTTCTTTTCCTCCCGCACGAAGTCGATGGCCCGGTTGATGTAGTCCAGGAACGGCTTGGTCGTCCTGAAGATATCCACAAGCCGCACGGAGAGGTCCTTCGAGGCGACGAACCGGTCGTCCGGCGCATAGTACAGGCAGAAAGCCTTTAGCTTATAGTAGGGAGCGTCCGGCGTGTCGGAAGGGAAGGGGACAGGGACACGCTTCAGGGCTCCCCGGTCATCGATCACAAGGCGCGGATCCACCTCCGAAAGGATCTTCCTGAAATCCCCTCCGCCCAGCTGGATATCCTCGCGGATGACCTTCAGCACCTCGGGCGGACACCAGATGTCACCGATGGCGACCATATTCCCGTACGACTTCGCCCCTACATGGAAATAATACCCGCTGTAGCCGGACTTCTTCCCTCCTCGGTTGATATAGATGCCCATGTGAGTCTTGTAGGGGGTTTTGTCCTTAGAGAACCTCAGGTCCCGGTAGATGCGGTAGGTGCAGTCCTTCAGCGAGAGGGGACCGACCGTGTCATCGAAACTCCTGATGCCGGAAAGCAACTCTCCGGCGAGCGCCTCGACCGTTGC
>CADBMD010000107.1 GCA_902795735.1 uncultured Bacteroidia bacterium
CGGTGGTCGACGGAGCTGGCAACAAGATATCTACAATTCAGGCTGCCTGGTAGAAGCCGGTATCCACTTCTACCGGGCAACCGGAAAGACCAACCTACTGGAAGCTGCCACCAAACTGGCCAACTACATGTACGACATCATGGGGGCGGCTCCGAAGTGGAATGTCATCCCGGGGCATGCTCAGCCGGAAGAGGCCCTCATCAAGCTTTACCAGCTCTACAGGGATGAGCCAGGACTCGCATCCCGCCTCAATGTTCCCGTCGATGCAGTCCATTACAAGGAACTGGCCGAATTCTGGATCGAGCAGAGAGGTCATTTCGGAGGAGAAGAGCCTGTAGGAAGGCCATCTGAAAAAGCCTATGGCCAAGATTCCATCCCTATCTTCGAACAGCAAACCATAGAAGGCCATGCAGTGAGGGCCACCCTGCTGATGACCGGGGTGACGGCAGCTGCCATCGAGAACCAGGATCCCCGCTACATCGAATCAGTAAAGAGACTGTGGGGCAACATGGCCGGCCAAAGATGGTTCATTACCGGGGGCGTCGGCGCCGTTCATTTCGACGAGAAATTCGGCCCAGACAAATACCTCCCGACAGATGCCTACCTGGAGACATGCGCCGCAGTCGGAGCAGGATTCTTCAGCCAGAGGATGAACGAACTGACGGGACAGGCCCTTTACATGGATGAATATGAAAGGGCTTTGTACAATAATGTCCTGACAGGAATCTCCCTTTCTGGAGACCACTACACCTACCAGAATCCTCTCAACGCAGAGCATCACGCCCGCTGGGAATGGCATGGCTGTCCATGCTGTCCTCCGATGTTCATGAAATACATGGGAGCGATGCCTGGATATATCTACGCCACGAAAGCCAATGCCCTGTACATCAACCTCTTCACAGGAAGCAAGGCTCAACTTGACCTGGATGGTTGTCCCGTAGTCGTCTCCCAGGAAACAGGTTATCCTTGGAAGGGAAGGACAACAGTGACGCTTTCGCCGTCAAAGCCGCAGTCATTCGAACTCAGGATCAGGATTCCCGGATGGGCTATGGGGGTCGAGAATCCGTTCGGACTCTATGAATCGTCTGTGGAAGGAAGGCCAGTCATCACCGTCTGCGGGGAAGAGATCCCACTGAAAGTAGTGGATGGATATGCGGTAATACGCAGGAAATGGCACGAAGGAGACCAGGTCACCCTTGAACTCCCGATGGTTCCTCGCAGGATTACCGCCCACCCTGATGTCAAGCAGCTTCAAGGCAAGGTCGCCCTGGCCTACGGTCCTATGGTCTACTGCATTGAAGAAGTCGACAACGATGGATTCGACGGTGTAATCCCTGAAGACATCTCCCTTGAAGCCAGTTTCGAGCCGGGACTGCTTGGAGGCATCGTCACCATAACCGGAAGGAAAGACGGGCGAGAACTTTTCAAGGCCATTCCCTACTATTCGGTCGGGAACAGGATCCCCGGAGCCGGCTACACCACTTGGGCAGACTCCGGCCTATAGTCACAGACGTGCCGCAAGCATTGCCTCGCAACCTTCCAGGATGTCTTGGAAGGTCGTCTCGAAATCTCCAGTGTACCAAGGGTCGGCAACGTTCCGGCCCTTTCCGGTATATGACATCAGAAGATGGATTTTCCCTTCCGGATCCGAAGGTATTATGTGCTTGATCAGGCGGAGGTTGGACGCGTCCATGCAAATGATCCGGTCGAATCGGTCGTAGTCTTTACTAGTCACCTTCCTGGCTCTCTTCGAGTTGTCGAACGGAACGCCATGCTGGGTCAGGCAGCGTTTTGCCGGCGGATAGATCGGATTGCCCGTCTCTTCATCCGAGACGGCTGCGGATTCGATGAAATAATCATTTTCCAACCCTCTGGAACGCACCAGTGCCTTCATTACGAATTCCGCCATCGGCGACCTGCAAATATTCCCGTGGCAGACAAAAAGAATTCTCATTATTCTATTCTGTTCCAAAATAATATGTATTATATCTATCTAAAGCATACCAAGAAGGCAGTGGTACAAACCCTTATAGACACTATACTAGGCAACACATCAACTGACGGCCAAAGTGGGCCCTGAATCAACCGTTGTTCCTTATTCCCTAGCTACATCAAACCACAACACGTCTGCTTCAACACGACGCATAGCTTCCGTTGTTCCTTATTCCCTAGCTACATCAAACCACAACTCAACCTCCTTGGCGATCGGGCTCACGAGGGTTGTTCCTTATTCCCTAGCTACATCAAACCACAACGCGAAGTGTACGAGGCTGGCTTCGGGCATGGTTGTTCCTTATTCCC
>CADBMD010000108.1 GCA_902795735.1 uncultured Bacteroidia bacterium
CCGGTCCCGGCAGCGGCAAGATGGCCGTGTGCCTGAGCCAGCTCTACCAGGAGAACAAACGAGGGATAAAGGCCGGCTATGCCAAGTTCGAGACATTCCCGATCTGGAACCTTCCCCTCACCCACCCCGTGAACCTTGCCTACGAAGCTGCTACCGCAGATCTGGAAGATGTCAACATGATCGACCCCTACCATCTCGAAGCCTATGGCCAGACTGCGGTCAATTACAATCGTGACGTGGAGATATTCCCGGTGATGAACACCTTGTTCGACAGCATATTCGGAGCCACTCCCTACAAGTCCCCTACCGACATGGGTGTCAACATGGCCGGCTATTGCATCAGCGACGATGAAGTCTGCCGGGAAGCTTCCTTGCAGGAAATCATAAGGCGCTACTACACTGCACTGTGCAATTTTGCGGACGGGAAGGCCACCGAAGCGGAAGTGAACAAGATAGCGCTTCTGATGAAGAAAGCCAGGATAACCACCGCTGACCGGAAGACAACGGTTGCCGCAAAGGCAAGGTTCGAGCAGAACGGAGGCACCGACGAGGCGACTGCAGCCATCGAGCTCAATGACGGGACCATCCTCACGGCAGGCACCAGTTCGCTCCTTGGCCCCAGCGCCGCCCTCCTCCTCAACGCCCTCAAGCATCTGGCAGGGATAGCCCACAATGTCAAACTTATCCCCCAGACCATGATAGAACCGATCCAGAAGACGAAGGTCACCTACCTGCACGGACACAATCCCAGGCTTCACACCGACGAAGTCCTCGTGGCGATCTCGATGATGAGCCTCATCGACGAGAACTGCAAGATGGCCCTTGACCAGCTTCCGAAACTGACCGGGGCCCAGGTCCATTCCACCGTGATGCTGAGCGAAGTGGACAGGAAGACTTTCTCTAAACTTGGGATAGGCCTGACCTGCGATCCTTCAATCCAATAAGCCTGGAATCAAGGACATGTTCAAGGTCAGCGACATCATCACTTCCCCTCCGGATTCATTTGAGACTCCCCTGCGAAAGGCCGTCTACGAAGCCTTCGCAGAACTGGGCATACCTTTCGAAAGGGTCGACACTGATCCGGGCCTAACCATGGAAGATTGCCAGAACATAGATGCAAAGATAGGAGTCCGGATCGTCAAGACGATTTTCGTCTGCAACCGGCAGCAGACAGAGTTCTACCTGTACGTAACGAGTGACGACAAACCCTTCATAACCAAGGAATTCTGCGGGAAGCTCGGAATCCCGAGGGTTTCGTTCGCATCACCCGGAAAACTGCTCGAGCTTACAGGCGTCGAAGTCGGTGCCACTACAATCCTGAGCGCCGTACTGCCTTCAGCCGCCGGAATACATCTGGTGATGGACAGGGCTGTCGCAGACAGCGAATGGTTCGCCTGCACCGACGGCACGGCCACATGTTTCGTAAAGATACGGACCCAAGACCTGCTCCAGAAGTATATTCCTTCAACAACGCATTCGCTCACGATAATCTAGCAGGCTGGCTGCTCTTTGACTTTTTCCCTGAAATTGCTACCTTTGCAGCCCTAAATCAGAATGCTTGGCAGAGCTTGTACTCCATTATAAGATGAAAAACAATCCTGGAGGAAGGCTCACACTGACAATCCTCTCTATCTCACTCCTTACGGTAATGGCCGGAGCCGCCATTGCTCCTGCATTGGGTGTAATCCGCGACCATTTCAGCGATGCTCCCGACCTGTTGGTCCAGATGATAGTCAGCCTGCCGGCTCTGCTGATAATCATTACCAACCTGCTTTTTCCCTGGCTATGCAGCCTGATGAAGACCAGGACCCTGGCCCTGACGGGACTGCTGCTCTATGTCCTGACCGGCGCTGGTTGCTTCTTCGTAAAAGATATCTGGCTGCTTCTGGCCATGCGTGCCCTCCTGGGAGTAAGCGTGGGGATGATCATGCCCCTGTCAACCGGTCTGCTCGCCGGACTCCTGGCTAACATAAGCTGGAACTACGCTTTCCTGGTCTACCTGTTAGGGCTCATAGCCGTGGTCCTCGTGGTTCTGTTCCTCCCGAATGAACGTCTCAAGGGAGGCAAGGGGCCATCCCTTTCACTTCTGAAGAGGTTCCACCCATCCGTGGTTGGAATGATCCTGGTGATGATCCTCTTCTTCATCTATCCGACTCGTTTCGCCCTCAGCGCCCACTGCGGGACGACGCTTTCAAACAACGCAATCACGCTCATCATGGTAGGGCTCGATGTGGTTGCTTTCCTGATAGGCCTGGCATTCGGATCGATGATGAATTCGTTCAGGCATGGAATGAAATACGTCGCTCCGGCTGGATTCATCGCCGGTTTCCTTCTCCTTTCAATGGGTTCAGGCCTGCCGCTTCTGCTTGGCGGCTCCGCCCTCATAGGCTTCGCCAACGGAGTCGGCGTGCCCTATCTAAACACAATCGCTTCAATGAAAGCCGGGAAAGAGGCTGCTTCGACAGTCATGCCTCTCCTCTCCGCTGCATTGTACCTGGGGCAGTTCCTTTCTCCGTTGATCGTCACGCCGCTTGGATCACTATGCTTCGGAAGCACTGACATCCTTGGACCTTTCAAGGCCGGAGTACTGATCGGAATAATCTACCTGGCGCAAGCCTTCCTTACCAGGAAAAAACAAGTCGTAGAGTAATCCTGTTACTTCAGGGATCATTTTGAAGTGTTGAAATAATATGTTATCTTTCACCTGCCATTAGAATTATCGTAAATGCTCAAAGTAGGTGACAAGATGCCGTCTTTCGAGGTGCTCGACCAAGACGGTAATACGGTGAAATCAGAGGATTTCATCGGCAAGGGTAAAAAGACAGTCGTGTATTTCTATCCGAAGGACAACACTTCCGGATGCACGGCGGAAGCATGTTCATTCAGGGACAATTATGAAAGGCTGACAACCGCCGGTTACAACGTGGTCGGTGTGAGCAAGGACTCGGGTAAATCCCACGCAGGATTCAGGGAGAAGCACAATCTGCCTTTCACGCTGCTCGCTGACACGACCAAGGAGATGCATGAGGCTTTCGGCGCCATAGGGGAAAAGAAAATGTACGGCAAGACCGTACTCGGCACGCTAAGGCGCACATTCATATTCAGTGAAGATGGCTTCCTCGAACGTATTATCGAGAAAGTGGACACCAAGAATGCTGCTTCCCAAATCATGGAGGGCTGAACCATGATGTATGATGTAACGAAGATCTCGGATTCCATTTCCGGCAATGTCCGCAGCACATCTTTCCTGACCTGCGGCTACACCTGTTCCACCCAGATCGACATCGAGACTGAAGGTGACACTATCCGCAAGGTACAGATAGTCAACGGTTGCGACGGGAATACCAAAGGTCTGGCCCGGCTTTGCGAAGGTCGCAAGGTGGAAGATGTCATCGGACTGCTGGATGGAATCGATTGCAAAGGCCGCGGCACCAGCTGCCCCGACCAGCTCGCCCGGGCTTTGAAAGAACTATAAACTCGTGAAGGCTGGTCAGGCCTTTTTTGAGAACAGGCGGATGAGGCGGCAGACGGCCTTGGTGTATACCTGCTTTGCGATCGGGACCCGGTAGTTCCGCTTGTATTCAGCATCGATCAAAGTCTGGACCGCCTCAGGATGCGAGGCAAGAAGTTTCCAGTCAAGGATGATCGCACAGTACCATCCCCCTCTAAGCAGAAGGTCTATGCCACAGACCTCCCTTGGGCTATCTTTCGGCGGCAGGGCATCGAACAGATAAAGCATATTCATTGCAGACATTCTCCTTGACCTGATCAGGCCGGCGGAGGTGAGAGCGCCTTTCCTCTGCCTCCTGTAATGGTAGAGCGCCTTATGGACATGCACGCACTTGCGGGCGTGGTAAAGGACTTGGGTCTGGAAGACAATGTCCTCATGATATCCGAATATGGGAACTATAAGCGAGTTCAGGTCATACAAGGAGCGACGGACTAGCTTGTTCCACATATAAGCCCTGATGTCGCTGTTGTGCATCGCCTTAAGAGCCCCTGCGCCGTCATTCGGGAGGAAATCCTCTTCCTCATCCAGTTTCGCCTTCTTGTTCCCGTCATATTCCTTCATGAAATCGCAGTAAGAGACATCGGCATCTTCTCTCTGAGCGGCTTCCAGAAGGGTTTCAATGTAGTCAGGCTCGACCCAATCGTCCGAATCGACATGTATGATCCAATCCCCTGTGGCGGCACGAAGTCCGGCCATCCTTGCTGCAGGAAGGCCTTGGTTTTTCTGGTTTATTATCACTGACTTCCCCTTGGTCTCAGGATGACTGGCCAGGACATCTTCCAGTATCTCCATAGAGCGGTCAGGCGAACCGTCGTTGACGAAAACCAACTCGATATCGCCATATGTCTGGGCACAAAGCGATTCTACACAATCCCTTATGTATTTTTCTACCGAATAGACAGGTACGATCACGGACACCTTGCCGCCGATCTCTTTCATAATGCTTTACTTTTCAAAAGAACACTTATCCGGCAATCTCTGTCCGAATGGTTCCAATATGCCCTTACGGCAAAATTGATACCGTTCTTCACTCATTGAGACATCGTTGATGCAGACAAAATCCCTGCTCGGTTCCTGGAGGAAGGAAGATATCTTCTTCACAGAGCTGGCTCCCAGCGAAAAATGCCTGGCAGACAGCCTTCTTGACTCTGCCCTGCCCGTGTAGTACATGTAATCCAGGAATATGTACTGGTTGTAATTGTTCTCCTGCCTGAGCGGAGACAAGGACTCGATGATCTGGCTTTCGACTTTGGAATACAGTTCCTCGCAACAACTCCTCAGCATAGGAGAACAGATGTGCTGCGGCCGTATGGCATAGAGAGCGGCCTTCATGCCCAGGGCCCTTCGTACCAGACGGTCGGACATGAAGACCAGCTTCTTGTAATTGCTCATCCTGAAAAGCACCTTGCAGAATCCGATGGCTGCCTTACTGCCATCGAAAAGAGACTCGGACCGGACAGGACGGACAGGAAACATGTCGTCATTGAAATACACGAAGCGTTCGGAGAGTCCCTCTATCTTGTGGAGGAACATCTCTATCATGCTGGAATTAAATGTCGGAAGGTACTTTTCCGGGATTATGTCCTTATGAAGGACCACATGGACTCTTTCCCTGTCGATCCAAGCGGGGACCTGGCTTTCGCTGGACACAACCAGATGGACTTTCTCTACATAAGGCATGTATCTTTCAATCCCTCTCATGAGGAACCGGAGCGTTCCCCAATCCCTGTATCTTTTGGTCAGGATTCCTTCGCCGACAATACGTGAATATTCTTCCTGCCAGAAAGGATCTTGCCCATCAACATAGGTAATTACGACATCCATCATTGTTGGTTACAGTCCATTATTGCAGACTATCGAAAAAGTTTGCAATAATAGGCTTTTTTGCCATACTTACCAAAAAGAATCAATGAATGCCGGTGATTGTCTCACCACGATACATCCTTTCAATATAGAAAATGTTTTGATATTCACAAAGGTGTATTGTGTTTTACGGGTGTTGGTCTATTGTCAAAAATCCTAATACAGGAATCCAAATGCCCAGAGGGGAATCTTCCGGAAGACCGCACTCTCTATGTTGTCGGCAGCAACGTAGCCCTTCTCTTCGCCCTTCACCTGGCGGAATCCCTTGTCCTCCCCGCCGACTTCGATGACGATATCCCGGTCGATTTTGAAGTCTCCGGTCGTGATGCCGCCATATTCCACGCGGTGACCGGAACTGGCAAGCTGGTTGCAGAAGTAACTTTCACGCACCGTCCCGATTTCCGGCTCCACGGATGAGAGAGTATATATCAGATTCGGGTTGTCGAGGAGGATCTTGTCCGGCTTCTGAAGGTCAGAGGTTGACTCCAGGTCCGCGAACAGCCTCCTGATCAACTTGGCTTCCTCTAAGTTCTTCATGTATTTCAAAGTGGTCGGGCGTTGGATCCCGATGTTTCTTGAGATCTTAGATATATCAACCTGGAATGGGACCATCTGCGAAAGCACCTGCAGCAATGCCTTTACCTTCCTTGTGTTCCCGACCTCCAGACCGC
>CADBMD010000109.1 GCA_902795735.1 uncultured Bacteroidia bacterium
CGGCAGGAGTCTCTATCGCAAAGTCACGGCAGGCAGTGTCTTCTGTCGGAAGGACATCCTCTGGCCTGGCCATGTGGCGGCTGTCGATGTCGATGATCACCCAGGAACTAGTAGCCTCGACCTTGCGTTTCCCATCCTGGCCGATCAATTCGAAATCTCTGAGGAAGAAAGGACCGAAAGCACCGCGGTGCCATGTCCTGATGAGCATTTCATCTCCCCAATGAGGAGCATCGATGAACCGGAAATGCATTCTGGAGAGTACCCAAGCCTTGTTCTTGATGATCAAGTCTTCATAGCCGAAATGCATGGCCGTGGCAGCCTGGTAGGCCATTTCCTGGGCCATGTCCATGAATGCCGTCGGCTTGAGACGCTTGGCAGAATCCACCTCGTAGCATTTGACGAGGAGGCTGTCTGTGACTTTCTTGTCGGCTTGGATGGTTACACTCATCGTTTATCTTCTTTTCTTTCCCTTGCTCCTGCGGCTTTTCTTTGTCCTCGATGCAACTACGCCGGCCACCAGGGCCACGAACAAGGCTCCTATGATGATGTAGGTCAGTACGCTTGCATTGCTGCCCTTGACCCTGGACCACATCTCTATCAGCATTGAGGAATCTTCGCCCCAGTCATGTTCAAGGGCGCAGCGGTCGATAACTTCCTGTGCAGGATACATCACAGGATTGATGCAGACGGAATCCGCTCCTTCGCCGAAGAAGTAAGTGAGGTTGATGGGGTCGTATTCATCATCGCGGAAATGTTCCAGGATCTCAGGTGTACCACAGGCGCTGACGTAGCCGATTTCCTCGGCGTTGCGGATGGCATTCTCGCTCTTGCACATGAAGTTGATGAAATAGCTGGCCGCCTTCGTGTTCCTGGCATATTTGGGGATTACCCAGCCGTCGAACCAGACAGTCGCACCTTCATCGGGTACTATGTAGTCGAGATCCACGCCGACTTCTGCAGCTTCATCGATGGCCCAGCAGGCGTCTCCACTCCAGTTGAGGCTTATCCAGCCGCGTTCCTGAGTCATCTGGTCTTTGCCGAAATCAGCCTCGTAGCCTGCGACCTGGCCCTTGATCTGCATCAGGTAATTCTCCACGAGGTTGACGTTCTCCTGGGAGGGAACGGCAAGAAGTTCTTCCATGGTGACCTTGCCCGCCTTGATGTCGTCATGCTTGAGGAATATGATAATCTGGCTGTAGATGTCGCGGGCGGCATCCTTGACGAATATCTTGTCGGCATACTTGGGGTTCCTGAGCACATCCCATGTGCGTAGATCTTCGGGATCCACGTGCTTTGTGTTGTAGATGAAGCCCGTAGTGCCCCACATGTAGGATACGGCATATTTGCTGGCATCCTTGTCTCCTGTCTTGAGGTCCTTCAGGCACTTGGTCAGGTAAGGGGAGAGGCTGCCTTCAATGTAGTTCGGAGTGTCCCCGAAATCCATGTTGATAGGAAGGAGAAGGTCCGCCCTCAGCATCCTTTCGATGATGTAGTCCGAAGGGCAGACGACATCGTAGTCTTCGTGGCCTTTCTCGATCTTGGAGAGCATGGTCTCGTTGATGTCGAAAGTCTGGTAGACAATCTTCACCGGTTCACCGGTCTGTTCTTCGTACCACTGCTCGAATTCGCCGATAAGCTCTTCGTCGATGTAGTCGCTCCAGTTGTAGACCTTGAGGATGTGGTCCCTGTCTGCCGAGCATGCGGCAACCATCAATGCCGCAGCCAAGATACTGAGTAATCTTTTCATTATTTTTTGTTGGTCTTTGCCTGCCTGACGTTCATAACTACAAGCAGGATAAGGATTATGGTGAATATCAATGTCATGAGAGGCCTGAGCTCAGGCGTGAGGCCTCCCTTGCGGGCATCTGCGTAGATGTAGGTCGAGAGGGTCTCCAGGCCTATGGTCCCCCTTGTGAAGAAGGTCACGGCGAAATCATCCAGGGACATGGTGAAAGCCAGGATGAAGCCTGAGACCATTCCAGGTCGCAGCTGCGGGATGAGTACCTTGCGAAGGGCCTGGGATGGCGTAGCACCGAGATCCAGGGCGGCTTCGTAGATGTTGGGATTCATCTGTCCGAGCTTAGGCATCACGCTGAGCACGACATATGGAGTGCAGAACGAGATGTGTGCGAGGATGACGGTGAGGTAACCCTGGGAGAAATGGAGGAAGACGAACAGGAGGAACAGCGAGACACCGGTGATGACGTCCGGATTGATCATCGGGATGTTGTTAAGGAACTGGACCGTCTTTTTCTTCCGGCCTTTCAGGTTGTGGATCCCTATTGCGGACACGGTCCCCAGCAAGGTCGAGAAAGCTGCAGCAACGAGGGCGATGATGAGTGTGTTCTCGATAGCCGACATCAGGCTCGCTCCGCCGTTCACCCCTCCGGTGAATATGTGCTTGTACAGTTCGAGGGAGAATCCTGTCCAGTTGCCGAGGGTCCTGGCCTCCGTGAACGAGAAGATGCCTATGAACACTATAGGAGAATAGAGAAGGACCAGGAGGATCCAGATGTAGGCTTGTGCAAAGATCTTTTTCATCAGATGGTCCCTCCTTCAACTTCTCTTTCGTCTCCGCCAAGCAGGATCGTCGTAAGGCCGATGATCACCAGCATGATGAGGGAAAGGGCTGCGCCGTAGTTCCACATTGAAGAATTGATGTTCTCCTGGATGATGGTTCCGAAAAGCTTGATCTTGTTGTTGGTCAGGAATTCGGAGATGGCGAAGGTGCTTACCGTAGGCATGAAGACCATCAGGATGCCGCTTGAGATGCCGGGTATGGACAGGGGGAGAGTCACCTTTGTGAATACCTGCACGGGAGTGGCCCCCAGGTCAGAGGCCGCCTCTGCATAGGACTTGTCCATCTTGAGGAGAACGTTGTAGATCGGATAGATCATGAACGGAAGGTAGTCATACACCATACCGAACAGCAGGGTGCCCTTCCCGAGGGTGAATCCGAACACGTTGAAGAGCTCTGCGGTTGCCAGGGTCCTCATCAACGCATTGATCCACATCGGGAGGATGAAGAGGATCACCGTCACGGCTGACTTGTTCAGGTTCTTGTCTGCGAGAATGTAAGCTGCTGGATATCCCAACAGTAAGCAGATGACCGTATTCTCTATTGCTACTTCAACCGATACTGCAAATGTGCTGAGAGCGTCGCTGTCGGTGAAGAATCGGGTGATGTTGCTCAAGGTGAATCCACCGTTCCCGTCCTGGAGGGCATAGACCACGATCAGGACGAGGGGCAGGACTACGAAGAGCACAAGGAATATGAAATAGGGGATAGCCCAGTTACTTCTCTTGCTCATCGTCCAGTTCCACAATGATGTCTTCGGGTAAAATCTTTATACCGACAAGGTCGCCCTTGTCCCAGATGTCGTTGGTGTCGACATATACATAATCACCGCTCTCGGTCTTGACAGTAAGGTGGTAGTGGTTGCCTTTGTAGAGGATAAACCAGACCTCTCCGCTGGCGTTTCCTTCCTCTTCATGGTCCATGAGGTCGACCTTCGGGAACTGGATGTGCGCCTTGGCCGGTGCACCTTCCTTCACCGTCCCTTCGGCATGCTCAGGGAACGGAATCCTCTGGCATTCGAACTCCTCGCCGAACATCTCGATGTGGGTCTCGTCTATGACCTTGCAGTCGACCACGTTCTCGACTCTCTCCTTCTTCATGACCTGGATGTCATCGGGGTGTATGAGCATCTGGACGGTCCTGCCCGGTTCGAAAGCGTCGTAGTCCTGGATCTGCAGTTCATTGCCGGAATCAGTGTCGACGTACATCTCATAATGGATGCCCTTGAAGACGCATGATTTCACGGTGCCTGAGAACTGGGCGCCTTCGAGTTCATAGCCGAGATAGACGTCTTCAGGCCTGATGACGACATCGACCGGGACATTTTCTCCGAAACCTTCATCCACACATTCAAAGTCGTGTCCGATGAAGTTGACCTTGCGGTCGCAGATCATCGTTCCGTTGAGGATATTGCTCTCACCGATGAAGTCGGCCACGAAGGAGTTGACGGGCTCGTTGTAGATGTCGATAGGGGTGCCGATCTGCTGGATCTTGCCTTCATTCATCACCACGACGGTGTCGCTGAGTGTAAGTGCCTCGCTCTGGTCATGGGTGACATAGATGAATGTGATCCCCAGTTTCTGGTGCATTTCCTTGAGTTCGATCTGCATGTCCTGCCTCATCTTGAGGTCGAGGGCGGCAAGAGGTTCATCCAGGAGGAGGACCTTGGGTCTGTTGACGATCGCCCTGGCTATGGCTACCCTTTGCTGCTGGCCGCCGGAGAGGGATTCTACGTCGCGGTCTTCGTAGTCACTCATGCTCACGAGCTTGAGAACCTTCCGCACCCTTGTGTCGATCTCATCCTTGGGGACGCCCTGGAGCTTTAGTCCGAAGGCGATGTTGTCGTAAACATCAAGATGAGGGAACAAGGCATACCGCTGGAAAACGGTATTCAGGGGCCTCTGGTGAGGAGGGATCCCGGCAACGTCGCGGAATTCGGTCTTTCCGCCCTTGCTGTCCCATTCCATCATGATGGTGCCTTCGTCGGGCTGGAGGAAGCCTGCTATCATCCTCAGCAGCGTGGTCTTGCCACAGCCTGAAGGTCCCAGCAGGGTTACGAATTCGCCTTTGCGGATGTAGAGGGAGATATCCTTGAGGACCTGATGGTCTCCGAACGACTTCGAGAGATGCTCGATGTCGATAATGATGTTCTTATCGCTCATTTTATTGCCTGTTCCTGGGAATATGGATGTAATACATGGCTCCCAGGGTGAGAGATGTCATCTTGGTGAAGGTGTTGTAGGCGGCTGCTGCATGGAGCCTGAGGTTCTGGCTGTTCCTGAGGGGGAAGCAGTGCGCTGCGGCTCCGAATGTCCAGCTGTCGAATTTCGGGTGGATGGCGGGTCCGCCTACGATTTCATCGTCGAACATGTCGCTGGTAGCATTTTCGTAGCCACAGCGTCCGATGAATTCCCATTTGTCGGAGGGATTGTACTTTGCAGTTGCGAAAGCAGTGATTCCGTCACGGAGTATGAACATCGGGTCTCCGACCTTGTTGGAAGCATCAAGCTGGAGGGTCCAGGAGTCGAGTTCAAGCTGGTTGCCCAGAGTGAACATCCACTGGTACTTCCCACCCCAGTCCTCTATGAAGTTGGTGCTGTAGAGCATGCTGAACGGACCATAGTTGCCTTGGTACTGGAGTGAATATGCCATGGCATCGAAGGGCTTTTCCCCGTAAGGAGATGCTGTGGCCTGGAAGAACAGCCCGGTGCTTTCGCTGTCGTTCATCCAGCCGACCTTGCCGCCCCATTGATAACACTGGAAATTGTTGAAAAGTCCGGTCATCATGTCCAGATGGACATCGAAGTCATATTCCTCAAGTTCGAATCCTCCGAAGGTGATGACTTGTTTTCCGGCCGTGATTATGAAGTTTCCGGGATTATACTCAAGGTAAGCCCAGTCACACCAGTTGACGTCATCCGCCCGGCCGGTGTTCTGGTAAAGGTACTTTGGTTCATCGCTGAGCCAATGGTTGCAGACACTGAAAGAAAGATTTTCCGTTATGTTGCCCTCGAAAAGAGAGTAGAGTGAAGAGTTGCCAAGAGTTACCTCTTTATCGTTTCCACCATAGAATTTCGGATTGAAGTCAATCCTTGGAACGATGGTAATCCCGGCACTGGTGCCGGAATCGCTACCCCCTTGCGCCTGGGCAAGGATGCAGAGCAGGATCGAAGCCGCTAAAACAACCAGTTTCTTCATTTAGACACATAAAAATTTTTTTAGTTCAACTTTCAGTTGCAAAAATAAAAAAGTTATTTGTTTTTTCCCCCTTTTTTCATGGTGATAATGATCACTCCGTTCGCACCTCTTACGCCATAGATTGCAGCGGCGGCATCCTTGAGTACATCCACGGATTCGACTTCGTAGGGATTGATGTCGGAAATGTCATTCATTATGGTTCCGTCAACTATCATCAGGGGATCGGTCGGACTGTTCACTGAATTGATGCCACGAACGAATATCTTTGCCGACCTGTTGCCGCTCATCTCTACCCTTACTCCGGGGACTCGGTCCCTGAAATAGTCGTAGATGGAATTGTAGACCCGGTTGTCCTTGTTCTTCACGTGACCTATGGAATATGTCGTTTCTTCCTGGGTGGAACGGGAGTAGCCGGTGTTGACAGTCTCATCGTCTGAGGTGGCTGCCGCATGTTTCGATGCACCGCATCCTGCTGCCATCAGGGGCAGGATGGCAAGAGATAACCATAAGAACTTTTTCATTGCTATTTGTCTGTAATGTTGTGTACTACCGTTGTTGTGTCGTCAAGCCTGAGCCTGAGCCATTCTTCAATTTTATTCAACCTGGGATCCGGGATAGGCTTTTCTGAGCGGGCGATGACGATGGTCCTGTCTTTCACCTTCAGGCTGTCATCCACTGATGCGCCCTTCCCGATGGAAAGCTCCTTGACTTCGGGAAAACTGTATCTTACTTCCCTGGTCACCCTCTTGTAGTTGATGTCGTTGCCTTTGAGCCTCAGGATTTCATCCTGCAGTTCCTCGATCCGGGCATCCTTACGCTCAATCTCGCTTTCAGCCCTGTCGTAGATCCCCTTCAGGAGACGGTCCGTAGTCTTGTCCACGGAGCCGAAATCGCTTTCCTTGATTTCCAGCCTGCCTTCACCTATCCCATGGCTCAGGGCGGATTTGGCCAGGGCTTCCTTGTCGGTTTCGCTGAGCTGGCTTCCGGCATAGTAGATCTCTACTTTCCGGACATCTCCGGAAACGATCTTATAGTCATAGATGTAACCTTGACCGAAATTCTTGTTCTCAGAGACGAAGCCTTGGACATTCCTTTCGAAATTGTTCTCTCCGACCATCAGTACGGCACTCCAAAGGCTTGGGATCGTGACGGCAAGTATCGCTATGGACATCAACGTCCTCGTCCTCCTTGCAATCTGCGGGTCTGAATATTCAGCCTCCTTGAACTTCAGGTACTTCGTCATGATGTAAGTAGCCAGGATGATGAAGACTCCGTTGATCATGAAAAGGAGCATTGCTCCGATGAAATACTGGAAGTTGCCTTTCGCCAGGCCATATCCTGCCGTGCAGAGTGGAGGCATGAGTGCAGTCGCTATCGCTACGCCGGAAAGCACCGTTCCTTTCTCTTTCCTGCTGCTTTCAAGAATTCCTGCGAGGCCGCCGAAGAGGGCGATCAGGACATCGTAGATGGTAGGCCTGGTCCTTGATAGCAGTTCGGTGGGATTGACGAGGTTAAGGGGGGAAATCAAGAAGTACAGGCTGGCAGCCAGGATGCTTACCATAACCATGACGAGCAGGTTGCGGAAGCTTTCCACGAAAAGGACCTTGTCGTTGGTCCCCAGGGAAAGGCCGAGGCCCATGATAGGACCCATCAAGGGAGAGATGAGCATCGCTCCTATGATCACCGCAGTGGAATTGACATTCAGTCCCACCGATGCGATGATTATCGAGAACGCAAGGATCCAGACATTTGGCCCCCTGAACCAGATGTTACCCTTTATCCGGGCAGCAGCTTCGTCAGTGTCTATCTGGTCGTTGATGTAGACCAGCCCTCGAAGCCATTTCTTTAATGCACCGTCCTTCATGCCTTGATGTATTGAATGCCCTGAATAATACAAATATAAAAGTTTTTTGATTTTTTTTGCGATATTTACTAAGACATTTTCAGAGGCCATGTTCCATACCCTATCGATTGACATGTATCAGACTGCAGGAATCGGAGTTCTTGCCCTTCTCATAGGAATGTTCTTCACCCGGACCGTACCGTTTTTCAAGCGCTGCTGCGTACCAGCTCCTGTCTCAGGAGGATTGCTCGTCTCTTTGGTCATCCTTGCTTGCTACAAGATTTCCGGTGTGGAATTCTCTTTCGACGAAACCATAAGGGACCTTTGCATGATGCTGTTCTTCACTTCCGTCGGCTTCCAGTCCGACATGCGTGCATTGAAGAAAGGCGGCCGGCCGCTTGTCGTAATGATCTTTCTGATGGTTGCCCTGATAATCCTTCAGAATCTGATGTCAGTCGGGATGGCAAAATGGATAGGGCTGGATCCGCTTGTGGGGATGGCTGCCGGATCGATCCCTATGAGCGGAGGACATGGAACGGCGGGCGGGTTCGCCCCTGTCCTGGAGAAGATGGGACTTGAAGGTGCAGCTTCCATAACCATGGCGGCAGCTACTTTCGGCCTTGTGGCAGGTTCGATGATCGGAGGCCCTCTTGGCGGCTTCCTGGTAAGGAAGTACCGGCTTGCTGAAGAATCCGGTTCCGCCGACGTCGTCTCAACCCTGGAGGGAAGCGAAGCTTCATCGACTTTCCGGCAGGAAAAGAACATGAGCGGCGAGAAATCATTCAGGGACTATACGAATGCAGTCTATCTCTTGATTGTGGCGATGGCTTTGGGAATGTGTCTCAGCAAACTCCTCTCACTGACCGGGATAACTTTCCCGACCTATTTCGGATCCCTCATAGCGGCCTGCCTTGTCAGGAACCTTTTCGGGGCTTTCGGTTTGGATGAGGAACTGCTTTCCATCGATAAGGTCGTTTCGCTGGGCGACATATGCCTTTCGATATTCCTGGGCATCGCAATGTCCACTCTCAAGCTGTGGGAACTGGCCGACCTGGTCCTCCCGCTCTGCCTTATCCTCTTCTGCCAGACAGCCTTGATGGCATTGTTCGCAGGGTTTGTCGCTTTCCGTTCACTTGGCCGGGACTATGATGCGGCGGTGCTTGTGAGCGGACTGTGTGGTTTCGGCCTCGGTGCGACCCCGAATGCGATGGCCAACATGTCCGCAGTCTGCTACAAGTACCATCATACAGTCAATCCCTTCATAATAGTTCCTATAATCGGAGCCATGTTCGTCGACATAATAAACACCACGGTCGTTACATTCTTCCTGAACATACTCTGACGTTGTGCACCGACTTTGAGGAAAAGATGGTAAATTTGCATTATGATAAGGAAAGAGTACAGTAAAGACCTGTCTGCGATGAACACGTTCGGAATGAAGGTGTCTTGCTCGCTTTACATGGATTATGATGCACCTGAGGACCTTCCGGGCATCGATTTTCAGTCTCTTCCTGCACCTGTCCTTCACATGGGCGGCGGTTCCAACCTCCTTTTCACCGGAGATTTCCCCGGAACGGTACTTCATTCTTCCATAAGGTACATCAAGGAACTTTCGCGTACGGATGATTCCTGCTTCATCGAAGCCGGGGCAGGGATCGTATTCGACGACTTTGTTCGCTGGACTTGCGGGAAAGGCCTGTGGGGAGCAGAGAACCTGTCATTGATCCCCGGCGAGGTCGGTGCTTCGGCAGTCCAGAACATCGGAGCTTACGGGGCAGAGGTAAAGGATATCATAGACAGGGTCCTTTGTTTCGACACCGTTGACAAGGAGTTCAAGGTCCTTTCCGGCTCTGATTGTGAATATGGGTACAGGGATTCGGCCTTCAAAGGCAAATGGAAGGGACGCTTCATCATAACCGGAGTCATTTTCAAACTTTCCGTCGTTCCGTGGGCAAGGCTAGGGTACGGGAATCTCGCATCCATGCTTCCGGCTGACACTTCGACCTTGAGCCCGTCAGATGTACGGGAAGCCGTGATTGCCTTGAGACATTCCAAACTCCCGGATCCTTCCGAAACGGGGAGCGCCGGGAGTTTCTTCAAGAATCCGGTAGTGTCTGCAGGGCGCTTCGCAAAGATAGAGAAGGTCGTCAGGGATGAGCAAGGTCCAGATGCAACCGTGCCTCATTATCTCCAGGATGATGGCATCAAGGTCCCGGCTGCTTGGATGATAGACAGATGTGCCTTGAAAGGAATATCTGTTGGGGGAGCCGCTCTTTATGAGAGGCAGCCCCTTGTCATCGTGAACCGTTCGGGGAATGCTTCTCCTGAGGATATCCTCGCTCTTGAGAGGCTGGTGATAGAAAAAGTCAAGGAAAAATTCGGGGTGGAACTCCACCCGGAGGTAGAGCATATCAAATCGTAAGGCATGTCGAAATTCATCATCGAAGGAGGGCATAAACTCAGTGGTGAGATTTATCCCCAGGGCGCCAAGAATGAAGCGCTTCAGGTCATCTGTGCGACCCTTCTGACAACGGATGAGGTCGTTATCTCCAATATTCCCGAAATCCTGGATGTCAAGAACCTGCTATCCATGCTGGAAGGCATGGGAGTCAAGGTGACAAGGCAAGCCAAGGGAGTGTATTCATTCAAGGCGGACAAAGTCGACACTGATTATCTGGAGAGTAAGGAATTCGTGGAGAAAAGCGCTTCTCTCAGAGGTTCCGTCATGCTCGTCGGACCGCTCCTGAGCAGGTTCGGAAAAGCTTATTTCCCGAAGCCCGGCGGAGACAAGATAGGACGTCGAAGGGTGGACACCCACCTGGACGGAATGATCGCCCTGGGGGCTTCCATGAAATATGATCCGTCTGTCAGGGCTTACCATCTTCTGGCACCATCCGGTCTTCAGGGCTGCTACATGCTCCTGGACGAGGCATCAGTGACCGGTACCGCCAACTTGGTCATGGCCGCCACCCTTGCCAAAGGGGTTACGACAATCTACAACGCGGCATGCGAACCCTATGTCCAGCAGCTGTGTAGGCTTCTTGTCTCGATGGGTGCGAGGATTGATGGAATCGGTTCCAACCTGCTTACGATAACCGGAGTGGGAGAGTTGCACGGCGCTTCACACAAGATCCTTCCGGACATGATCGAGGTAGGAAGTTTCATCGGGATGGCTGCGATCTGCCAGTCTCCTCTCACCATAAAGGATGTTTCTTTCAAGGACCTGGGAATAATCCCGCAGAGTTTCCGGAGGCTTGGAGTGAAACTCCAGCGGAAAGGAGATGACATATTCGTGCCTGAACAGGAATCTTATGAGATCGAATCTTTCATCGATGGTTCGATAATGACCCTTGCCGATGCCCCCTGGCCAGGACTGACACCAGACCTCCTCAGTGTGATGCTCGTAGTCGCCACCCAGTGCAAGGGTAGCGTACTCATCCACCAGAAGATGTTCGAAAGCAGGCTGTTCTTCGTCGACAAGCTCATCGACATGGGGGCCCAGATCATCCTTTGTGACCCCCACCGGGCGGTTGTCATCGGGCATGATCACAGGATACGCTTGAGGGCCAACAAGATGACGTCGCCTGACATTCGTGCGGGAATCGCCATGCTCCTTGCTGCGATGTCGGCTTCCGGGACATCCATTATTGAAAACATCGGTCAGATCGACCGGGGATATGAAGACATCGATACGCGTCTTAATGCAATCGGGGCCAGCATTTTCCGGAGTTAGTTGAATTAAAGGCAAACAAGTTATCATGAATATGAAGCGAATCCTCATCCTTGGCCTCATGGCCGCATCGCTGATGCTCTCGGTTTCCGGATGCAAAGAAGCGTCGTTCCCTACACATGAACTTTATTCTAGCTGCAAGCCTTACACGCGCTGGTGGTGGTTCTCATCCTTTGTCGACAAGAAGGATGTCAGGGACCAGCTGGTGTGGCTGAAGGATCATGAATTCGGAGGAGTGGAGATCGCATGGATCTATCCCATGTTCCTCGACTCGGAGAAGCCTCACCCTGATTTCCTCTCTCCGGAATGGGCCGAGCCCGTAGTCTATGCCAAGCATGTTGCCGATTCCCTTGGTCTGGGATGTGATTTTACCTATGGTTCACTCTGGCCGTTCAACGACGTCAAGCTCCCTGCAGGTGACCAGACACGGAACTATTTCGACACTGTTGAAGTGGCACGCCGGCCATACACATGGGACCATCCTGCAGAGGCGCGTATCCTGAACCATCTAGACAAGGATGCCTTCTTCCGCTATGCCGACAGGATGAACAGCGGCCTTTCGGAAGCCTACAAAGGTTCCAAGTCCGGACTGTTCGTAGATTCATGGGAGGTCGAGACAGACTATCTCTGGACTCCCGGATTCGGCGAGGCGTTCATGAAGGAGCATGGCTATGACATTGAACCCTACATGAAAGCCCGGACTCTTGAAAATGAAGAGAATTCAGATGTCAAGTATGACTACATGAAGACTCTTTCGCGCTTTGTCATGGATGAGTTCTACGGACCTTTCGCAGAGAATGCGAGGAACACCGGGACTTTCTCGAGGGCACAGTGCGGCGGTGCACCTACGGATCTTCTGACTGCGTTCACCCTGGTTGACATACCTGAGACCGAGGCCATCCTTTACGAGCCGAGTTTCAGCAAGATAGCGGCTTCTGCTGCTACCCTTTCCTCAAAGCAGGCCGTGACGTCCGAGACCTTTACTTGCATGTATGGCTGGACGAGCCTGCGCTACAAGGACGGACATGGCCAGAGCCCTCATCAGGGAGAAGAAGAGATAGCCGATTTGAAACTGGTCTGTGACGCTCTCTTTGCGAACGGAACCAACCAGATCATCTGGCATGGCTTCGCTTTCAACAAGGTCGGTACGACTGACAATTGGTTCTACACGACTTGCCAGGTCAGCACCAATCCCAACGACAAGCTTACAGGAGAGCCCCTTACCGAGTTCAACCGCTACATGACCAAGGTTTCCCGCTACATGCGCCTCGGGCACAATTATTCCTCCCTGGCTGTCTACATTCCTCTGGAAGATGCGTGGATGGGCGGTCCCTATCCGGAAGAAGTGACCAGCAAGATGGCTTGGGCTCTCGGAGAGTACGAAATGAGGTACATTACCACTCCCGAGCAGTTCAAGGGGATGCAGCCTCTGTGGGTGAACGGCCATTTCCTTTCTACGGCTGAATATGACGGCACCGCCCTTCATTGCGGTGATGCCCTTTTCTCAGCCTTGTATGTGGATGTCGACTACATGGATTATTCTTCACTTGAAAGCATCCTTCGTCTTGCAAAAGAGGGGCTGCCCGTCTATGTCGGACACTTGCCCAAGGAACCCGGCGTGAACAAGACTCCCGGTTACCAGCAGGCCCTGGAGGAACTCATGTCTCTTCCGACGGTGTCTTCAGATCCGTCTGTCATTGCCGGAAGTCCTCTGCTTGAAGGAGATGACCTTCCTGATTTCTGGTGCCGTGTAGATGGAGACACTTACTACATATTCATTGCGAATCCTCTCTCGCAGAAGGTATCATATCCTATGGAATACCGATTCGCTTTCACCGACAAGGGAAGCACGCGCAAAGTTACAGTCAACCATCATGGCAAGAGCGAGGAAATGACCCTTGACTTCCGTCCCATGGAATCAATCCTTCTCAAGGTCACTCCGGCTAAAGTGGAGAAGATCGACCTTGAATATCATCCATGAGCAGCCATCTCGGTGAAATAATCTCTCTTGTAGTAGCGGTTTCATGGACCTTTTCCGCCTGGTTCGCCGACAAGGCGAGCCGGCGGATCGGATCCATGGTTACCAATGTCATCAGGCTGGTACTGGCAACCCTCTTCCTTGGATTGTTGCTTTGGGTGACGACTGGAAGGCCTTACCCGGCTTTTGCGAGCGGGAAAGCCTGGCTGTGGCTGTCTTTGTCTGCGCTTGTAGGATATGTGTTCGGGGACTTCTGCCTTTTCAACTGCTACATTGCCATAGGCCCGCGTTTCGGTCAGCTTCTCATGACACTTGCTCCGCCGTCGGCAGCCCTTGCCGGCTGGCTCATTTTGGGAGAGGCCCTGTCCTGGAAGTCGGGACTTGCCATGCTCGTGACATTGGCTGGTATTGCCATTTCCATACTTACAAAGGGAAAGGATTCCCATATCCACTTGTCTTTGCCCTTGAAAGGTATCCTGCTCGGAATCGGAGCCGGAGTGGGGCAGGGCGTCGGTCTTGTCTTGAGCAAGGTGGGGATGGAATATTATGCTGAGGCCCTTCCTGCCGGTGTGCCGGACGGAGTAGCCGGCATGCTTCCGTTCTCATCCACAATGATAAGGGCTATAGTGGGCGGAGTAGGATTCTTCATCCTTCTCTTGCTTCAGAAGGGACTCGGAGACCTTGAAAGGGGTATAAAGGACAGGCAGGGTATGAAATACGCCTGCCTGCTCACGGTTTTCGGACCTGCACTGGGAGTTTCGCTGTCCCTTATGGCCGTCCGCTATGCCAATGCCGGTATCGCTTCGACTTTGATGGCCTTGACCCCTGTCCTTATCCTTCTTCCTGATGCTCTCATAAACAAGCATGTCATCAAGGCTAAGGAAATCCTTGGAGTACTGGTCTGCATGACCGGTGTGGCTATGTTCTTCCTCCTTTAGTAGGAATCGTAGAATTTAGCATCCCTGGGCGAGACCTTGTTCATGTTGTCCAGGAGGGATTCGTTTGTCTTGTATTCATCCATCAGCTGGAGCATGAAGTTCATGGCTTCAGTCGGATTCATGTCGGCAAGCAGTTTCCTGAGTATCCAGATCCTGTTGGCGACATCCTTGCTGTAGAGGAGGTCATCGCGCCTTGTGCTGGAAAGCACGACATTCACCGCAGGGAATATACGCCTGTTGGCGAGTGTGCGGTCCAGTTGGAGCTCCATGTTGCCGGTACCCTTGAATTCCTCGAAGATGACGTCATCCATCTTGGAACCGGTTTCCGTGAGAGCGGTGGCGAGGATGGTAAGCGATCCGCCTCCTTCGATGTTCCTGGCGGCTCCGAAGAAACGCTTGGGCTTCTGCAGTGCGTTTGCGTCGACGCCACCGGTCAGGACCTTGCCGGACGCAGGCTGGACAGTGTTGTAGGCACGGGCGAGCCTTGTGATGGAGTCCAGCAGGATGACCACGTCATGGCCGCATTCTACAAGCCTGCGAGCCTTTTCAAGAACCATGTTGGCCACTTTGACATGCCTTTCGGCCGGCTCATCGAAGGTCGATGCCACGACTTCAGCCTTCACGCTCCTGCTCATGTCGGTAACCTCTTCAGGGCGTTCGTCGATCAGGAGGACGATCTCATAGACCTCCGGGTGATTGTCGGCTATGGCATTTGCTATGGACTTTAGGAGCATGGTCTTTCCGGTCTTGGGCTGTGAGACAATGAGGCCTCGCTGTCCCTTTCCTATCGGAGTGAACATGTCCACTATCCGGCATGAGATGTCCCTTTCATGTCCATGTCCGAGCAAATTGAATTTCTCATCCGGGAAGAGGGGAGTGAGGAAGTCGAAGGGCACCCTGTCACGGATATAGTCAGGAGTTCGTCCGTTGATGTACTTGATCCTGACGAGCGGGAAATACTTGTCACCTTCCTTCGGGGGACGGATTTCTCCGGTCACCGTATCTCCGGACTTCAAGGCGTTGTTCTTGATCTGTCCCTGGCTGACGTAGATGTCGTCGGGAGAATTGAGGTAGTTGTAGTCGGATGACCTGAGGAAACCGTAGCCGTCCGGCATTATCTCCAGGACTCCCGTAGCTTCGACCGTGCCCTCGAATTCCAGTTCAGGAGACTTGGGCCTCTGGTTGTTCTGGAAATTCTGGAACTTGTTCTTGTTCTTCTTGCCCATGTGGCTCAGGCGGTCGGCCTCGGCGGCCGGATCGTCTTTCAGGTCATCGAACAGCTGGTGGATGAATTCCTTACCGTTTACAGGCTTGGCAGCGGCAGCCTGAGCTTCTTCTGCCAGGCTGTCCTTGACTGGCTGGTCTGCTGGAGCGGGGATCTCTTTCATTGAATCAGTGTCTTGGACCGGAGTCAGGCTTTCTTTTGGGGCCTCGGCCTTTGCCTTGGGTTTCCGCCCTCTCTTGGCTGGCTTTGGAGCATCCTGGGCCTCGGCCTTTGGATCCTGCTCAGTGGGCTTGCTGTCCTTTGAAGGCTCCGCAGGCTTTGTGTCTTGTGCAAGTACCGCAGGTTTGCCGTCAGCAGCTGGCTTTGGGGCTTCCTTGGCCTTCTGGATGCGCTTGCGTTTGGGTTTGTCTGAATTATCTGCCTTTTCGTTCTTCTCGTTCGCAGCCTGAGTGACAGGTTCCGCTACGGCCTTTGGCTTTTCTGCAGCAGTGGGTTCTGGCTGAGCCTTTGCAGGGGCCGGCTTTGCCGTGGCTGCCTTTGCAGGTGAATCGGTTTTCTTGGGCCTGCCGCGCTTGGCTTTGGGCCTCTCGATCGGTTTGACTGATTCAGCCGCAGCCTGGGCATCCAGGATTGCGAAAGACAGGTTCTCGTCCGTGAGTTTCTTAATGTTCTTGATGCTAAAATCCTGAGCAATGCTTTCAAGCTGCTCCCGTCCCATCTGGGTGAGTTCAAAAAGACTATATGGCATAAAAAGGGAAATTACAAAATGATAGTCAAAGGATGAAGCTTCCAGTTAAAGTTTTTAAACATGCAAATATACCAATAATAAATCGGATTTGCAAAACTAAACTACCTGTCCCAGTAGCTGGTGCTCTTCTTGAACCGGAGAAGGTCGGCCAAGGCTGCCGCATTGGCGGAAATCATGAATGAATATGACTGGTACATTCCGGAAGGAACCCAGGAGACCGAGATGTTGAAGCAGTGCAGGTCGTATCTGAAAGACAGCTGGGAAGTGGTCATTTTCATGGCGATGAAATCCCATCCGCTCTGGGCCTGGACGGACATCTTCGGTGTCAGCTGTATATTCCCGGACACACCTACTGTCTGGGTGTAGTTCTCTTTCTTTATGAGCTGGTTGTTCGTGTAGCTGTACGACCTGGACATGGCCAGCGAATAGTTGAAGTTCACGCTCCAGGGGACATTGGGGTTGGTGTAGTAGAGCCACCCGCCGGGGATGTATTCACCGGTCACAGGATGGTAGTAGATCCTCCTGTAATAGTCTGATGGGCTCTGGCCGCCACGGCTTCCATCATTGCCTTTCATGGTTCCCTTCCCGGAGATGGAATACGACATAGAGGCGCTGAAGTTCGTAAGCCTCAGCGGGACTCCCTTCTCGATCAGGTTGTACTTGTTGACCCTCACACCGCGTTCATTGATGGCGTAGGGGTCGAAATTGAGGTTCCCGTTGATTCCGAGCTTGCCGAAGATGGATGTGGACATCGTGACTCCGACGTTGCTCATCCTCAATGAGTCGGCCAGGAAGTTGTAGCCGGTGTTGAGGTTCAGCTGGTCAAGGAGTTTCACCTTCTTGGACCCTGCTCCTGTGGTGTCGGATGCGTCCCTGACCTTGGCTTCCAGGTTGTTGCCTATGGAAAGGCTCATGGTAGCGGACTTTCCTTTACCCGGGAAGGAGTTCATCTGGCCCTGGTAGATGTTGTAGTCGTAAGACCTCTGATGCCCGAGAGTGTCGACATATTCGAAAGTCCTCCAGCCATTGAATGCCTTGCCCTTCTCCGGGCTGAAACTCATGCTCAGGCTTGGAGAGATGACATGCCTTACAGCCTGCACCTTGTGATACCTTCCGAAATTGTACATACCATAAAGCCTTGTACTCATCGAAACGGATCCTGAATAATTGTGCGTGGCACCGAATGTCGAAAGGGGAGAGGACATCCTGGTCTTGACGCTGTTGGTCTCGGGATCGAACCAGGCCTCGGTCTCCCTGAAGAACCAGTTCATGCCGTAGCTGACGGAAGGGGTAACGTTCAGGTAGTTGAGCAAGGTGAAATCAGGCAGTCCGATGTTGAAGTTGTGGGACATTCCATTGTTGAACTTGTCCATGAAGTCCGGATCGCCGAATTCGGAAGCCTTGAAATTGATCTTGTTCTGGAAACTGGTGTTGTAGGCAAGTGAAAACTTTTCATAGATCCTCTCCTTTCCGACCCTGTTCTTGATCTTGAAAGGATAGAACCTTGAGACCGAGAATGTGACGTTCGGGAGCGTGAAGGAATAGGAGCTGTCCCTCGAGTTCTGGCTGTGCAGGGCATTGACAGAAAGGTTGAACTTGCCGTTCCAGTTCTTGGAGAACGAAATCGAAGATGAGATCTGGTTCTGCAGGGCTTCGGAGACTGACCTGGAATTGTAACGGCTGTTCGAAGGACTGGAAAAATTGACGGAGGCAGAGAAAGATTGTCCCGGATGGGCTTTCGAATCCTGAGAGTGGGACCACTTCACTCCGAAGTTCTTGCTCTGGAAGAAATCCGTGCTTCCTTTCTCACCGGTCTGGTCAACGGAATAGTTCAAGGCCAGGTTGCCTGAGAACTTATACTTGACCATGTAGCGGGAGTTGATGTCCGCTGCCCATGATCCGAGAGTGTAGTAATCCCCGGTGAGTGAGAGGTCGAAATAATCTCCTATCACGAAGTACATTCCGGCATCCCTCATGTAGAAACCGCGGGCATTCTCCTCTCCGAAAGAAGGCATCAGCATTCCGGTCGCCCTCTCAGGCCTCTTTGGAATGAAACCGAAAGGGATGGCTACGAATGGCAGGTCGACGTCTTCCACCACTAGGTGTGCAGGCCCGAAAACCGTCTTCTGGGACGGCTTGGTGATTACCTTCGCGGAGGACAGCTTGAGGAAATAATGAGGATGCTCAAGGTCGCAGACCGTATATTTGCCGTGGGTGATGTTGATCGACTTGTCGGGCAGCATCTTTATGTTCTGGCCATGGAGGATACCGTCATCTTCCTTGGTGATCATGTTGGTGATACGTGCCTTCCTCGTGTTGAAATTGTACCGTATCTCCTCCATGTTGAATTTCTGGTCACCCTGCGTCATCACAGGCTGTCCTTTCCATTCCTGGGCCAGGGTGTCATAGACTCCACGGGCGAACACCGTACCTGTGTTCATGTCGTACTCCATGTAGTCTGCGGTCAGCTTTATGTTCTCGTAGGAAACTTCGACTCCGCCCCAGTAGTACATTTTCCTCTGTCCGTCGAAAAAGACCTGGCGCGAAGAATCCTTGGCCTGTGAGAAAGCCGGTTTGGACAATGAACTCTTTTCCAGAAGGTCAAGGGAGTCTGCCCGTGATGTCGAATCGGCGATCCACATGGAATCCCTTGCAGTCCGGAGCGAATCCGGAGGGACCAGGATGGCGTCGCTCAGACCGGTGCTGTCAGGAAGGATGGGCCTGGAAGAGTCCCTGACGGCTTCGGTCGAGGCTCTCCTTGCCCTGCGGTCACGCCTTGGGTTCTGCCCGGCGAGTGACAAGGCAGACAGACCGATGATCAAGACCACCAGCAGAATAGTGTATGCGTGCTTCCTGAAATGCAATTTTATTTATAAATTTGCAATCAACAAATATACGACTATTTTGGATATCATTCGCAATTTTCTTGCCGTACTCTCGGCATTGGCCCTGTCTTCAGCAGGCAGTGCCGTTCTTGCACAGGGTAGTTCGTCTCCATTGAAGCTTACTACGGTGGTGATCGATCCGGGGCATGGCGGAAAGGATGCCGGATGTATCAGCCCCAGCGGCAAGACCATGGAGAAGACTGTGGTCCTGGACATTTCCAAGCGGCTGGCCGACAAGATCAGGAAAGGATGTCCAGACGTGAAGGTCATCATGACCAGGACTGAAGACAAGTTCGTCGAGCTCCAAGGGCGGGCCGACATAGCAAACAGGAACAAGGCGAACCTTTTCATCTCCGTACATGTCAATTCCGTGGATGGGAAGCGCAGCGGCCCCAACGGCTATTCAGTCCACATCCTTGGCCAGTACACCAGCCGTAACAAGGACCTCTATGCCGGCAACATGGATGTGGTGCGCCGTGAGAACTCCGTGATCACCATGGAGGATGACTACACTACCAAATACGAAGGTTTCAATCCGAACGATCCTGAATCATACATCTTCATGAACTTGATGCAGAATGCTTTCCTGGAGCAGAGCTTCCGGTTTGCGCAGTTCGTCGACAAGGAGATGAAGGGCGGGGCTATCCGTCAGAGCCGGGGAATATCCCAGGATCCTTTCTATGTGCTTTGGAGAACAGCCATGCCTTCAGTGCTGGTCGAGTGCGGTTTCATGTCTAATACCGCCGACAGGGAGGCACTGATTTCGGAAAAGGGCCGGGAAAGGATCGCCAGCGATCTCTACGATTCATTCCGCAAGTACAAGCAGGAATATGACGGCGGAAGCCCGAAACAAGCCGAATCGCAGGCAGCCCCTACGGTCGTTCAGCAGCCGGAACCTTCGGACACAGGCACGACATCTACTGCAACCTCGCCATCTGATGAAGATATCGACGGAGACGGGCCTCTTTATGGAATACAAGTCCTGGTCTCTTCCAGGATCATGTCTGGGAAGGATCCTTTCTTCAAGGGCAACGAACCCAGGAGATATCAGGCCGGCCGTCTCTATAAATATATAATAGGTATCTCGAAGACTACCGAAGAAGCGAAGGAGATTTATTCAGGATTAAAATCTGATTTTCCTGATTCTTTTGTCGTGAAGATTGAAGGGGAAGAAGTCTCCAGAATCAATTTTTGACCGGAAACATAATTGCAGCGCATTACAAGCCATTTCCAGACCTCTTGAGAATTTGGAATGGTTCTAATCTACAACCCCGTTATAGAGCGCAAGTTATGATTTGCGTTTTTGCTAAAATTTTGATTTATAATGGATTATGAAAGCTTGGGTAGGTTGGCCCGGTTTCCTTTATATAAGGAAAATAAAAAACAAAAACAATAATAAAAAAGATTTTTTATGAATTAATTTTCCTCCAATTTTGCACTTGAGAATCGGACTTAACCGGCTCCCTGAAACAATCAACCGACCAATTCCCCAATGGCAGAACTGGATAGACATATTTCAGTATGGAACGAGTGTCTTAGGATCTTCGAACAGAACGTCGATCCCAAGCAGTTCAACGTCTGGTTCAAGAGCATCGTGCCGGTTTCATTGGAGGGATCGACGCTTACGCTCGAGGTTCCGACCGACTTTTTCCGAAGCTACCTTGAGGACGCCTATCTGCCGATAATAAAGATGACCTTACGTAGGGTTATCGGTCCCGATGCCAAACTGCTCTACAGGGTCCATCCTGTCAGGAAAGAGAATCCCATGACTTTCTCCGCCGCCCACAGCAATGTGCCGGAGAACAAAGCTGTCATGCTGAGTACGTTCCAGGCCTCCAGCAATCCCGGACCGTTCGTGTTCCCCGGATTGCAGAAGGTCAAGATCAATCCTCGCCTGAATCCTGCCTTCTGTTTCGAGAACATGGTCAAGGGGGAGTGCAACAAACTTGGGATCAACGCCGGCATAAGCATCTCCGACAATCCAGGCAAGACACCTTTCAACCCTCTCTTCATCTTCGGCGGGCCGGGACTCGGAAAGACCCATCTTGCTCAGGCCATCGGCATAGCCATCCATGACATGTACCCGGACCTCATTGTCCTTTATGTGACAGGCAATGAGTTCAAGACTCAGTACATGAATGCTGTCCAGCAGAACAAGCTGGCGGATTTCATGGCCTACTACATGCGTATAGAGGTCCTGGTCGTCGATGACATACAGGAGCTGGTCGGTCCTGCTTCGCAGAACGCTTTCTTCAACATATTCAACCATCTGCACCAGTCCGGCAAGCAGCTGGTCTTTACATCGGACCGTTCCCCCGTTGACCTCATGAACTTTGAGGAGAGGCTTCTCTCGAGGTTCAAGTGGGGACTGTCAGTGGAATTGTCCAGGCCTGACCTCGAGACGCGCCTTGCCATGCTCAAGTCCAGGTGCGCACGCGAAGGCGTTTCTGTTGGAGATGACGTCCTGGAGCTGCTCGCCAGCAAGATCAAGACGAACTTCCGGGAGCTGGAAGGTGCGCTGATCTCTTTGATGGCCAGTGCGACACTCTGTCATGAAGAGATCACCAAGGAACTGGTTGAAAGGGTTACCGGCAACATCGTCAGCGAGGAACACAACGAGATTACCATGGACAAGGTCCAGGAAGTCGTTTGTGAGTATTTCAACATCACCAGGGAGACACTTCTTTCAAAGTCCCGCAAGAGACAGATCGTACAGGCGAGACAGATTGCCATGTACATGAGCCGGAATTTGATCGGAGGCTGTTCCCTTTCCACCATAGGCATGGAACTTGGAGGGAAGGACCATGCAACGGTGCTGCACGCATGCAACCAGGTTTCCGACCTGATGTCGACAGACAAGATATTCAAGCAGTATGTTTCTGACATCGAGCGGATGCTTGTGACGGTTGCACGTTGAGTGCCGCTAAATCCAAGAAATACTGATTCACATGAATTCATCCAAAGTACTTGAGATCTTCAAGGAAATAACGCGTATTCCGCGTGAATCCGGTCATGAAGGTCCGATGATCGATTTCCTCGAGAAATTCGCATCCAGCAGGGGACTGGCCTGCAAGAAAGACAGCATCGGAAACATCTGCATCACCAGAGAGGCTTCTCCCGGAAAGGAGGATGTCCCTACTCTTGTCCTTCAGGGACATCAGGACATGGTCTGCGAGAAACTCGGAGGAGTCCAGCATGATTTCCTGAAAGATCCCATCGAATATGTCGTCGAGGACGGCTGGATGATTGCCAAGGGAACGACCTTGGGAGCTGATGACGGAATCGGTGTGGCGGCAATGCTGGCTATGCTGGAGAGCGACCTGCCCATGGGCCGGATTGAGTGCGTGTTCACCATTTCGGAGGAGACCGGCATGGATGGGGCATTCGGGATGGAAAGCGGCTTCTTTACCGGACGAACCCTGATCAACCTTGATTCTGAGGATGAAGGCCAGATGTTCATCGGCTGCGCTGGCGGCCTGGACACATTCGCCCGTTTCACCTATGAACGCGAAGACGTCAACCCCGGCTATCTCCCTGTCCGGCTGGAAATCGGAGGAGCCATGGGAGGCCATAGCGGCGACGACATCAACAAGGAAAGGGCCAACACAGTCCAATTGATGTCACGTTTCCTTTTCGAAGAGCTTTCACATGGTCTCCAGCTGGTTCTCATCAGTGGCGGCAACAAGCCGAATGCCATAGCAAGGGAGTGCGAAGCCATAATCACAGTCCCTGACAGAACGGCGACGATCGCCCGTTTCAAGGAATTCGGTGAGGCTGTCAGATCTGAATATTTCAAATCGGACCCCGGCCTTTGTTTCGATGCTGCAGAATACAGGTGCACGGAGAAGCCTGTTGATTCAGATGTGGCATGCCGGCTCATCCTTTCGTTGTTCTCCTGCCCTCATGGCGTGGAAGCCATGAGCCAGGACATCCCCGGCCTAGTCGAAACATCGTCCAATCTTGCTTCGGTCCGCATGTCCAGGAAGGGTTTGATCGAAGTTGTGACCAGCCAGCGTAGTTCCATCACTTCCGCAAGGAAGATGATGGCCGCGAAAGTCGAAGCGAATTTCACCCTTGCCGGCGCCCAGGTCGAGCACACTTCCGAATATCCTGGTTGGAAACCGAACCTTGATTCCCATATCCTAAAAGTGTGTGTGGAGTCCTATCGTAAACTCTTCGGCACCGATCCGGAGGTCAAGGCAATCCATGCCGGACTTGAATGCGGCCTCTTCGGCGAAAAGTTCGGCGACTTGGACATGATATCGTTTGGACCTACCTTGCGTGGTGTCCATGCCCCTGGGGAGAAGCTTGAACTTTCATCCCTGGACAAGTTCACCGACCACCTGGTCGATGTCGTAACCAACTTCAGATAACAGCCGGTATGGTAAAGATCGCACCTTCAATACTCGCAGGAGATTTCCTGCATCTGGAAAAAGATATAAAGATGGTGAACGAGCATGCCGACCTCCTTCACTTCGATGTGATGGACGGCAGCCTTGTGCCCAACATTTCCTTCGGTTTCCCTATCATGGAAGCTGTAGCACCGGTAATCAGGATTCCGATGGATGTCCACCTCATGATCATCAATCCAGACAAATACATCGAGCGTTTCGCAAAGGCAGGTGCCTCTCTTGTCAGTTTCCATCTCGAAGCTGCAGACGAGGCTGGGAAAGATGCTTCTGAGTACATTGCCCTCGCCCATAGTTGCGGTGTCAAGGCTGGTCTTGCTATCGATCCTGACGTTCCGGTCGAGAGGCTTTTCCCCTACATCGACCAAGTGGATTTCTTCCTTATAATGTCTGTTTTCGCCGGTTTCGGCGGCCAGAAATTCATTGAGGAATCCGTCGGCAGGATTGCTACCCTGAAAGCTGAGATGGACAGGCGCGGGATCGTTAAGGACATAGAGGTCGACGGCGGTGTCTCGCTTTCCAATGCGCGGACACTCATCGAGGCCGGAGCGACCATGCTGGTCGCGGGCAGCTCCGTCTTCAAAGCCGCTGATCCAGCCCAGGCCATAGCTGGAATGAGACTTTAGATAATGTAGCTTATCTCCTTGAAGGCGAACTTTTCCAGTTCGCCTTTTCTGTTTTCGACAATAAGCTTTCCTTCGTCTGAGACTCCGACGATCCTGGCATTGAATACTTCTCCGCCAGGGCATCTTGCATAGTCCTCGAATCTTCCCAGCCGGTAGAGTCTGTCCAGGTACAAAGCTTTCGCTTCAGATCCGGGCATGTAGTATCCTTTCCGGAGGCAGCTGACTATGGAGGAGCAGAGTTTTTCCAGTCCGTTTTCCAGGGAATAATCTTTACCAGTCTGCAGTGCCATGGAAGTAGGGTTCAGGAGCTGTCCTGGAAAATCTTTCTGGTTTACGTTCAATCCGATTCCGACGATGCTGCGGCTGACGTATTCACCTTCGAGGATGTTTTCAATCAACATGCCGCATATCTTCCTGTTCCTGGCGTAGATGTCGTTGGGCCACTTTATCATGCAGTTTATTCCTTCTCCTTCGAGGTAGTCGCAGACTGCAAGGGTCATCGCACGGGTGATTCCGAACTGGTCCAGGGCCCTGAGCGGCTGGAGGCCATCATCACCGAACCTGAGCAGCATCGAGAAAGTCATGTTCAGACCTCTTTCTGAATGCCATGAATTACCGCGCTGGCCTCTTCCGGAGGTTTGGTACCGTGCGGCAACCACTGACATATTGTCATATTCATCGATATGCTTAAGTATTTCATTCTGAGTGGAATCGGTCTCTTCTACCCATCTGATGGAGCAAGGCTTTGGGGCTGGCTCGGAAATTGTCATAATTTATTAGTATATTTGTTGTTTGACAGGTTTGCAAAAATAAGAAAGTTTATCGATATGATCACACACGACCTTAGAGTTATGGCTGATGCCATGCTTGACAAGAAGGCCCAGAATGTAGTTGGAGTCGACCTGAGGCAGATCGGGTCGGCGATTACTGATTTCTTCATGATCTGCAACGGTGATTCCACTACCAATGTCAATGCCATCGCCGACAATGTAATAGAGCAGATGCGTCTGCTTGGGCGCAAGCCGCTCCGTACCCAGGGAATGGAGAACAATTTCTGGATCATCCTCGACTACGGGGACATCGTCGCGCACATTTTCCAGACAGAGTACAGACAGTTCTACAGGCTTGAAGACCTTTGGGCGGATGCTCCCCAGAAAGAATACAAGGACAGGCCTAAATCAAAAAAGACTCCTAAAAATGCCGAATAACACACAGGATCCGAATCGGAAAACCGTCCGTATAAGGTTCAATTTCTCTTGGTTCTACATCCTGCTTATCATGGGAATAGGCTGGCTTCTTTTCAACAACAGCGGAGCCAATCCCCAGAAAGTCGAATGGGCCGAGGTGAAAGAGATGTTCGCTTCAGGTGACATCAAAGAAATAGATTACGTCCGCAACAGTTTCAAGGGAAGCATTACCATACGTCCCGACAGGATTTCCAAATATGCCGACAAGTTTGCCGGCAAGGTTCCTGCCAGTTCTCCTCACTTCTTCTTCCTCGTCTCGGACAAGTTCGACGCTGAGAAGGAATTCGAGGCGCTGAATGAGGCTCTACCGCGCGAGTCGCAGGTCAAGATCGTCGTCGAGAATGAAAGCCATGCATGGGCCGACATCCTCGAATGGCTGATATTCCCGATCCTCCTCATACTCATGTGGGTCTGGATGTTCCGTGGATTCAACAAGAATATGGGAGGCGGCCCCGGCGGTCCCGGCGGCGGCATATTCAATGTCGGGAAGTCAACAGGCAAGCTTGCTGACAAGGAGAAGGTCAACGTGACTTTCAAGGATGTGGCAGGTCTTTATGGTGCAAAGGAAGAGGTCATGGAAATCGTCGATTTCCTGAAGAATCCCCAGAAATACACCTCTCTAGGAGGCAAGATTCCAAAGGGTGCCCTCCTGGTCGGTCCTCCCGGAACGGGAAAGACCTTGCTGGCAAAGGCCGTGGCAGGCGAAGCTAACGTTCCTTTCTTCTCCATCTCGGGCTCGGACTTCGTGGAAATGTTCGTGGGAGTCGGTGCATCCAGGGTCCGTGACCTTTTCAGGCAGGCAAAAGAGAAAGCGCCGTGCATCGTGTTCATCGACGAGATCGATGCTGTCGGACGAGCCAGGGGAAAGAATGTGGGGTTCTCATCTAATGATGAGCGCGAGAACACACTCAACCAGCTCCTTACCGAGATGGATGGTTTCGACACTAATTCAGGTGTCATCATCCTCGCAGCCACCAACCGTGCCGACATCCTTGACAAGGCTTTGATGCGTGCCGGGCGTTTCGACCGTCAGATACATGTCGAG
>CADBMD010000110.1 GCA_902795735.1 uncultured Bacteroidia bacterium
ACCGTTCGCTTCGCTCCGGTCCCCCCTCTTAACATGCCGAGGGTGGCAGTGGCGCCCAATACAACAGCCCACAGCCAGAATGTAACTAGAAGAGCTTGTCGACGGAGGCAATGACTTCTTCAGCAGACAATTCCGTACTCAAGACCAAATCAGGCTCCTTGAGCTCAAACCCACGGCTCGTAGCATTCAACATCCCAGCACCCGTAATGTTAAGCATCACAGTCTCATCCTTCCTTACGCTGCCATCATCCAAAGCCTTCTTCAAAGCAGCGACTGCAGAAGCAGAAGCCGGGAAAATATCATAGCCCTCCTTGTTATAGAACTGAAGCATCCAGTACACGATCTCATCATTGCTGACCTTGAAGAAATCGCCACCCGAAGCCGTAAGCACATCAAACAAACCACCAGCCAGACTATACGGCGGCCTCCTGTTAGACAGCACCTTCGCCAGGATAACCTCCGCATTACGCCTCGAATCCTCAGGAGAAATCGGCACCAGATCACCCGAACCAGCCTTCCAAGAATCATACATCAAAGTGTATGGAGAATTCTGGACGCAGTAGACCCTCATCTTATTACGCCCGAAACGGCCATCCTTCTCAAGCCTGCAAGCATTCTCCCAAGCAGCAATGGCACCTGTACCACTGCCGACAGCCTGGAAATAAGCATCTGGAATCCTCCCGATGACTTCCACCGCACTCAGGACGGTCGTACCCATACCATCACGCCTGGCAACATTCTTGGCACCACCCTCTGCCAGGTAACGCGGATCCTTGCAAAGCTTTTCCCCAAGCGCTATGGCATCATAGTAATCAGTGCCATGAGGAGTCGCAATGACCTTGACACAAGACTTAAGCTTGCTAGTGAACCAAAGGTCCGAAACATTGTCATTAGGAATGCAGATGACAATGGGAATGTTGTTGTCAGAGCACACCCTAGCGAAAGCCCTGGCAGTGTTGCCAGCCGACTGGACCACGAGGATTCTCTTGTCATTCTTCGGCAACCTGGCACAGACAGAGAAAGCTTCGGTTTCCTTGAAAGAACAAGTCTCCATCCTTGCACCCCTCTTTGGAACATAGCCAGAGAGAGTTATGAAAAGATTGTCCATCCCGAGCAGATCTCCCAGCCCTTTGCTTTTGTAGGTGACAGGAGCATGTGAACGACGGAGCGTCCTCTTTATCGGAAGCCATCCGGCATAACGGTACAGGCCATTAAGGTCGTCCCGCGGAGAAAACTTCTCTTCGGAATAGACCGCCCTTACAAGGGACGGTGCAGGAGCCTGAGGATCTGCAAGAGACCAGCCGGCATCCTCGAAGATACGACCGGTTCCGACATCCATGAGCTTGTAGTCAGTAGGTTGGAATTTCATATTGATGACAGTTAAAGATTGCAGGATCAGAGATTTATTATCAGATAAGCCATGTAAGAAAGGAACACCAGGAGGAAGAAAACCCCATCTCCCCTTCCGATCTTCTTGTCCTTTCCTGTCCATGCACTGATGATGAGCACCAGGGAACTGAACACCAGGACACCCAGGTCCACAGCCTTGATGTTGTTGAAAGACAGCGGACAAGCCAATGCCGAAGCGCCAAGGATCAGGAGGATGTTGGAAATGTTCGACCCTATGATGTTGCCAAGCGCCAGCGCCCCTTTGTTCTTCGAAGCAGCTACTACACAGGTGATCAGTTCCGGGAAAGAAGTTCCTCCGGCGAGGATGGTTATGGCAATGAACTTCTCGGACAGCCCTAACTCACGGGCAATATCGCAGGCAGAATCAACCAAAAGGTTGCCCCCATAGATGAGGGCGCAGAGTCCTGCCAGCACCATTCCGATAGACAGCCAAAGATTCCTTTGCGGTTCATTCTCCTCCTGGGAAGCATCGGCATTTTTCCCGCTTTTCAACGAAATGTACATGTACACCGCGAACAGAAGCAGGAATATCCCACCTTCATAAGCATTTATCGTATCGCTTCCTCCGACCTTGAAAAGAGTGTACTGCATCCCGAAGCAAATCAGGATGATGCTGGAGACGATGTTCAAGGGAATATCTCTCCTGAGGTTGTCACGCGTCATTTCGACAGGTCTGAAGATGGCCGTCACTCCAAGGATCAGCAGGACGTTGAATATGTTTGAACCGACCACATTGCCTATGGCTATGTCGGCGCTGCCCTTGATGGCACCCGTAAGGCTGACTACAAGTTCAGGCATGGATGTCCCGATGCCGATGATTGTCATGCCTATGAGGAATTCGCTCAGGCCGGCCCGCCGGGCTATTGAAGACGAACCGTCCACAAGCCATTCGGCTCCTAGGATGAGGAGGACAAGACCGGCGAGGAGTAGGACGATGTTGAGTAGCATTCTTTATTCTTGTCTGAGAGGTTCCCCTGAAGCCAGGCGTTCCTTGGAAAGCACAGGATTGGAATAGATGTGCAGGAATATGTTCCTGAGCTCTTCACGGTCAAGCCTCTTTTCGACTTTGTCCAGCCTGTGCTCGGTGTAGGCCTTAAAGGATTCAACATCCTCAGGCTCATACAGGTCCGAGTACTTCTTACTACCCTCCACAAGGTCGTAGGCGATGTAGTTGGTCTTCCAGAGATGGTAGCCGGCTATGACTCTCTTGTCCACGGCATGCCTTATGGCCTGGTAGCGGTCGTTCTTGTTGTCGCACTTCGAGGCCATCTCAATCTCATCGAAAGTGAGCGGAAGGCCGAAGTTCAAGTGGACATTGCCCTTCTGCTGCCGGATGCCCATGACGATGCTGTGCATGTCCTCATGATGTGTCTTTACATATTTCCTGCTCCTGGAGATAAGGATCTCGCGAGCCTTCCGGATATCACAGGGCTCATATTCATAGGAAATGCTCAACGGAATGATGTTCAGTTCCATGAAATTCTCCTGGAAAGACTTTTCACCGCTCATGTCAAGCATCTTCAGGAGCCCTTGCTCGGTGGTGTCGATCCCATCCTTGGTCCTGCCCTGTCTCTGGGCAAGCCAGATCGAAGCCTTTCCGGAAGTGATTGTCTGGCGTATGTAGCGGGACAGAATCTGGGAGGACAGGTAAAGATCCCGTGCAGAGATGCCTCTGATCACCTTTATCATCCTGTTCGAACGGAGAAGGTACTCGACGGTCTTGCTCTGCTTGATGAGATTGTCCCCCACGCAGATCTCGGTCATTGGGATTCCGTTGCGGAAGAAAACGAGCTGAGTGATGGCTGGATCCAGGATGATGTCCCTGTGGTTGGACATGGCCAGGAACTTTCCTTTGATTCCCTTCAAGTAGCTGATGCCATCATACGAGAAGTTGTGCACGGTGTGGTCGATGCACCAGGTCACGGCATCGTTCATGATAGCTTCCTGGAATTCATCTATGCTGTGCACGGATTTCAGGGCATTGCGCAGGTACGTCACCGGCTGGTCAGGGAACAGATATTCTGAAATGGCCAGCACCGCCGGGTGATTCGCCACTTTGTTCAGTGCCTTGACGGCTTCTTCGTCGTTATATGGACAGATGCTGTCGAACTCTGATGAATCAACCATAACAAGAGTTTTTAGTCAATTCACAAATTTAGCAAATTAAAGGCCAAAGGCAATATCTCTCCGGAAAAGAAGTGAACTATCGCCATAGCTGAGGAAGCGGAAGCCATGTGAGAGGGCGTAGTCATAGATCGTACGCCAGTCTCCTCCCACGAAGGCCGATATGAGAAGGATGAGGGTGCTCTCTGGCTGATGGAAATTGGTAACCATCGCATCGACGAGCCTGAAGCGGAAGCCGGGTACGATTATAATCCTCGTGCCGACCTTCAGTTCCCTGAGGCCTTCCTTTTCGAGGTAGCTGACAATCGCCTCGAGACTCTCGCGTGTGCTCCAAGGATATTCCCTCTCATAAGGGGCCCACTGGCCGACATCTTCCGGGAATCCCTTTTCCAGGCAGCTGACGCCGACGTAGTAGAGTGATTCAAGGGTTCTAACGGAAGTGGTGCCGACCGCTGTCAACAATCCCTTGTTTCCGAGAATCTTTTTCAGCAGATCCAAGCTAACCACGAACGGCTCCCTATGCATCGGATGCTCTGATACCCTGGAACTCTTCACAGGAAGGAAAGTGCCGGCACCGACATGGAGACACACATTCTCCCTTCTTATTCCTTTGGCATCCAATGCATCAAGCACTCTGTCGGAAAAATGCAACCCCGCCGTGGGAGCAGCAACTGACCCACGGATCCTGGCATACAAAGTCTGGTAGCGCTCCAGGTCGATTTCTTCCGTTTCCCTGTTAAGGTAAGGAGGAATAGGGACAGAGCCACAGATTTCCAAGACCCTGGAGAATGGATCACCGCTTTCCCATGTAAACTCCACCATGGCAGTCCGGCCTTCACGGCTGACCAGTGAAGCCTTGAGATCCATTTTCCTGACAGATTCGGAATCTTCCGGATTGTATAGCTTTATGACATCCCCTTTCCATCTCTTTGCGTTTCCCACTACGCATTTCCAGATGCAGCTTTTTGTCGATGCGAAGGAGACATTGTATTCAGGAGGGTTCACCGGTTCCAGGCAGAATATTTCAATGTTCGCTCCGGAGTCACGCACGAAATGGAGCCTAGCAGGCACGACCTTGGTGTCATTGAATATCATCAATGAACCCGTGGGGAGAAGTTCGGGGAGGTCAATGAATACTCTCTCGTCCACGACGCCATCGCGATAGCAAAGGAGCTTTGAGGAATCCCTTTCAGGGAGGGGATATTTTGCAATCCTATCTTCAGTCAGAGGATAAGAATAATCTTCTATTCGTATATCAGGTATCATCATGAGATTTTAAAATCCGTGCAAAGTTAACGTATCGGTCACGATTTTCAAATTTTCGTGTCTGTACACTTTCAACCGTTTCGAAAATAGAAACTATTGTTCACTTTTCTGAATTGTATAGAATTTTTGCAGCGTGATTACAAAATTGAAATAAGTATTATTTATGATTAAATTATTAGTTGTGTAATAAGCGAATAATCAGATATATAGTAATTCTTTATTAAATTAAAGATTTGCTTTGGGGCGTAAACTCGATGGGAAATATCGCATCAAATCTGAAAACATTGCTTGATTATATGATATATTATGTTGTTAATCAGTATATTCAATATTATTACCTATATTTTATTCTAATTAAGTTACCGCTCTTCTGTTCAAAAATGTGTTCATAATTATATGTGACTTTAGTTTAATTTCAGGTGTTATTTTGTTAAATTTGTAAACAAAGTAGATACCCAATGAACAAGCGCCTCCAACAGTTTATTTCGGCTGAAAACATCAGCCAGTCCCAATTCGCAGAAAAAATAGGTGTAGCCAAGGCAAGCGTGTCACATATCCTAGCCGGGAGGAACAAGCCAGGCTTCGAATTCATTGAAGGAATCAGCCAGGCC
>CADBMD010000111.1 GCA_902795735.1 uncultured Bacteroidia bacterium
CCAGGGTGTCGGGGGGATCATCATTCCGGATGATGGTTTCATGAGGGATCTTCGTGAGGTTACCGCTGAGGCTGGTGTGCCGTTGATCCTGGATGAGGTGCAGAGTGGTTGTGGCCGGACGGGAAAGTATTTTGCGCATCAGTGGGCTGGGATCCGGCCTGACATAATAACGATGGCGAAGGGGATGGCTGGTGGTTTTCCTATCGGCGGTGTCTTGATTTCTCCTGAGTTTGAGCCTGTGAAGGGTATGCTTGGTACGACGTTCGGTGGGAATCATCTTGCGATGGCTGCTGCGATTGCGGTTGCTGATATCATCAAGGACGAAGGCCTTGTCTCGAACGCCCTCACCGTCGGCAACTACCTCAAATCCCGGCTTATTTCCTTGTCCGATGGTACTCCCGGCAGCTCGGACGCCTCGCTGCGCTCGGCCCCACCGATCGCTTCACTTCGTTCCGCTCCGGTCCCCCCTCTAGTGCCGAGGGTGGCAATGTCCTCGCATGCCGGGGTACCATCGGACGAAGCATCATATGGTGAGGCATCATTTGACGAGGCATCATCGGGCGGAGCTTCATCCGGCGAAACGCCTTCGGCCGGAGCAGCCTTCGAGCTTAGGCCGTACTCAGCCGCAGCGAAGCGAGAATGGACTCGGCCGGGCTCGACTGGCTGCTCCGGGCCTAATACCGAGCTGCCGGGAGTACCATCGGCCTCCATACCATCGGCGTCCGCACCATACGCACAATCTCAGGGCAACCGCATCGCAGACGTAAGGGGAAGGGGACTCATGTTGGGCGTCGAGTTCGAAGGACCGGTAGCCGACATAAGGAAGAAACTACTCTTCGACAAACACATATTCACAGGAGTGTCCGGCAAGAACATGATCCGCCTCTTGGCCCCCCTCATCCTCACCAAAGACGACGTCGACGTATTCATAAAAGCACTGGAGGAAGTCATATGAAATCATTTCTGCACGCAAGCGACATAGGCGACATCAGGAAAGCCCTCGAAGAAGCCAAGGCCGTGAAAGCATCCCCGAATGCCTGGAAAGACCTCGGCAAAGACAAGACCATCATCCTGATATTCTTCAACAACAGCCTCCGAACCCGCCTGAGCAGCCAGAAAGCCGCCCTCAACCTAGGCATGGACCCCATCGTCCTCAACGTCAACGGCGACAGCTGGAAGCTCGAGACCCAGATGGGAGTGGTGATGGACGGAGACAAGAGCGAACACCTGAAGGAAGCCATCCCCGTCATAGGAAGCTACTGCGACATCATCGGAGTACGCTCCTTCGCAGGCCTCTCAGACCGCGAATTCGACTATGCCGAAACCATCCTGAACCAGTTCATAGAATACTCCGGCAGACCGGTTATCAGCCTTGAGTCAGCCACCGTCCACCCTTGCCAGGCATTCGCGGACCTCATCACGATCGAAGAATACAAGACCAAGGCCCGTCCCAAGGTAGTCCTGACCTGGGCACCGCATCCCCGAGCCCTGCCCCAGGCAGTCCCGAACTCTTTTGCCGAATGGATGAATGCCGCCGACGTGGATTTCGTGATCACCCACCCCGAAGGCTATGAACTCGATCCAAGGTTCACCGGCAACGCACGAGTCGAATATGACCAGATGAAAGCACTCGAAGGTGCCGATTTCGTCTATGCCAAGAACTGGAGCTGCCCCGGCGTCACAAAGCCTTCAGACTACGGAAAAGTCCTAAGCCAGGACATGGGATGGATGATAGATTCCAGGCATATGGCAGTGACGGATGACGCATGCTTCATGCATTGCCTTCCAGTAAGGAGGAACATGATAGTCTCCGATGAAGTCATAGACTCTCCCCGAAGCATCGTGATTCCGGAAGCAGCAAACAGGGTAGTCTCAGCCCAGGTAGTAATGAAAAGGATGCTGGAGGACCTGCAATGATCAAGGAAAAACTGAATATAATAAAGGTAGGCGGAGCGATAGTCGAAGATGAAACTTCACTCGAGGGCCTTCTCATGTCTTTCTCCAGTCTCAAGGGAAAGAAGATCCTTGTCCATGGAGGAGGAAAGATTGCGACCCAGGTCGCCTCGAAACTCGGGATAGAAACCCAGATGATAGACGGCCGCCGGATAACCAGCGCCCCCATGCTGAAAGTCGTCACCATGGTTTACGGAGGCTTGGTCAACAAGGACATTGTCGCCCGTCTCCAGGCCCTCGGAGAAAACGCCATAGGTCTCACAGGCGCGGACATGAACCTCATAATGAGCGTGAAACGCCCAGTAGATCCCGTCAATTTCGGCTATGTAGGAGACGTGAAGTTCGTCAATGTCCGTTCCCTCAAGTCACTTCTCGAGGCTGGAGCGGTTCCTGTCCTGGCTCCCCTTACCCATGACAAGGAAGGGACCATGCTGAACACCAATGCGGACACCATTGCCTCTTCGGTCGCAAAGGCACTTTCCGGGGAATATTCAGTCACTCTTACATTCTGTTCTTCTACCCCCGGAGTCCTGAAGGATGTGAATGATCCGACGACTTTGGTCAGCAAGATCTCCAAGGCCGACTTCAGGGCCATGGTCTCTGACGGCTCGATTTCCGAAGGCATGATCCCGAAACTGCAGAACGCTTTCGAAGCGATCAATGCAGGTGTCAGCAAGGTCGTGATAACTTCAGCCGGAAACCTGGAAGGAGGAACGACCATCCTTGCCGACCCCGAAACAGATGATTGACATGGACGTTATCGGACTTCTTTCAGGCCTGGTGGGCATCCCTTCCTTCAGCAAGGAAGAAGGAGCCGCTTGCGACTATCTGTTCAAATGGCTGGGAGACAATGGCTTTACAGACGTCCACAGGGTTGGGAACAACCTGTGGATGGAATCTGAGCCGGCATCGTCGAAACCGACTCTGCTGCTCAATGCCCACATCGACACGGTAAGGCCAGCCGGAGGATATACCCGTGATCCTTTCCTGCCGTCGATCGAGGACGGCCGGCTCTTTGGACTAGGTACCAATGACGACGGCGGCTCGCTTGCAGCCATGCTGGAGGCATATTCAGTGCTCTCGGGCAGACCCCAGCCTTACAGGCTTGTCTATTCTGTGTCGGCTGAGGAAGAGATCTGCGGCCGCGGAGGATTCGACCTCCTGCTCTCGGACCTGGGGAAAGTGGATTTCGGAGTGATAGGGGAGCCTACCGGCATGGCAATGGCCGTGGCCGAGAGGGGACTGATGGTCCTGGATTGTACTGCCAGAGGAAAAAGTGGACATGCTGCGAGGGAAGAAGGAGTCAATGCCATCTATGAGGCATTGGAGGACATAGACTGGTTCCGCAACCATCATTTCGAAAGGGTTTCGGAATTCCTCGGTCCGGTGAAGATGTCCGTTACGATGATCTCGGCCGGTACGCAGCACAACGTGGTGCCTGACGAATGCAAGTTCGTCGTGGATGTCAGGCCTAACGGAATGTATTCCAATGTGGAACTCCTCGGCCTTGTCAAGGCTGCGGTCAAGTGCGATGTCAAGGAACGCTCGACGCGGATCGGTAGTTCCCATCTTGACCTTGGCCACCCTGCGGTCGTGAGGGGACTTTCAATGGGGCTCCGTCCTTTCGGCTCACCTACGACCAGCAACCAGGCCCTTTGCCCGTTCCCTACGCTGAAGATAGGTCCCGGGGATTCTGCACGTTCGCATGCTCCGGATGAATACATAGGAATAGAAGAAATCTCCCGTGGGGCGGCGACCTACGTCGCTTTGCTCGACGGATTGGAATTATAACTGAATATGGCAAACAAACTTTGGGATAAAGGATACGTTGAGGATGCCAGGATAGATGCCTTCACGGTAGGACACGACCGTGAGCTGGACGTCTGCCTTGCTCCCTATGACATCCTGGGCACTATGGCCCACATTACGATGCTTGAATCCGTGGGACTCCTTTCCAAGGAAGATTTGGAAGTCCTCCTTGGTGAACTGAAAGGATTGTATTCACTTGCGGAAGAAGGGAAGTTCGTCATCGAAGATGATGTCGAGGATGTCCATTCCCAGGTGGAACTCATGCTCACCAGGAAGTTGGGAGATGTCGGCAAGAGGGTTCACACGGGCAGGTCCAGGAATGACCAGGTCCTTGTGGATCTGAAGCTTTATGCCAGGGCAAGGATCGAAAAGACGGTGGGCAAGGCCGGGAACCTGTTCCGGACCTTGCAGGATGCAAGCGAAAAGTACAAGGATGTGCTGATCCCCGGTTACACCCATCTCCAGGTTGCTATGCCGTCTTCCTTCGGGCTTTGGTTCGGGGCCTATGCTGAAAGCCTCTGCGACGACATATCCATGCTCAAGGCTGCCTGGGACCTTGTGAACCGGAATCCTCTCGGTTCAGCTGCCGGCTATGGCTCTTCCGCCCCTTTGGACAGGGCCCTCACTACCAGGCTTCTTGGTTTCAGCGACCTGGACTATAATTCCGTCTATGCCCAGATGACAAGGGGAAAGATGGAGTGGACAGTGGCATCGGCATATTCTTCCATTGCCCAGACCGTCGGGAAGCTTGCATTTGACGGATGCCTCTATTCCAGCCAGAATTTCGGTTTCCTGCATCTTCCGGACTCCCTTACGACAGGGTCCAGCATCATGCCCCACAAGAAGAATCCTGATGTCTTCGAGCTTGTCAGGGCTCATTGCAACAAGATTTGCGGGACCTGCGGCACCATCAGGATGATTTCCGGGAACCTCCCGTCCGGATATTTCCGTGACATGCAGATCCTTAAGGAAGTATTCTTCACTCTTTTCGACGAGATGGATGACTGCCTGGACATCGTAGATTACGCAGTCAGAGGCATGGAAGTGAGGCAGGATGTCATGGAGGACCCGAAGTACAAGCTGGCATTCAGCGTAGAGAAAGTGAATGACCTGGTCGCCGAAGGAGTCCCGTTCAGGGATGCCTACCGGCAGGTAGCCGCATCGATCTCTGAGGGAACGTTCGAGTACGAAGGAAAGCCTCACCATACCCACGAAGGTTCCATCGGTAATCTGTGCAACGACAAGGTTGCGGCCAGGATGGAAAGGATCATGTCTTCATTCGGCTTCGATAAAGTTGCGGAGGCTTTGGATGCCTTGATCAAATAATCCTGCAATTTTTTTTCTCTTTACAAGGGAAATCGGTAATTTTGCAAGATTTTTCGAATGAATATGCAGGAAATTAGAAACATAGCTCTTATCGCCCATGTGGACCATGGGAAGACGACCCTTGTTGACAGGATGATCTACCAGGCCAATCTCGTGCGTCAGCCTGAGAACCTTGGCCAGCTTATCCTGGACAACAACGACATTGAAAGGGAAAGAGGCATCACCATCCTTGCCAAGAATGTGTCGGTGACGTACAAAGGGGTGAAGATCAACATTATAGACACTCCCGGGCACAGCGATTTCGGAGGAGAAGTCGAGCGAGTGCTCAACATGGCGGACGGTGTGCTGCTTCTCGTGGATGCTTTCGAAGGGTGTATGCCCCAGACGCGTTTCGTGTTGCAGAAGGCTCTTGAACTGGGCAAGAAACCGATCGTCGTGGTGAACAAGGTCGACAGGCCTAACTGCCGCCCCGACGAGGTCCAGGAGGAAGTCTTCGACCTTATGTGCGCGCTTGATGCAAATGACGAGCAACTTGATTTCAAGACCATATTCGGAAGCGCCAAACAGGGATGGATGTCTGATGACTGGAAGAATCCTTCCTCGGACATCACTCCGCTTCTCGATGCCATCCTTGAAGAGATTCCGGCGCCTAAGGTTGTCGAAGGCACGGTCCAGATGCAGGTGACTTCTTTGGAATATTCACCATATGTAGGCAGGATAGCCGTGGGCAAGGTTACCCGTGGAGAGTTGAGGACAGGCCAGCAGGTCAGCCTCTGCAAGAGGTACGACCAGGTGGAAAAGCATAAGGTCAAGCAGTTGATGGTCTTCGATGGACTTGGCAAGACCAATGTGGATTCTGTCCGTTGTGGTGACATCTGCGCCGTTGTGGGCATCGATGGATTCGAAATAGGCGACACCATTGCTGATAACGAGAATCCGGAAGCCCTTCCGCCCATTTCCATCGATGAACCGACCATGAGCATGCTTTTCACTATCAACAATTCCCCGTTCTTCGGGAAGGATGGAAAGTATGTTACTTCCAGACACATAAAGGAGCGTCTTGACAAGGAATTGGAAAAGAATCTCGCGTTGAAGGTCAAGCCTGGCCTGAATGCTGATTCGTTCATTGTCTATGGCCGTGGCGTCCTTCATCTTTCTGTCCTTATCGAAGAGATGCGCAGGGAAGGCTTCGAGCTTCAGGTCGGCCAGCCCAAGGTCCTTGACAAGACCATCAACGGCCAGAGATGCGAACCTATCGAAGACCTCTCGATCGAGGTTCCCGAAGCGTTCGTGGGTACTGCGATCGAGCTTGCTACCAGAAGGAAAGGAG
>CADBMD010000112.1 GCA_902795735.1 uncultured Bacteroidia bacterium
GTGAACATGCTGCTCGACGATATGGTCACCGGAGAGCCACTTCCAGTTGACCCAGTCGCGGATCATCCATTCCATGTCGCTCCAGCCCTTCTGGCGCTCCTTGTACCAGAGCATGCCCTGGTTCCAGTAGACGTTACCTCCGGTGATCTCACCGATGAGGCCTTCCTGGATCTTCTTGAAAGCCTCCACGTAAGGACGCTGATGGTGACGCTGGGTTCCGCAGACAACGCTCAGCCCCTTTGCCTCGGCCTGCTTTGCGGTTGCCATGATAAGGCGGTAGCCCTTTGCATCGACGGCGATGGGCTTCTCAAGGAAGGAGTGGACGCCTTTCTCAGTAGCATACTGGAAATGGGTGGGACGGAACACGGGAGGGGTAGCAATGACGACGAGATCGACGCCTGCATCGATGACCTTCTTGTAGGCGTCGAAGCCTACGAAGCAGTTCTCCTCGGGAACATCCTGTCCTCTTTTTTCCTTAAGCTTGCCGCGGAGGTCGTTGAGACGGTCGGCAAAGGTGTCACCAAGAGCTACGACGGTGATTCCGTCAGCAGCATCGAGGAGGTTCATGATGGCACCTGATCCACGTCCGCCGCAACCGATGACACCGGCCTTGAGGGCCTTTCCATCGATGGCCTTGTCGGGAAGTTCAGGGACATAATACTCGCCAGGCTGCCTCAAGGCAACGATCTTGGGCTCTTTGTTGCCGGCGCAGGAGGTAAGCAGTGCGCTGCCTCCGACGACTCCGACCATTCCGATCTTGGCACTGGTGCCAAGGAAGGACCTTCTGTCCATTTTGTTTTCGCTCATGATTGTGTGTGTTTTATTGTTGTTAATTGTTTATGGCTATGTTGTCAGGCACGTCGCAGACCACCCTGAATCCGACTCCCTTTATGTCCGAGTACCACCAGATGCTCTTGGGATTCTGGGGGTCGGTGCGGAGCCAGTCATCGTTCATTGTGTGTCCCCTGCTGGAGCAGCGGACGGTTGAAGCATCGTCGGCATAGCTTCCGCCGCGGACGACATGTTCTTCACCGCTGGCGGGGCCCTTGGGATCTGCCTGCCCGTCCGTGATCTTTGAATATGCATCCTCGGCGTACCAGTCGGAGCAGTATTCCATTACGTTGCCGAGCATGTTCTTGAGACCGAAAGGATTGGCCTTGACGAACCGTCCTTCCTGGGTCTTTCCTCCACTGTTGCCGGAGTACACTATGAAGCGGCTTATCATGGTGGTGTCAGCTCCCTTGAACTTTGCCAGGAAGCCTTGCCCTGAATATTTCTTCGGATTACCTTCGAAGAAATAAGGGGTTTCCGTACCGCCTCTGGCGGCATATTCCCATTCAGCTTCGGTAGGGAGGCGGTAGTGGCGGCCAGTCTTGAGGGAGAGCCACTGGCAGAAAGTGGTTGCTGCGTAGTGGGTCATCGTGATGGCCGGCCTTTCACCCATTCCCCAGCCTTGGTCGGGGAAACCGAACGGAGGAGTAGGGCCGCTGACGGCATCCACGTCCGGGCGGTTGTTGTTGGCATAGATCTTCTCGGGGGGAGTCCTGCCTTCCGACATCGTCTCGTTGTAGAAAGCCCAGAACTGGTTCCAGGTGACTTCGACTTCGCCCATGAAGAACGGAGAGATCTTCACCTTCTTCCTGGGACCTTCATCCGCTTTGTGGAATGGCTCCTTCTCCGAACTGCCCAGCATGAATTCGCCTCCGGGGACTGCGACCATGTTGATTGCTGCGGAAGTCCCGGGCACAGTCTCGGTGAAATTCTCGAAACGGTCCACGACCGCCAGAGTCTCGTATTTCGGAGCATTGCCAAGATCGATCACAGTGCCTTCAAGCCTCTTGTGCTCGTAACCAGGCATGTAGTGACCTACGTTGAGATGGCAGCTGATGCAGTCCAGGCCTAGCTTCTTTGCATTTTCCTCGTAGTGGAGGTGGGCTGTGATGCCGTCGTCAGAGATTCCCTCTGGGAAGAGGTTGACATGGCATTTCTCACAGGTGGAATTATAGACGATCTTCCGGGCATGTTCAAGCTGGCGCTTCGACTCCCAGTCGATCTCCTCGGAATCCTTGGTCATCTTTGCCCAGATGTCCTTGATTCCCATCCTTGACTTGGCCACATAGTGTTTCAGCAGGCCGTCCTCCTTGGGAGGAAGATGGCAGGCTGCACAGTCAGTCATGACTCCGCTGTGGCTGTTGTAATGTGGAGACTTTTTCCAGTCGAGGTCTGCTTGTTCATGCATGTGGCAGCTCATGCAATAATCATTGGTTGAGGTTTTGTTCATGGTCGTGTCGAATGCAACCATGATGAAGACCCCGATCAGGAGCCCTATGAGTCCGATAATCCAGTATTTCACTTTTCCCTCGGCCATGTCGTTACTTCAAAATCCTTTAAAATTAGGAATATTCCGGATAAAAAACAATTTCAGGAAGTTATTTCGACAAATTGACAATCGCGGCAGCCAGGCGGCGACGGTATTTCAAGATGTCCTGAGGGTCCTTGCTATAGTGCTGGCCATCAGTGAATATCGTTGACGGAATCTGGAGCAACCGCTTGGCTGAGGCAGCCTTGCGGGGCTTTTCCTCTGAAAGGCGCTCAAGGATCTTGAAATATTCATAATCCTCGATGCCGTCCCTGAGGAGTTCGATACGGTAGGAGGGGACAGCCTCGTTCAGATAGACAGTCTTGTCGACTCCGACATGCCGGTTCTCAGGATAGAACAGGCGTCCGTCTCCGTTGCCCCAAGGCTGGCGTTTCCCCTTGATGAGCCCATAGCTGGTGGACCAGGACATTGCCTCTTCCCATGGATTCTGCAGGATTCCGTCAGGAGAAGCTTCCGGGGAGTTCCAATAGACCGTCTCCCAGATCAGAAGCCCGGTGAGGTTCTGGGCATACGAACCCCAGGACCACATGCGCATGTTGATTGCGTCATGGTCGATGAACAGGGTGATCCATGGAGATTTAGGGCCCGTGCAGAGGTAGGTCCAGTAACCGTTCCCTTTTGAGCGGACTTTTTCGACTTTCCCTTTGTCAACCGTGTTCCAGATCGAACATGAGATGTCGGTGACGTCCGTGATGTCATGGCCGGGGAGGTGCTCGGTGATGAAAGTGTTGATCTTGGGAGCATATTCCTTGATCATCCTGTTGGTCTCGCGGACGAAATCATAGTCATTGTCGCCGGGCTCGTCGAACCAGTAGATGTACTCCTTCCCGAGAATTCCAGCTTCCTCAAGGGCATCCTGCATCTGCTTCAGGTAGCGCTGCATGAGCCTGTTGTACTCGTCGGTTCCCTGGACGAATCCTTCGAACACTCCGGGATGGCGGTCGTAGAACGTGCCGCTTCCGAGCCCCTTCAGGCCGAGCCTGAAAGAATTGAAGCCATAATCACCGAAATATTTCTTTGCAGCCGGGAGGAAGTCGGAGAAGTCCAACGAGATGTCGATCTTGTCCAGGTCCATCTCGAACCCTCCTGCCTCGAGGATGTTCTTTCCATCTTGTCCGCAACTCAGAGCCAGGTCGTCAAACCAGACCGTTCCGAGATCGACTCCGGAGATGGAACGTTTGGATGGGTAGAGATGGATGGCAACGCTGGCGGCTTCCTTGGGCAAGTTCCCGAGAGAGAATGAGAAATCCTTCCATTCCTTTCCGCAGACGAAAGCCTCGTAGCGGTTGTCGAAGGGGATGAGTTTCCCTTTCCCGTCGAAGCATTCCACTCCGACCACGAAGGTTTGCTTGTCTTCTGCTGCACGGCTCCACCATGTAAGGGTGTAAGGCTGTCCTCCGGTCACGCTGACCCGCTCATGCATGCTCGCTTCCGGAGTCGAGGTGTAAGACTTGTCTTCGACTTTGTAGGAATACCTTCCCGAGTGTGCTCCGACTGCATCGAAGACTCCGCCCTTCCATGGAACACCCTTTACGGTCTCATGGACCGGGGTGAGTTCGAAGGGGTTGTAGGGAGACATCTTGTGCTCCGAGAAAGCCTTCATGTACAGGTCGAAAAGCTTGCTCTTCTGCTCGTCTGTGGTGACATTGTTGTACCTGGCTATGTCGCCAATCCTGCTGAGGCCGAAACCCGAACGCATCGAAGGAGAATCCGGGAGGGTGAAATCCCAGACCTCCAGGGAGACGGGTACTTCTTCTTTCCAGCCGTCGTCCGAAGAAAGGGTGACCGTACCCTTGTACACTCCGGCGGATGCGTCCTTCGGAACATTCACGGAGATCCAGAAAGGATGGTTCCTGCCAGGATCGAGATCTTCCGGAGTGCGGTAGGAAGGAAGCGGATCAGGCCACAACCCTTCCTTTCCATAACTGTCGGTCGGATGCTTGATGAGGACATATTCAACCTTCCTGACGGTGAAAGCCGAAGATGGGAGCGAGCCGCCCTTGGACGCAAAGTCAGACATGGACACCTTGACCTTGTGGAGGGTCTTTGATGGCACTATCACAAGCTGGAAGGACTCCCATTCGTTCCTTGCACTGAATATGCTCACCTTGGCAGGTTTGCCGGAGGGAGAGGGCATGTCCTGCATGATCTTGTAGGTACCCTCCGCCCACCAGAGCGTGGCGGACGGTGTCGATGAAACCGGGTAGCCGAAACCTCCGGTGGCTTTATGATAGGGGTCGACCTGCTGGGCGTTGGTGGTGATTGCCAGCAGCAGGAAGGGGAGGAAAAACAGTTTCTTCATTTCAGTGTCTTATTTTATGAATATGATTATGTGGTACATCATAAGGCCGCTGGCGATGAGCTTGATCCCGGTTCCGAAGAGGAATCCCAGCAGGGCGCCGACGGCGGACTTGGTCGATTGCCAACCGTCCTTGCGGGACACGAGGAACTCTGCCAGGAAGGCGCCGGCCAGGGTCCCGAGGATTATTCCGACCGGAGGGACCAGCATTCCGACGATCAATCCGATAATGGCACCTCTGCCGGCTGCTTTGCTGCCGCCCGTCACCCTTGTGAAATACGCCGGCACCACATAGTCGATGATGCAGACCAATATGGTGACGGCCAGCCAGATGAGCAGGAAACTAGTGGTCATTGGCTCTCCGGCCCCGTTCGTGCCGTGGCCCCAGAGGTAGAGGATCAATAAACCAGCCCAGCTGACCGGGGGTCCTGGAAGTCCTGGAAGTATGCTTCCGGCGATTCCGATGACTCCGGCCAGTACGGCCAGGATTATGATTACCGTTGACATGTCGTTTAGGATGACATGGCAGATTCGACGTCGTCTGGCAGGATAGGCAGGCGGTTCGGGCCGGTCCTGCGGGCTCCGTCGGCAGTGACGAGCACATCGTCTTCAAGCCTGATTCCGCCGAAGTCGTAGTAGGACTCCAGCCTGCTGTAGTTGACGAAGCCTTTGTCACGTTTCTCAGCCTTCCACTTCTCGATCAGGGCAGGGATGAAATAGATTCCGGGCTCGTCGGTGATGACATGGCCGGGAACGAGCCGGCGGGCCATCCTGAGACTTCCGAGTCCAAGCTGGGAGGAACGCTTCTGGTCAGGGTCATAGCCCACCAGATTCTCTCCGAGGTCTTCCATGTCATGGACGTCCAGGCCCATGTTGTGACCGAGTCCGTGAGGCTGGAACAAGCCGGCGATTCCTTCGGCGACCATATTGTCGAGATTGCCCCGGACAATGTCCAGTGAGCGGAGGTCCTCAAGCATGAGCTTTGCGACGGCAAGATGGATGTCCTGGTAGGTTATCCCTGGCTTCGTCATCTTGAAAGCCAGTTCATTGCAGTCGCAGACAATCTGGTAGATGTCCCGTTGCTTCTTGGTGAATTTCCCTGAAGTAGGATAGGTCCTGGTGAAGTCGGAAGCATAGTGCATGTTGTTCTCGGCACCGGCATCGATCACCATCAGTTTCCCTGGCTCGATAACCTTGTCATGGAGGTGGTTGTGGAGAGTCTCGCCATGCTGGGTGAGGATGGTAGGGAATGAAACGCCCCAGCCTTTGGACAGGACGCAGGCTTCCATCTTGCCCACGATCTCCTGTTCGATTATCCCTATCCTGATGCTGTCACGGGCGACGGTGTGCATCTCCTGGCCCAGTGCTCCGGCATCGTCCAGCTGCTCGATCTCGCATTCTTCCTTGATGAGCCTCATGGAAATCACGGCTTTCACCAGTTCCTCGGAAGCGTGCCTGCCACCGTCTTCTGCGATGGGAGCGACCTTCCCTACATTCTCTTCCGGGATCCCGACCAGGGAAGCCAGCTTCATGGTGTTGTAGTACCTTGACGGAGGAAGGAAATGAATGTTCCTGCCCTGGGCCAGCGCCTTTGTGACGGCAAGGCTCAGTGATCCATAGGAAGCCGTGTTCCCGACCCCGACTAGGGCAGCTTTCGATGCGACGGTCGGCTGGGGTCCCATCCAGATGATGTCGTCGATTTCGACGTCGTCGGCGAAGATCGTCTCGGAAGCATCGTCCAGGTCGATTATCGCGGCATAACGGGGTTCATCAAGACCGAAATAGTAGAGCCAGGAAGAATCCTGGCGGAATTTGTAGGCGTTGTCCTTGTACTGGGCTGCCGCCTCCACATTGCCCACGAACAGGGCTATCCCGCGCTTACCTTGGGGCGCAGTCTGGGCCATCTTTTCCAGGAGGGCCCTTCTTCTGGCGACATAAATATCTTTCGCAAACATGGTATTAGGTAATTATTTGCTGTTTTTACTGTTTTTACAAAGATAACAATTCGGCCGGATTATTGAAATAGCGGGAAAAATGTTAAATTTGTTCACTATGTTGAAATTTATCCTTACATGTGCCTTGGTGGGCGGGTTGATCGGTCTTGTCTTTTCCCGCAGTGGAGAAGGCGACAAGGGGTTCACCGAGGGGGCGAAGAAAGGGATCGGCTGCGGTTGCGGCTGCGTCACTGTCTCTGTGCTCCTTCTTATCCTTCTCTTCTTCCTCATCATGGGCCTTGCAGCAGTATAATAAAACTATCATTCTAATTTTTATGATTATGAACAAGTCTATCATCCGTGCCGGAATCGCAGCCACAGCGATCCTGGCCATGGTCAGTTGTGCCCCTAAGCAGAACACACTGACTTCCAAGGAGAAGGCCGAAGGATGGCAGCTCCTTTTTGATGGAAACACTCTGGACGGCTGGAGAGATTACAATGGAGAGGCTCTTACGGGACCCTGGTCTGTCGTTGACGGCATGATTCAGGCAGAAGGACACGGCGACGATGCCAATGGCTACATAGTTACCGACAAGGAATACACCAACTTCGACCTTAAGTGGGAGTGGAAGATAAGCAAGGGCGGCAACAGCGGCATGATGTACCATGTGGTCGAGCGCAAGTGCTTTGACGTCCCTTACGTGACCGGCCCTGAGTACCAGCTCATCGACGATGAGAACTTCACGGAGATGAATGACGGCTATGTCCTCGAGCCTTGGCAGAGGTGCGGTGTCGATTACGCGATGTACGTCCCGGATTTCGAGAAAAGGATCCTCAAGCCCGCAGGCGAGTGGAACGAAAGCGAGATCATATTCAACAACGGCCATGTAACCTATCTCCTGAACGGGCAGGTCACCGTAGAGTTCGATGCCTGGACTCCCGACTGGTTCGCCCGCAAGGCCGCCGGCAAGTGGGCCGAGTGCACCGAGTACGGTATGTCCCCGACAGGACACATCTGCCTGCAGGACCATGGCTATCCCGCATGGTTCCGCAACATCAAGATCAAGGAACTCCCCGATCCGGAGCCTGTGGAGAAGGATCTCTTCAACGGCAAGGACCTGACCGGCTGGGTCAACTATGGAACCGAACTCTGGTATGTGGATGATGAAGGTTACCTGGTCTGCGAAAGCGGTCCCGACAAGGCCTACGGCTATTTCGGAACGGATGCATATTACTACAACTTCGACCTCACCCTCGAGTTCAAGCAGGAATCCGACGGCAATTCAGGTGTCTTCATCCGCTCCATCGTCCCCGAAGGAGTCAAGGTCAACGGCTGGCAGGTCGAGGTCGCACCCCCGAACTGCGACACTGGCGGAGTCTATGAGTCCTATGGCCGCGGCTGGCTCTACCAGATTCCCGACGAGAAGGAGAACATAATCAAGTACGGCGAGTGGAACACCATGCGCATCCGCCTGGAAGGCGACCATCTGCAGTCCTGGCTCAACGGAGAGCCCATGACGGACATCACCGATGAGGCTATCGGCAAGGGCAGGGGACGTATCTGCCTGCAGATCCACGACGGAGGCGGAATCAAGGTCCGTTGGCGCAATATCCACATCAAGACCCTGTAGCAGTATGATCGGAAGGACAGACACTCTTATCAAGGAAGTCAAGGAAGTCCTTGAATGGGACATACTCAAGTTCTGGTCAGGCATGCAGGACCCCAGAGGTGGGTTCTACGGAAAGATCGCAGAAGGACTCACCGCTGACAAGGATGCCGACAGGGAAGAACAGCTTAATGCACGCATAATCTGGGCATTCTCCAATGCTTACAGGATATTCCGGAAGAAGGAGTATCTCCTGCCCGCGATGAACGGCAAGGATTATTTCATCCAGCATTTCATCGACCACAAGTACGGGGGAGCCTTCGTCTATGTGGATTCGTGGGGCGAGAAGAAGGACACCGATGCTCTGCTGAGCAACCAGGCTCTTGCAATCTATGCCCTCAGCGAGTTCTACGGGGCTACAAAGGATGAAGAAGCCCTCAAGCAGGCCGTCAACCTTTACAAGATCGTCGAAAAAGAGTTCCACAATCTTGATACCGGCGGTTACCGCGAGGCGCTTTCAAGGGATTTTACCGTAAAGGATGAATCCAGGGTCGCCGAATCGCACCTTTATCTGCTTGAAAGCTATTCCAATCTCTATAGGGTTTGGAGGGATGCTTCCCTTCGCGGCGTGCTTGCGGATCTGCTCGATGTCATGGTCTCTGAATTCTTCGACCCGTCGACCGGCCATCTGGAGCCGAGATTCGGGAAGGACTGGAGCCCGCTGTCGTCAGGTTTTGTTTACGGTCTCGACCTTGAAGCTTCATGGGCAATCCTGGATGCCGCCTATGCCATCGAAGACATTGATGCCATCAACCATGTTAAGTCCATCTGCCTGGAGCTCTACAAGGCGGGCATGGACGGACTTATGGGAGACGGTTATGTGGCCCTGGGCAAAGATTCCGACGGTTCACTCGATAGCCAGATGATGCCATGGGTCCAGGCCGAGGCGTTGATTGCCAACCTGTGCGCCTGGAAGTACCAGAGCATCCCCGAGGGGGCCGACTATGCCATGCGTATCTGGGATTACATAAAGGATCATCTGAACGACACGGTGGACACGATTGCATTCCGGATGTATCCGATGCATGACGCCCGAGCATGTGTGCATGTCATGAACATATTCAGATGAGAAAGGGTTATCTACTTGCAAGCTTGCTTTCAATGGCAAGCTTGCTTTTTTTCTTATTACCCCAGACTTGTTTCGGTGCTGCCAGGAGGAACTTGCTTACCGACACTTACGACAGGGCTTTCGTGAGCAAGTTCTGTCCTTACAACCTTGACTGGGTGAAACTGCCTTCCTATACCGACAGGGCTGCCTGGGATGCGATCCCGGAGGCAAAAAGGCAAGCGACTGTCACGGCAGGAGAGAAATATCTAGGCTACGAATGGCCGTCCGTCCTTCCGACACAGTACCTGGAGTTCACCAGGAACGGGAACCGCGCCGTAGTGGATAATAGGATCGCCCAGAGGCTGAATGCCCTGAGAGCCCTTGTATACGCCGAACTGGTGGAAGGGGAGGGACGCTTCCTGGACGACATAATCAATGGTGTTTTCACCTACTGTGAACAGACATTCTGGGGAAGTTCCGCCCATTTCTACCTTTACGATTATGGCTGCCAGATCGAGAATCCGGTCACTATCCTTCCGGATGCATCGAATCCCGTCATAGACCTCACTACAGGAGATGTCGCATCGACCCTGGCATGGACATGGTACTTCTTCCATGAAGAATTCGATAAGGTAAGCCCCATAATAAATGCCCGTTTGCTGGAGGAGATGCACAAGAAAATCCTCGATCCATATTATAGCAAGAACGACATGTGGTGGATTACCGGCTGGAATGTCGGGAATGTCAACAACTGGACCCCCTGGTGCAGCTACAACTTGCTTTCATGTATCCTGCTGCTCGAGACAGATCCCCAGAAGCGTCTGGACGGAATATACAAGACCATGCAGTCCGTCGACCTGTTCATCAATTCCTATCCGGATGACGGCGGGTGCAACGAAGGCCCTTCCTACTGGAGCGTGGCCGTCGGCTACATGTACGACTACCTGTCACTGCTCAAGACGTTTTCCGGAGGTGCCATAGACATATTCAAGAAAGACATCATTACCGAGATGGGGCGCTACATCTACAAGCTCTACATCGGTAACGGTGTGAACTATGTCAATTTCGCAGACGCACCTCCCCGCATCACCCATGGCGGCGTCAGTATCATGCGATATGGCAAGGACATCGGAGACAGTGACATGCAGGAGTTCGGAGCCTTCCTTGCAAAGGAAGTCAACAACTTTGGGATGAAGGCCATCAGTGGAGAGGTGGTTTCGGCATTGATGGATGTCTTTGAATATGATTCCGAGGTCCCGGGCAAGGAAATCCTGGTGGGCGAGACCTACATGCCTGACCTTCAAGTCGCTGTCGGACGCGACATGAAGAACAGCAAGGAAGGATTCTTCTTCGCTGCCAAAGGCGGGAACAATGCCGAGCAACACAACCATAACGATGTAGGCTCGTTCATCCTATACTATGATTCCAAACCAGTCCTGGTGGATCCGGGAGTAGGGACTTACACCAGACAGACGTTCAGCGGAAGCCGTTACGACATCTGGACCATGCAGTCCGGCTACCATAACCTCCCCGTCATCAACGGAGTGATGCAGAAAGCCGGAGGAGACTTCAAGGCAAAGGATTCCGCCTTCAAGTCCACTTCTTCACAGGTGGAATTCTCCACAGACATCTCCAGCGCATATCCCGAGGAGGCAAGGGTCTCGAAATGGACTCGCAAGTACTCACTCAAGAGAGGCAGATCATTCATCATCAATGACAAATATTCATTGAAAGGCGCCTGCGAAGGTACTAAGGTA
>CADBMD010000113.1 GCA_902795735.1 uncultured Bacteroidia bacterium
GAAATACAATCCTGTGACTGCAAAATTGCTCTTTGGGACGGCTGGTTTTTCTTCAATGCTGAGGCAGTTGCCTTCGGAGTCGAATTCGGCGACCCCGTATCTCTGTGGATCCACGACACGGTAACCGAAAACAGTGGCCTTGTCAAGAGTCTCGGCTGTCGACACCGCTTCGGAAAGCATCTGTACGAATCCAGCCCCATGGAATATGTTGTCGCCGAGGACAAGGCAGGCGCAATCCTTCCCTATGAACTCTTCTCCGATGATGAATGCCTGTGCAAGACCGTCAGGTGAAGGCTGTACGGCATATTCAAAACGGACACCGAAATCGCTCCCGTCTCCGAGGAGCCTCTCGAACATGGGGAGGTCGACCGGGGTGGAGATGATTAGGATGTCCCTGATGCCGGCCTGCATGAGCACCGAGACAGGGTAGTACACCATCGGTTTGTCGTAAATCGGAAGCATCTGCTTGCTGACACCCTTGGTGATGGGGTAAAGCCTTGTGCCGCTTCCTCCAGCCAGGACTATTCCTTTCATTTTTCCAGTCTTTTAATGCAATGGATCAGGGAATCCCTCCAGTAAGGGATGGTTATGCCGAAAGTTTCCTTGACCTTGGTCTTGTCAAGCACTGAGAACCGGGGCCTTTCTGCCTTGGAAGGGAACTCATTGGTGTGGCATGGCCTTATGTCGCATCTGTTCCCGCTCAATTCGCAGATAGCCTTAGCGAAGTCGTACCATGAGATGGCCCCCTCGTTGCTGAAGTGATAGGTGCCGGTCTTGTCAAGGAGTCCTTCGCTTATGACTTTTACTATCAGGCAGGCAAGGTCCCTGGCATAGGTCGGAGTGCCGACCTGGTCGAAAACCACCTTGATTGAATCCCTTTCGGCAGTCAGGCTCCTCATGGTCTTGACGAAATTCTTTCCGAAAGGGGAGTAGAGCCAAGCGGTCCTGAATATGATGCTCCGGCATCCGGACTTGGCTATCTCGCGTTCTCCCAGAAGCTTGGTGGAACCGTAAACTCCCAGAGGGTCGGTGGGCCAGTCTTCCTTGTAAGGTACCGTCATGTCTCCATGGAAGACATAGTCGGTGGAGATGTGGATCAGGGTGGCGTTTCTTTCAGCCGCAACCTTCGCCAGATTGGCGACCGCCATGCTGTTCAGGAGCATTGCCCCGTTGTGGTCGTCCTCCGCCTTGTCGACGGCTGTGTAAGCTGCGCAGTTGACGATGACATCGACCTGCTCGGAATCGCAGATGATCCTGAGTGCTTCGATGTTGGTGATGTCCAGGAAAACCGTTTCTACACCGGAAAGAGAAGAGACATCGGTGAATATGTACCGGTCCCTTCCTCCAGCGGAAACTTCACGCAGTTCGCTGCCGAGCTGACCGTTTGCTCCGGTGACAAGGACGTTCATATTCCCAAAAATAGTCACAAAAATAAAGAAGCCCAAAAATTTTAGATTATATTTGCATTGATGGACAAAAAGCGACCTATTATATTCCTCTACACAGACGGCGCTTCGAGTGGCAATCCTGGCCCTGGAGGCTATGGTGTAATCCTCAAGTGCGGAACTCTCGAGAAAGAGCTTAGCGGAGGCTTCGCCAGGACCACCAACAACAGGATGGAACTGCTGGCGGTGATAGTCGGCCTGGAAGCAATCCGTTGGAAAGAAGCCAAAGTGGAGGCGTACAGCGATTCTTCCTATGTCGTGAAGGCTGTGAATGAGGGATGGCTTGAAAACTGGCAGCGTAGGGGATGGAAGAAAGTTAAGAACATTGACCTTTGGCAGCGTTTCCTCTCCGTCAGTTCCCTTCATAAAGTGACTTTCCATTGGGTGAAGGGGCATGCCGGACATCCGGAGAACGAAAGATGCGATGCCATGGCAGTGGCGGCCGGAGCTGGAGCGGTTGCAGCTGGAATCGTCCTTCCTCCAGATGAGGGTTATGAGCAATCCCAAGCTGAAGGTCAGATTGATTTTGAACAATAAATAATCGAGAAACTATATGTCAGACAGGAATACCAAGAAACCGGTTGTCGGTATCACCCAAGGTGACGGCAATGGAATCGGTTATGAAGTGATAATCAAGTCCCTGGCAGATGCCAGGATCCTTGAGTCTTTCACTCCTGTGATCTACGGATCTTCCAAGATCTTCGGTTTCTACAGGAAAAAGATCCACAACCTCGACCAGATGGACACTTACGTGATCCAGGGCGCAAGGGATGCGAAACCAAGGAAGATCAACATAGTCAACTGCCTTCCGGACAACACTTTCGTGGAACCGGGACAAGCAACTCCGGAAAGTGCCAAATCAGCTATCAAGGCACTCGAATGCGCAGTCAGGGACATCAAGGCCGGGGACATAGACGTCCTTGTCACGGCGCCTATCAACAAGAGGGCGATGGTGAACGAAGGCTTCGGAAACACGGGCCATACGGAGTATCTGCAGAAAGAGTTCGGCGTCGATGATGTCGCCATGTTCATGGTTTCCGACTGGCTCAAGATCGGAGTCGTGACAGGCCATATACCTCTCAAGGACGTTCCTTCTTCCATCACCCAGGAGGCTATCCTGAGCAAGCTCCGTCTCATGTCCTCTTCACTGAAGAGGGATTTCGGAGTCGTGGAGCCGAAGATCGCTGTCCTCGGACTCAATCCACATTGCGGAGACGGCGGATTGCTGGGCGATGAGGAGGAAAGGATCATCCTGCCTGCCGTCAAGGCTGCTTCCCAAGAAGGCATCCTTGCTTTCGGACCATATTCACCTGACGGTTTCTTCGGTCTCGGGCAATATGCCAAGTTCGATGCCACCCTTGCCATGTACCATGACCAGGGCCTGGCTCCTTTCAAGGCACTGGCCTTCGAAGACGGAGTCAATTTCACAGCAGGACTGCCTATCGTAAGGACATCTCCCGACCATGGGACGGCTTATGAGATGGCCGGAAGGGATGAGGCTGATCCTCATTCAATGATGTCTTCGATCTTTACAGCCATAGACATTTTCAGGAAGAGGGCAGCCTATGATGCCCTTGACCAAGGCAAGATGACAAGACAATAATCCTTATGGAACCCAGGAAGACATTGATCATCACCGGTGGAGCCGGTTTCATCGGTAGCCATCTGGTAAGGCTGATGGTGGAAAAATACCCTGACTATCACATAATAAACCTTGACAAGCTGACATATGCCGGCAATCTGGCCAATCTGAAGGATGTTCAAGACAGGCCTAACTACACTTTCATCAAGGCTGACATATGTGATTTCGATGTGGTGAAGGAAATCCTTGTTTCCAACCATGTGGACGGAATAATCCACCTTGCCGCTGAAAGCCATGTGGACAGGTCGATCAAGGATCCGTTCCTTTTTGCAAGGACCAATGTCATGGGGACACTGTCGCTTCTGCAGGCCGCCCGGGAATACTGGGAGCCGCAAGGTTGGGAAGACAAGCGTTTCCACCATGTTTCCACGGATGAAGTCTACGGTGCACTGGAGATATCCCGTCCGGAAGGTGATCCTGCCGGCAATGAGAGGGGAGGAGGACCTTATGGCGACGACTTTTTCACCGAGACTACCCGTTACTCCCCGCATAGTCCTTATTCGGCTGCCAAAGCCTCCAGCGACCATTTCGTCAGGGCCTACCACGACACATACGGAATGCCTGTCGTGGTGACCAACTGCTCGAACAACTATGGTCCGTACCAGTTCCCGGAGAAGCTCATCCCCCTGTTCATCAACAACATCATCCATCGCAAGCCTCTTCCTGTCTATGGACGCGGCGAGAATGTCAGGGACTGGCTCTACGTCGAGGACCATGCCAGGGCCATCGACCTGGTTTTCCATGAGGGTGTCAGCGGAGAGACCTACAATATCGGCGGATTCAACGAGTGGAAGAACATAGACTTGGTCAGGCTTCTTGTCAAGACAACGGACAGGCTTCTGGGAAGGTCCGAGGGTGCAGATGAAGACCTCATTACCTATGTAACTGACAGGAAAGGCCACGACCTGAGGTATGCCATTGATTCCACGAAGCTGAAGGAAGAGCTTGGCTGGCAGCCATCTCTTCAGTTTGAAGAAGGGATTGAAAAGACGGTGCGCTGGTATCTGGACAATCAGGAATGGCTTCAGGGAGTGACGAGTGGAGATTATCTGAAGTACTATGCCGAAATGTATAATGGTCTATAATTGTTGTCTTTTGGCATAACAGCCCCGCATTTTTTTTTGATTTTTTTAAATTTGCTGTTCAAATAGGAGATAGATGAACGTACTGTTTAACGAACTGTTCGGCAAATACACACTTCCGCAAGAGGTAAAGGAGAAGGGAATCTATCCTTACTACAGGCCTTTGGAGTCAGGTCAGGACCCGGTGGTCAAGATGCAGGGAAAAGACGTCCTGATGTTCGGATCCAATTCCTACCTCGGACTTTCCGACGATCCCCGTCTGAAGGAGGCGGCAATCGAAGCAATCAAGAAATATGGCACCAGCTGTTCTGGATCACGGTTCCTTAACGGGACTCTTGACATACATCTTGAACTCGAGGAAAAACTCGCGAAGCTGGTTGGAAAGGAAGAAGCCGTGACCTACAGCACCGGATTTCAGGTAAACCTTGGCACCGTCTCCCTGGGCACACGCGACGGCTACATCTTCCTTGACTCCTATGACCATGCAAGCATAATTGACGGAAGCCGGCTTTCATTCAGCAAAGTCCTCAAGTTCGGCCATAATGACATGGCCTCCCTTGAAGACAAGCTCTCGAGGGTGGAAACAGATTCTCCGAAGCTCATTGTCGTGGACGGGATCTATTCCATGAGCGGCGACATTGCACCCCTTCCCCAGATTCTTGACCTGGCAGACAAATATAATGCTGCAGTCATGGTCGATGATGCTCATGGCTTGGGTGTGATCGGTAACCAGGGGCGTGGCACTTCCGACCATTTCGGAGTTACAGACCGTGTTGACCTGATCATGGGGACATTCTCGAAGTCATTCGGCTCGCTGGGTGGGTTCATTGCCGGCAACCATGTCATGCTCAATTACATCAAGCATAATTCCCGGTCACTGATCTTCAGCGCCAGCATGCCTCCCGCAAATGTGGCTGCAGTCAGCAAGGCTATCGACATCATGCTGGAAGAGCCTCAGAGAATCTCACATCTTTGGGACATTACCAATTTCGCACATGAGGAGTTCGTAAGGAGAGGATTTGACATCGGAGGGACTCAGTCTCCAATTTTCCCTCTGTATGTACGGGATGTCGACAAATGTCTTACGGCAGTCAAGATGGCCCTTGACGACGGAGTCTTCATCACACCAGTCATCCCTCCGGCAGTGCCTCAGGATTCGGTCATAATCCGGTTTGCCTTGATGGCAACGCATTCGAAAGAGCAAGTGGAAGATGGTATCACTCGCTTAGAGAATATCTTTAGAAGACTTGAGATAATTAAGTAATTTACAAGGGTATACTTAAATGAAGACCGCGGCATGAAATGGATTCGTGCCGCGGTTTTCGCAAGAAAAACTGTCTGCGGTAAGGAGTTCTGGCAGTGGAGAGCGGACTCTTCCGGCATTTCTGCTGCCTTACGGCCTTGAAAAGCACCAAGGAATTCCGCTTCGGCGTCTACCAGCCTTTGCCTGCTGACTTATTGTGCAGCAAAGATAAATATATTTTATTCAATTCCAAACTTTTTTCGCAATTTATTGTAAAAATAGTTCATTTAATAGGCTATAAGTCCCTAAATAATAGGGTTATCATGCTAGAATCTACTACTTAAAGTAATAAATCAAGTAGCAGGATTATCAGCTCATCTGCGGCATTACGTCGCTGTTGACGGCTTCGATACTCGTCGCAATTACATCCACTCCCGTCTTCTCCATTCCGTCGCTGCCGATGTATTTCTGGACCCTGAGCCGACCTGTCACATAGATTGGAAATCCCTTCTGTAGCACATCCAGCGACGTGATTCCTTTGTTGCCTTCCCATGCCGTTACATTGTGCCATGTGGTTTCGATCACAGGCTCTCCGTTCCTGTCCTTGTAGGCAAAATTGGTGGCCACTGAGAAATGGGCGACCCTTGTGTCCCGTACTTTGAGGATGTTGACGTTTCCGATGTTTCCTCTGATCTCGATTCTGTTCAATTGTTCCATAATTCAAGTTTTTAAATTGTTGACGACTGCAAAGCTACGGCGCATTTTCCTTCCCTTGAACAATGCCAAAGAAAAATGCAGGAAATGTTTCTGTTATTTATCAACAAGGACTTCCTTTTATTAATTCTTTAATGTAGATAATATTTGATTTAATCCTGATTAATAATATATTATCGGCTATAATAATTCTTTTTGGGTCCGCTTACGTCCATTGTCATCCCATACCCCTCAAATTGTTTGTTCTTCTCGGATTTCTTGGCCAGATTTGTCTTCATCAACATAAAAATTGCTTGTTATGGAGGAAAGGAACGAGGAAGTAAGGGGCCGCTGCCTGGAATGTGGGGAAGTCCTTCCGTGGGGGAGGAGCGACATGAAATTCTGCTCACAGTCTTGCAGGAACCGGTGGCATTATAACGAAGACGGGCGTTTCCAGGTCATACGGAAGAAGACGATCCGTTCCTTGGACAGGAACCACTCGCTGCTGGATTCGCTGGTCGCCAGGGGGATCCGGAGAATAGCAGTTCCCGACCTTGAGCAGATGGGATACAAGTTCGAATGTATCACTTCCTACCGCAAGGCCGGGAAACATGCAGAGTATCGATGCTATGACATCAGGTACTGTGTGTCTGATTCCAATGTGTTCAAGATTGAACGGTGCCGGCAGCCGTATTCGCTGGCCGGACTTTGCGAGGATCCTTGAAAAGTATCATGAACAGGATACCGACGACGAAGGCATAGGCAGCGAAGATGTACCAGGCCTTAGACCAGTTGGCAGGGTTCTCGAAGCAGCCGCAGCGTTCAACTACCCATCCGGCCGCAAGTGTGCCGATGGATGCGCCGAGCCCGTTGGTCATCAGCATGAACAGGCCCTGGGCGCTGGAACGGATGTCGGTGTCCGTGTTCTCATTGACATAGAGGGAACCGGAGATGTTGAAGAAGTCGAATGCCACACCATAGACGATGCAGGAGAGGATGAAGAGGATGACTCCCGGCATGTCAGGTGAACCCATCCCGAAGAATCCGAACCTGAACACCCAGGCGAACATCGCTATGAGCATTACGTTCTTCATTCCGAAACGCTTCATGAAGAATGGTATCAGGAGGATGCAGAGGGTCTCAGATGCCTGGGAAATCGACAGCAGGGCATTGGAATTCTTGACGGCGAAGGTGTCGGCCAGGGCAGGGTCGGCTGCGAAGGAACCGAGGAAAGTATTGGCATAGCCATTCGTTATCTGGAGGGCCGAGCCTAGCAGCATCGAGAATATGAAGAAGATCGCGAACTGCCTGTCCTTGAAAAGGGTGAAAGCCTTCAGCCCGAGAGCTTCCGTCAGGGACTGTCCGGCAACTCCTTCCTTTGTCGGTACGGGAGGCATTGTCAGGGCATAGCAGCAGAGGACCAGGGAAAGGACGCCCGAGGTTATCAGCTGGGTGTAGGAGTCCTGCATGGCCACGCCTCCTATCTTGACCCAGTTGGTGCAGAGCATGCTGATGATAAATCCGACGGTGCCGAAGACCCTGATCGGAGGGAAGTCCTTGACAGGATCCTTTCCGACTGATTCAAGGGCATTGTAGGCGACGGAATTGACAAGGGCGATGGTGGGCATGAAGAAAGCCACGCTGATGCCGTAGAGGGTGAAGAGCGGTCCGAACGAGATTGCATCCCCGGCACGATAGCAGTAAAGGCCGGCGGCAATCATGAAAAGTCCGGCCAGCAGGTGGCAGAGGGACAAGACTTTCTGAGCCTGGATCTTCCTGTCGGCGAGTATTCCCATAAGGGTGGGCATGAATATCGAGACGATGCCCTGCATGGCGAAGAACCACTTGATCTGGTTGCCTAGTCCGATGTTCCCCAGGTAGCGCCCGAGTGATGTGAGATAAGCCCCCCAGACTGCAAATTCAAGGAAATTAAGGAGTATCAGCCTGAAGGTGATGGATTTGTTGTTCATTATGTGTTTGTTTAATTATTGTCAGAGTGGATCTATTCGAACAAAAATAAGAGTTTTTAGCTTAAAAAACACTATATTTGAATGTCAAAAGCTAAAGAATGAAATTCACCAGGACAGCTGCAGATCCGGGAAGCATGGCAAGGTGCGGGGTTTTCACCACAGACCACGGTGAAGTCAAGACCCCCATTTTCATGCCCGTCGGGACAGTCGGATCTGTCAAAGGAGTCTATCACAAGGATCTCAGGGAAGACATCAATGCCGAGATAATCCTCGGCAACACCTATCATCTCTATCTCCGTCCTGGGCTGGATACGCTCAGGAAGGCTGGCGGACTTCACAAGTTCGAGTCGTGGGACAGGCCGATCCTCACTGACAGCGGCGGTTTCCAGGTCTTTTCACTTACCCAGATAAGGAAGATAACCGAGGAAGGCTGCCGTTTCCGTTCTCACATCGATGGCTCAAGCCACATGTTCACTCCTGAAAACAATGTGGACACTCAGAGGATCATCGGATCCGACATCATGATGGCCCTTGACGAATGCTGTCCGGGAGATGCCGATGAAAGGTACGCCTCGAAGTCCTTGAAACTGACCCAGGGCTGGCTGGAACGCTTCTTCAAGCGCTTCAAGGAATCCGAGCCGCTCTATGGTTATGACCAGGCGATGTTCCCTATAATCCAGGGTTGCGTCTACCCTGATCTCCGCAAGCGTGCCGTAGAGCACGCCTTGGAACTGACAAGGGATTGCCCTGGGGTAGGAGGCTTTTCCATCGGCGGACTTGCGGTTGGGGAGCCTACCGAGAAGATGTACGAGATGCTGGAACTGGTATGCCCTCTGCTTCCGGAAGACAAGCCTCGGTACCTTATGGGAGTCGGGACTCCTGCCAACATCCTGGAGGGGATTGCCCGTGGAGTGGACATGTTCGACTGTGTCATGCCCACGAGGAACGGCCGTAACGGGATGCTTTTCACATGGAATGGCATAATCAACATGCGCAACTCCAAGTGGACGGATGATTTTTCCCCTCTCGATCCCGATGGTACATCATTTGTTGACAGGGAATAGTCGAAAGCTTACCTCCACCATCTTTTCATAGCCAAGGAGATGTTTGCTGCGATGGTCGCCAGCGAGCACAACCTGGCATTCTATCTGGATCTGGTCCGGAAGGCACGCATCCACATCGAGGCCGGGGATTTCGCAGCTTGGAAGGATGAGGCGGTGAAGAAAATCAGTACAAGGTTGTAGGGAATGGAGAGTCCGCTGAAAAAGATAGACAAGTACATCATCAAGAAGTTCATACTGACCTTCTTCATTGCACTGATCCTGATCATCGGGATCGTGATCATCTTCGACATCAGCGAGAAGATCAACCATTTCGTGGAGAACAAGGCCCCGCTGAACGAAATCATCTTTGAATATTACCTGAACTTCGTCCCTTACTTCATGAACATGTTCAGCCCCTTGTTCGTGTTCATCACGGTGATCTTCTTCACATCCAGGATGGCCGCCAACAGCGAGATCATCGCTATCCTTTCATGCGGCGTGAGCTACAGGAGGATGATGCTCCCTTACATGATCTCGGCTGCATTGATCGCCTTGCTGTCCCTGTCCCTGAACCTTTGGGTCATCCCTAGGGCGAATGTCCACAGGCTGGGGTTCGAGACGACCTATGTCAAACACAAGAACCCGTTCAGCACCCACAATGTCCATTACCAGATCGACACGGGCAAGTTCGTCTATGTGGAGTCTTTCAGTGCCTGGAACAACACTGCCTATGGGTTCACCCTCGAGGACATCCGCGACAACAAGATCCAGAGCAAGCTTTCCGCAGAGACTGCCGTCTGGGACAGTACCATGGGAGGCTGGAAGCTAAACAAGTATTTCATCAGGGATTTCACGGAAGGACTTGAAGATAAGGTCAGGACCGGCGCCAGGCTGGACACAGTGATCAACCTTACCGTCACGGACTTCTACAGGAACAAGGGTACCGTGGAGACGCTACCTATCAAGCATCTGAACGGGCTTATCAAGCAGCAGAAGCTGAGGGGGGATGCCAATGTGATGTATTCCCTGATTGAAAAGCACACCCGCTATGCCCTTCCTTTCTCTGCATTCATCCTGACTATCATGGGTGTGAGCCTTTCTTCCCGCAAGAGAAGGGGTGGGATAGGGCTCAACATCGGAATCGGCATAGCACTCAGTTTTACCTATATCCTTTTCCTTCGTTTCAGCCAGATGTTTGTCTATTCGGGTTCGCTGCCACCGTTCGTGGCTCTCTGGCTGCCTAACGTAATCTTCGGAATCGTAGCTGCATTCTTGTATTACCAGGCTTCCAAATAATCTTCTATTCTATATCTAAAATGTCCACACAAACCTTATCCCCACTGAAACGTACGATAGTCGGCGTTCAGTTCATGTTCGTGGCGTTCGGTTCCACGGTCCTGGTTCCTCTTCTGGTTGGCTTCGATCCAGCCATCGCCCTTCTAGCCGCCGGTCTCGGTACGCTCCTTTTCCATGGAGTGACGGCCGGCAAGGTCCCGATCTACCTTGGCAGCAGCTTTGCTTTCATTGCACCCATAGTGAAAGCCACTGAACTCTACGGCATGAGCGGTATGTTCTGCGGGCTTGTGGCAGTCGGTGTCGTGTATCTCCTGATGAGCCTTCTTGTCAAGCTGTTCGGCATCTCCTTCATCAAGAAACTATTCCCTCCGATCGTGATCGGTCCGGTCATCATCCTCATCGGTCTTTCCCTTGCCGGAACCGGAGTCGACATGGCCAGCAAGAACTGGGTCCTGGCTATCATTTCCCTCCTGGTCGCCATAGCTTGCTCCATCTGGGGAAAGGGCATCATCAAACTCATCCCTGTAGTCTTCGGAGCTATCGCAGGATACATTGCGGCCGTCCTCTTTTTCAGGAGCGGAATGGACTTCTCTCCCGTCGCCCAGGCCAAGTGGTTCGCACTCCCTCATTTTGCCAAGATGAGTTTCTCATGGCAGGCTATCATATTCATGGCTCCTGTGGCAATCGCTCCTATCATCGAGCATGTCGGTGATGTCTATGCCATCAGCGAGATTGCCGGAAAGGACTTCATCAAGGATCCCGGCCTGCATCGTACCATGGCAGGAGACGGCCTTGCTTGCATGCTCGCCGCCTTCCTCGGCGGTGCACCCGTTACTACATATTCAGAGGTCACAGGCGCCGTTTCCCTCACCAAGGTCACCGATCCTTCCTGCATGAGGATAGCAGCCATTTCCGCTATCCTGGTCTCCTTGATCGGTAAAGTCGGAGCCGCCATCCAGACCATCCCCACTGCGGTCCTCGGCGGAATCATGCTACTTCTTTTCGGAAGCATCGCAGCGGTCGGAATCAATAACCTGGTCAAGGCAAAGGTCGACATGAACAAGACCCGCAACCTGATAATCGCATCTCTCATCCTCACTATCGGAATCGGTGGCGCTATCATCAGCTTCGGCAAGTTCTCCCTCGCAGGCATCGGCCTCGCATCCCTGGTCGGCGTGATCCTTAACCTTATCATCCCTGACAAAGAAAAAGATGTTGAAAGTCAAGATAGTAAACAAGAGTAACTGGCCTGATCCCTTCTATGCGACGGAAGCCTCTGCAGGCATGGACTTGAGAGCGAACATCGATGCTCCCATCGTCCTCCGTCCGCTGGAGAGGGTCCTGGTCCCTACTGGAATATACATTGAGCTGCCCGTCGGCTACGAGGCCCAGATAAGGCCTCGTAGCGGGCTGGCTACAAAACATGGGATAACCGTGATAAATTCGCCCGGGACGGTTGATGCCGATTACCGAGGAGAATTGCGCACTTCCCTTGTCAATCTTTCCAATGAACCATTCGAAATCGTACCCGGAGAAAGGATAGCACAGATGGTTGTGGCCAGGCACGAGCGTGTCGAATGGGAGGATGTCGAGGCACTCAACGAGACGGCTCGCGGAGCCGGCGGGTGGGGGAGCACCGGCACAAAGTAGATCCATGCAATGAACATAGAGGAACTCTATTCAATTTTCAAGCGGTGCACCCGCGTTACGACCGACAGCCGGACCATCGAGGGAGGTGAGCTTTTCATCGCTCTGAAAGGTGAGAATTTCGATGGTAATGAATATGCTTCCAAGGCTCTTGAGCAAGGGGCCGGCTATGCCGTAGTTGATGCTGGGTCGGCAGCGTCCTTTTCGGGTGATCCGAGGATAATCGCCGTCCCGTCCACCCTGGCCGCTCTCCAGGGGCTGGCAAGGCATCACCGTGAATCGATCCTTGTCGATGGCAGGCGTCTGCCTGTCATTGGCCTGACCGGGACAAACGGCAAGACGACCACCAAGGAACTTGTCACAAGGGTGCTTTCAATGAAATATTCAGTGACAGCTACCAAGGGTAACCTGAACAATGACATCGGAGTGCCTCTTTCCCTGCTTTCCATAGGTGACGGCACCCAGCTGGCCGTGATCGAGATGGGGGCCAACCATCCTGACGACATCTCCAAGCTTGTCAATGTCTGTGAGCCAGATTTCGGATTGATTACCAATGTCGGGAAAGCGCATCTGCTTGGATTCGGAAGCTTCGAGGGTGTCAAGAAAGCGAAAGGGCAACTCTATGACTATCTTTATGCCCATGGCGGCCGGGCTTTTGTCAATGCCGATGATCCCAACCTCATGGAAATGGCAGGAGAGCGTTGGAAAGACAAGCTGGACGAAGCTGTCATTCCATACGGTCTTAACCGTCAGGGAATCACTGTCCTTCCATCGAGCGCCGCCCATCCTTTCCTGAGGCTCAGGCTGCCTGACGGAACGCTGATCCAGACACACCTTGCCGGGGCTTACAATGCAACCAACGTGGTGGCGGCGCTTGCCGTAGGTGAATATTTCGGCGTGTCCCTGGAGAAGGCCGTGGAGGCAGTCAGTTCATTCATACCCAAGAACAATCGTTCCCAGATGGAGAAGACTGACCGCAATGTGCTCATCGTGGATGCCTACAATGCCAATCCCAGCAGCATGGATGCGGCTCTTGACAACCTCGCTGCAGTCGAGGCGGAGCACAAGATGGCCATGCTTGGCGACATGAGGGAACTTGGAGACGATTCGGTGGCGGAGCATGGGAAAGTCTTCAGGAAGGTCAGTTCGATGGGGCTTGACCTTGTCTGTCTTGTCGGGGAAGAATTCGGGAAAGTGGCAAGTGCGGGTGATGCCGTTAGATTGTTCTCAACTTCCGAAGAACTTGCTGCATGGCTGCGGTCCAATCCCGTTTCCGGGGCTACGGTCCTGGTGAAGGGTTCAAGGGGAATAATGATGGAGAAGATCCTCCCTGCGCTATAGCTTCTTTTCGACAAGTTACTCTACAGTAGAATTTGGTGAGGGGGCTATGGTGGTTTGCACCGCCGCTTTGCGGCCCCACCGTTCGCTTCGCTCCGGTCCCCCCTCTTAACGTGCCGAGGGTGGCAGTGGTGCAAACCACCATAGCCCCCTCACACACTGTACTATTTATTGATAATCGTCGTAAGGCCTGTCGGGGGTACATTGTCAATGTATTTCTGGATGAGGTACCTTGTCAGCATACCGACGAAATACCCCACGGCGAACCCAATCATGGCACCTACAAGGATATCGCCCAGGTAATGCTTGCCAACGAATATCCGGCTGATGGAAACGAGCATCGCCCAGGCGAGCGCCCATTTGCAGAAAGCGTTGTAAGTGTGGGTCGGGTCATTGCGGAAACCGATGATGAGGCACAAGGCGACAGCATAGGCATTGGCGGCGTGGGCGGAGAAGAATCCATAGTAGCCTCCGCGCCTCTCAAGGACATTCAGGCCTCCGTCCAGCATCTTGAAGGAATAACTTGGCCTCAGCCGTGAAACCCCATGCTTCACCATGTTCGACAGCTGGTCGCAGAGAGCGAAAGCAACTGCTGCCGACGCTATGACGATCAGCGCTTTTTTCCATCCCAGTCTCTTGAACAGGTAGAAGACGCATATCGCATAAGTCGGGATCCAGAATCCCTTGTTGGACATCATCAGCCAGAAACTGTCGCTCCAGCTGCTGTTCCAGCTGTTCAGGAGCAGGGTTATCTGCTGGTCGAAGCCATGAAGGGTATCTATGACTGAAGCGCAGACCATAGCATGTCCTTAAGTTCCTTGAGGCCCTCCCCGGAGATAGAGGAGATGAACACATGAGGTATTCCTTCCGGCAGGCCGGGGGCTATGTCAGCCTCGATTTCCTTGTCGATCAAGTCACACTTGGTGATAGCCAGGACACGGTTCTTGTCGAGCAGTTCCGGGTTGTATTCTTCGAGTTCCCTCAGAAGGGTACCGTAGCAGGCTGCAATGTCATTCTCTTCAGCAGAGACCATGAACAGCAGGACGGAGTTCCTTTCGATATGGCGGAGGAAACGTATTCCTATACCCTTGCCTTCATGGGCACCTTCTATGATCCCGGGAATGTCGGCCATGACGAAAGACTGGTCGTCGTAGTATTTCACAATGCCCAGGTTAGGTTCCAGGGTGGTGAAAGCATAGTTGGCGATCTTGGGCTTTGCAGCCGTGATGGAGGCAAGCAGGGTGGATTTCCCTGCATTCGGGAAACCTACCAGACCGACATCGGCGAGTAGCTTGAGTTCAAGGATGAACCATCCTTCCTGGCCTTCTTCGCCCGGCTGGGCATAGCGAGGGGTCTGGTTCGTGGCTGTCTTGAAATTGTTGTTCCCAAGACCGCCGCGGCCTCCCTTGCACAGGATCCTCTGTTCGCCTGGCTCCATCATCTCGAAAAGGACCTCTTCCGTCTCGACATCCTTGGCCACGGTACCGACCGGGACTTCCAGGATGATGTCCTCTCCGTTCTTCCCGGTCCTTAGTCCGCCTTCTCCATGGCCTCCGTCGTCGGCCTTGACATGCTTGCGGTACTTCAGGTGGATGAGAGTCCAGAACTGAGGGTTCGCACGCAGTATGATGTGGCCTCCACGGCCTCCGTCTCCTCCGTCAGGGCCGCCTTTGGGAACATACTTGGCCCTGTGAAGATGGGCGGAACCAGCGCCTCCGTGGCCGGAAGCACAGTAGATCTTGACGTAGTCTATGAAATTAGAGTCTGGCATAATGGCAGCAAAGGTACAAAATATCTTTATATGGCGTGGTCGGCGCCGACATCGATGCCGTTCCAGGCCTTTAGTGAAGTCCAGTCCCTTCCAGGAGCACTCCAGAAAGGATCGTCAGCCGGAAGTCCGAGGGGAAGGAATGCGGCCATGCAGAGATAGACGCTGCCGGTGTTGATGTAAGCCTCGCCCATCCTGATCTGGTTTCCGAAATAGCCGACCCTGAGCCAGCCATCATAGTTGAAAGTCCCCGGAGCAGAAACCTGCCTGTCAATCACTGCTGTCATGGCGCACCGAACCTGCGCCGGACTCAGATCTGAAGGTAGGATATGCAGGAAAGCGGCATCCGCAAGGGCATGGAAAGAACCGAACCTGTAGGCTATGGAACGACCGATGACAGGATAGGTGCCCTCAGGAGAGACCATCCTTTCAAGTTCTGCAGCGAATCTTCCGTGACGTTTTTCCTGTTCCTTCAGGAAAGAAGCATCCTCGATGCCATGCTTGTCCATTACCCTGAGGACTTCTGTAAGCATGGGATGGATGACCAGGCTGTTGTAGTAGTCCAGATGGAATGCCTGCCCGTCGCCGTACCAGCCGTCTCCCTTGTACCAGTCGTCGCGGAATCTCTTGATTCCATACATCAGCCTGTCTTTGTCATATTTCCCGGTAAACTCCAGAAGCGCAGCTTCAACAGTTGAGGCGAAGAGAAGCCAGTTGCTTTCGTAGGGGGCAATCTCGCGGGAACGCTTCCACTCAGTAATCAGCCTGTCGCGTGTAGTCTTGTCCAACCTGCCCCAGATCTGTCTGGGGGCACGCAGGATCCCTTCTGCCAGGAAGGCTGCATCGACCAGAGGTTGCGATCCATGATTGCTCCCGAAAGTAAGGTAATCCGGAGAAGATGGGTCTACAGCATTCTTCAAGCCCTTGACGGTCAGGTCGATGAAATGCTCGCGCAGCTTTCCCTCCTCGGTGTCGTCCGGTCCCAGTTCCAGCCATGGGGCAATTCCGCAGATCGTACGTCCGACAGCTTCCAGGTAAGCAACCTCCTTATGCCCCGGCTCCTTGTGGAGTGTCTCGTAAGGCATGTTTTTCTTAAGGGTTCCTGCAGCAAGATTGGAAAGGACAGGTTCAGCGATAGCCGTCATGGTCTCGACCCATTGTCTCCTGTCAGCCAGGCCGTCAGTGCGCGAGAGAAGTTTCTTCAGCCGGAGAAGGGCCTCTATGTAGTAATAGTCAGCATAGGTGAGTGGAACATCCACCTCGGATTTGCCTGGAAGGCTTCCGACGCTATGCTTGAGAAGGAATCCGCCAAGGTCTCCCGGCTGAGCCAGGTATTCAGGGGAACTCAAAGTACGGAGCTGGGCGATTGCCAGGTCAAGCCATTCTCGGGATTCAGGGCCAGGATCAAGCTGGCTGAGTTCGATGAGTGCCGATGCCATAATGGCTCCTGAAGAAGCATCTCTTTGTGTGTCAGGTGCTCCGGGGGCGTTGAAGTCCCAGCATGGGATCTTGTCTTCCGGTAGGTTGGGGTGGTTCTTGAGGAAACGGGCTATCTTCTTGGCTTGCTCCAGGAAAGTCTTGTCCAAAGTCTCCCTGTACATCATGGTGTAGCCATAGAGCCCCCAGGACTGTCCGCGGGCCCATGCGCTGTTATCGGAATAGCCTTGGGCAGTGTTCTTTGCATGAGGGCCGCCGGTGGCAGGATCATAGGAGACGACATGCCAGGTCGAAGCATCCTCACGGAAATGGTTCTTGATCGTGGTGAGAGCATGGGTCACAGCTATGTCCTCATAGTGCCTGTCCCCGAAGACCTGGCTGCAGAAGCAAAGCATCTCGAGGTTCATCATGTTGTCGATGATGACAGGATACTTCCACCTTGAATTCTCATTCCAGGACTTCATGACTCCCAGGGAAGCATTCCAGCGCGTCAGGAGGCTGTCGGTACCTTCGTGTATGACTTCCAGATAGTGAAGGTCTCCGGTCAGCCGGTAACCTTGCCCGAAACTGGACATCAGCATGAATCCCAGGTCGTGGGTGCTGGTCATCTTCTTCGCAGGCTCCACTCTGGCGGTGTACTTTCTGGCATAGTTGAGGAGCTGATCGTCACCGGTCTCTTCGTAAAGCATCCAGAGGACACCGGGGAAGAACCCTGAGACCCATCCCGCGTAGTTGGTTGTCTTGAGCTGGCCGTCTTCCCAAGTCCTTGGCAAAGCCGTTTCGTTGTCCTTGAGGTTGTCAGCTAAGATAAGTGCCTGGTTGTGAGCCCTGTCCAGCCCTCTGGCAATCATTGACTGGAGAGATTCCTGAGCCTTTAAAGGAATGAGGGTAAGGAAAATGCCGAAAAAGGCAGCTTGGAAGTACTTGTTCATACCTCAAGTTACTGATTGTTTGTTATTTTATTGAATATTAAAACGGCAGGCCTGTCAAAGACTCTGCATCAAGGCATGGATCCTGTCGCGTACTTCTTCGATGGTTCCTACACCGTCGATCTCATTATAGGCACCAGCCTTCTTGTAATAGTCGATCAGAGGCTCGGTCTTGCCGTGATAGGTCTTGATCCTGTTGGCTATGGTCTCATCGGAAGCATCGTCAGCCCTGCCTTCGATGGCAGCACGGTGCTTGATCCTTTCCTTGATCATCTCGTCAGGAATCATCAGGGAGACGACACCTGTGACGGCCGTGCCCTTCTTGGCCAGCATCTTGTCGAGTGCTTCTGCCTGGGCTATGGTGCGGGGGAATCCGTCCAGGAGGAATCCGTTGACGCCTTCCACGGTGTTGAATTTATTCTCGATCATGCCTTCGACGATCTCGTCAGGGACGAGTTCGCCGGCCTCGATAAGGGCCTTTGCCTTGAGTCCAAGTTCACTTCCCTTGGCCATTTCACCGCGGAGAAGGTCTCCGGTGGAGATGTGACAGAGGTTGAAACGTTCAGCCATTGAGGCTGCCTGGGTGCCTTTGCCCGCACCCGGAGGGCCGAAAAGAATGTAGTATTTCATATTTGTGTCCAATACGTAAATATCCTTTATGTTCCTGCCAAGCCCGTCATAATCGAGTCCGAAACCGACTATGAAATCGTCCGGGATCTCCATGGCAACATAGTCTAACTTCTTGTCCAGCTTGTAGCAGTTAGGCTTGAAAAGCATTGTGCAGATCCTGGTTTCAGTGGCGCCGTTGGCCTCCATCATCTTGGTCAGGTTCGCGATGGTTCTGCCGGAATCGACGATGTCTTCCACAATGATCACCCGCTTGCCTTTGACGCTTCCGGTCATCCCGATGATGTCCCTGACTTCTCCGGAAGACTTGAGTCCGACATAGGAGGAAAGCTTGACGCAGACTATCTCGCAGTTGAACTTGAGTCTTTTCATCAATTCTGCAGTGAACAGGATCGAACCGTTGAGTACACACAGGAGGACCGGAACATCCTTGCATCCTTCGAAGTCCTTGTTGATCTTGACTGCAACCTCGTCGATTGCATTCTCTATCTTGTCATATTCAATGAAGGGCCTGAAAGATTTGTCGTGAAGTTTGATGTTGCTCATGGGATTGTGGTTTTGCATATACACAAAATTAGCATATTCCTGTCAAAAACAGAAATAAATGCCTGTTCATTTTCTTATCGTGGGTGTTTTTTACGTTTCTTAATCGTATATTCGGAGCACTAAACTGCCAGACATGGGAAACTTCATCAATATCTTGCCAATGGCATTGGCCGCCCTTGCGTCCTTTGCGTTCGCCTCGGGGGCACTCCGGGCGCAGACAGACTCCCAGCTTCAGGCGATACTGGCCCTGAGCGGCGCGTCTTCAGAGGAAGAACTCGCGGAAGAAGAATTGGAACGCTACCTCCATTATCTTGAACACCCCTTGGAAGTGAATCTCTCGGGGACATCACGCCTTTTGGCCAGCGGCCTGCTGAGCCGCTACCAAGTTGCCAGTATCGAAGATTACCGTGCTAGGCAAGGTGACATCCTCTCTGCCATGGAATTGTCCTTCGTCGATGGCTTCGGAGCCGGGTATGCTGACCTTCTCGGTCCCTTCCTGTCTTTCAGGAGCATGAATCTACCAGGCTCGCCTGGGGGCAAGGTAGGATTCAAGACAGAAGTCGTCGCTCGGACGAACATAAAGGATGGGCAAACCGGTTATGGACTCAAGGCAAAAGGGGTTTATGAAGATCTGGCAGAGATAACCTTTTCCAGGCGCAATGGCATTCCCGGGCCATCCTTCAGTGCAGCTTTCTTCGGCAGGAAGCATTCATCCAAGGTCGTCGTAGGGGACTATAACCTGCGATTCGGCCAGGGCCTTGCTCTATGGAGCGGGATGTCCCTGTCCGGTTTCTCGACTTCTTCTTCCTTCCAGAAGAAACCTTCGGGCCTGTCTCCTTCATATTCATGGTCAGGAACCGGAAGCCATAGGGGAGTGGCAGGTGATTTCCAGGCTGGGAGGATTGTCTTGACGGCCTTCGCCTCATTTCCGGATCTTTTTCGAAGCGAGGCCCCTGTTGACATCATGGCTGGAGGCAATGCCTGCTGGCTTGGCAAGGACGGCCAGGTCGCCGTAACTGCATTTTCATCCATGGGTAAGGATCCTCTTTCCAAACTGTCCGGTGATTTCAGATGGAATGTCCGCGGTGCCGTCTTTTTCGGGGAAAGTGCAATCGCCCTGGAAAGCGGGCTTCTGGCTCTGGCGGGAGGAATGTCTTTGCCTTTCGGGGACGGATTCCGGGCGAACCTGTCTGCCAGGAGATACCCTGAAGGTTATGATGACAGGTATTCCGGCGGGCTTCGGGCGGCAAGCCGGACTTCCGATGAGGAAGGCGTTGCCCTGGGCTTGGAGAGATTCGGTACTTCCGTCGCCTTGGATTATTCTAACAAGGTTTCCGATCCTGCCAGAAGACAGTTCAAGTTACTTTTCAAGATGCCGGTACAGTTGTCTTCGACATTGGTGATTTCGTTCAAGGTGACCGAGAGAATCCGGCCATACGAGCCTTATCTGAAATTCAAGACCGGACTGCGCATGGATTTCGACTGGTCAGAGCGTGGCTTGTCCGCTCGCTATGGGGAGTCGGGAGAAAATACGTGGAAGGCCAGGGCGAGGATAGAGGGATGCCTGTACAAGTCACTTGCAGGTCTGTCTTACCTTGAGTTTGGCCGGAAGGCAGGCTGGTTCTCTGCCTATCTTAGGGGGACTTTGTTTTTTGTGGATAACTGGGATGACAGGATATATTCCTATGAGCGGGATGCTCCTGGCAATTTTACAGTCCCGGCTTACTATGGAAGGGGAGTCAGCCTGTCTGCTTTCTCCGGCACCAAGTTCCGGTTCGGTCGGAAAAAAAGAGAAACCCTGAAGGTCTGGTTCAGGGTTTCTGCTATAGGCTATCCGTTCATGGATGATCCGAGGCCAGGGAAAAAAGAGGCTCGGTTTCAAGCCATGTTTTCGTTCTGATTATTTCTGAGGGATCTTGAGCACTTGTCCTTCGCGGATGGTTTCTCCGATTCCGTTGAGCTTCATTATCGAAGAAGGGGAAACGCCGTATTGCTTGGCGATCTTGTAGAGGGTGTCTCCCTTCTTGACCTTGTAGGTGCCGCCGGAAGCCTGGGCGCTGCCAGACGATGTTGACGGAGCCGGAGAGGCAGAAGATGACGAAGGAGCGCCTGCTTTGTAGATGTAGAGTCTCTGGCCTACGCGTATCGTGTTGCTCTTCAGGTGATTCCAGCTCTTGAGCTGGGCCACTGTGACCTTGTGCCTTGACGCGATCTTGCCTAGGGAATCTCCGCTCTTGACCTTGTAGGAAATCCGGTCTCCACTGGTGCTGCTTGATGAAGAACGGCTGGGAGTGGAACTCGTGTTCAGGAGAGTCTGGGGATTGAGGAACTCAGCTGCCTTGTAGGTGTAGATCGAGTCCTCGTTTTCGATGAAAGCACTTGAATAATTGTATGGCAGCCTGAGAATGTACGGCTTGCTGTTGCCGGGGATTATGTCCTTGATGTATTGTGGATTGAGGTCCTGGAGCTCATTGAGTGGAATACCTATGAGTTCGCTGACCTGCTGGAGGTGGAGGTTCTTCCGGATCTCGAAAGTGTCCACCTGGACCGGCATCTGCACATTGTTGGGGGAGAGTCCGTATTCCTTGCTGTATTTTATGGCATACATCGCTCCCACGAAGGCGGGGACGTAGCCTCTTGTCTCCCTTGGAAGGTAGTCATAGACAGCCCAGAAATCCCGGCTTCCGCTCCTGCGTATTGCCTTGTTGACGTTGCCGGGGCCGCAGTTGTAGGACGAAATCGCCAAGTTCCAGTCTCCGAAGAGGCCGTAAGAGTCCTCGAGATAGCGGGCTGCAGCGTCGGAAGACTTGAACGGGTCGAGCCTTTCGTCGACGTAGGAGTTGATCTCAAGGCCGTAACTCTTGGCGGTCTTGGTCATGAACTGCCACATGCCCTTTGCTCCGGCCCTTGAAACGGCCCTTGGATTGAGCGCGGACTCGATGATGGCCACGTACTTGAGTTCGTCAGGGAGGTTGTAGCGGTTGAAAGTCTCTTCGAAGATGGGCATGTAGTACTGGCAGAGTCCCAGGATGTTGCTCATCTTCGTGGGCATCTTCTCGGAATACAGGACCATGTAGTTCCTGACTTTCTCGTCGTATGGCAGGGTGATGAACGAGTTCATGCTCTCGAGCCTGGCTCTCAAGACTTCATCCGAGACGTTGGATGTGAAATGGACGGAGTCCATGTCGTACTGCTCGTTGGTGTTGTCCTCGTTGACCTGCCTGTGCAGGTACCAGATGTTCAGGAGGCTGTCCGTCACCTCTGGGCTGTAGTCTTCAGGATTGAGCCATGACTTTCCTTTCTCCTCATTCTCTTCGTAGATGTCCAGCATCTCGTTGGTCAGGCTGTCCTTGAGGATTATTTCTTCTTTGAGATCTTCTATTACCTTAGTCAGCGAATCAACCTTCGCTTTCAGATCTTCGACTTCCTTTTTCCGGTTCCTGATGACCTGTGCATCAGCGAGCGTAGGTAAGAAAGCAACCAGCAGGGAGATTAGCAGTATTCTCTTTATAGTCGTACTTTTCATTTCCTTGTTGTCTGTTAAAAAGTCAGCCCTATCTTCATCCCAAGGGCATTGTAGCCAGGCAAGATGCCGCCCCCGTACATGCCGGGAGCTCCTGCCGGCATCAAGGCATATTCATTTGCAGGCGAGATGATTGTCGGACTGACCCTCATGGTGAGGTCGTCGTCGACTTCGAAGCCTTGCATGTAGGAGAACACATTCGCGTCGATTACCTGAAGCAGGTAGCTGCCGACCATGGCTACTACGGAATAATCCCTGAAGCGTCGGAATACATTCCTGTAGTAGAGCGCCCTTTCTGCCGGGATGATGCCAGTGTAGGTAGCATCAGTAGCGGTGGCTTCGTTGTGTATGCGTTTGTACCTCTTGTAGTTCTCGTTGTTGACCGACCAATAGTGGTAGGATCCTATCATGGCTCCCCAGTAGATGGGGATTTTCCAGTACTCTCCATTATAGGCTTGCCCGAGTCCCGGAAGGAGGAGCGAGTACAATGTCGCCTTTCCGGCCTGGTTCTTTACTTCATGTTTGTAATTCACCACTCCGTCCATCAATGCTCCCCAGTAGATGAGGCCGGCTCCGGCGAACATGTATGTCGCCATGTCGTGGGCTTTCTCATTGACGGTGAGGGTTGTCTCAGGATCCAGTTCGTAGGCCGCGTCATAGGCTTTCTTGGACGTCCGGTACTGCTTGTTGTACTTTATTCCCAAGCCTATGGTGGTGCCGAGGCCGGCATAGATGACCGGGATTTTCCAATAATCCTTGTTGTAGTATTGCTCGGCTCCTATGAAAACGGTGGAACCGGCGAACATGGAACCGATCTTGAGGGTGCTGTCGTGCCGGGCGACTCCATGGAAGAATTCCTTGAATGACCACATCTGGTCTACCGAATCCCTGGATGCAAGGGAGTCGGCCTGGCTGTTGTAATTCTGAGTGAATGCTTCTTCCTTGAACTGCGCCTTGGCACCGACTGAAAAAGCGGCAAGGCAGCAAATCAAAAGCAATATCTTCAGAATCAGATCCTTCATTACAAGTTACTAGATGTTCGAGTCCTCCAGGGCCTTAAGGAATTTGCTCACTTCTTCGTCAGAATTGAACCGTATGGTCATGGTTCCTTTGCCGGAAGGGGAGCGTTTCAGACTAATGCTGTTATCAAAAAACTTGCCGATACGTTCAAGAATACGATAATAGTTTTCCGGAAGGTCCTGCTGCCTGATGGCCGGAGCCGTCTCGTTCCTGCCAAGTTTCTTGACCTTTTCTTCGAGCTGGCGTACAGATAGGCCGTCTTTCACTATCAGGTCGCAGAGCAGTTCCTGGATGTGCGGATCCTCCACTCCGAGAAGGACTTTGGCATGGCCGGTGCTGATAAGGCCGGCTTTAAGGTCATGCTGGACCTTCGCGGGAAGTTTCAGGAGCCTTAGATAATTGGCTACGGATGCACGCTTCTTTCCAACCCTCTGTGCCATCCTCTCCTGGGTGAGGTGACAATCGTCGATCAGCCTCTGGTAGCTCATGGCCACTTCGATCGGATCAAGGTCCTGCCTCTGGATGTTCTCCACGATAGCCATTTCTAGCATGCCCTGGTTGTCTGTCGCCCTTATGTAGGCCGGAATGACGTCCATTCCCGCGAGCCGGCATGCCCTGAACCGTCGTTCTCCGCTTATTATCTGGTAGCGTCCGTCGGGCTGCTTCCTGACGGAAATGGGCTGTATCAGGCCGAAAGTCCTGATGGATTCGGCGAGTTCTTCCAATGAATCACTGTCGAAAGCCATCCTGGGCTGGTAGGGATTGGGGTCGATCAAGCCAACCGGAATCCTGAGTACATCGCCATAGTCCTGGACAGGCTTGGCGCCTGCGATCTCTTTGTTGATGTAACCGACCGGTTTCCTTTCGGGGCTGGGAACCATGGCGTCCCCAAGAAGGGCGCTGAGTCCTTTCCCCAGCCTGTTTTCCTGTTTGTTCTTCATCTTCTTACACTCTTTCGTTCTTTTCCAGGACTTCCTTGGCGAGGTTCATGTAGTTGGAAGTGCCGTTGCTCACGACATCGTAAAGGATGATGGGCTTTCCATGAGAAGGGGCTTCGCTGAGCCGGATGCTTCTCTGGATGATTGTCTTGAAGACCATGTCCTTGAAATGCTCCCTCAGTTCTCCGACGACCTGGGCATGCACCTTTGTGCGTCCGTCGAACATCGTCACCACGAATCCTTCGATGGTAAGTCCCGGATTGATTTCATGCTGGACCAGCCTTATCGTCTGGAGCAGCTTCCCGAGTCCTTCCAGGGCGAAGAACTCCGGCTGGACTGGAATCATGACCGAGTCGGCCGCAGTCAGCGCATTGATTGTGATGAGTCCGAGGGAGGGGGAGCAATCGATGATGATGTAGTCATAGTCGTCGCGGATAGGGGCCAGCCTTTGCTTGAGGAACGATTCACGGTTGTCCTCATCGATCATCTCGATTTCTGCACCGACGAGATTGATGTGGGAAGGGATCATCTGCAGGTCCGGAATCTCCGTCTGGATCAAGGCGTCCCTGATGTCGATGTCACCTATGAGGACTTCATAGATGGTTCTCTTCTGGTCATTGTCCGGTGAAAAATTCAGTCCTGAAGTCGTGTTGGCTTGAGGATCGGCATCAATTATCAGTACCTTTTTTTCGAGTACTGCCAGGGATGCAGCAAGGTTGATGGCAGTAGTGGTCTTGCCCACTCCGCCCTTCTGGTTCGCTATGGCTATGACTTTTCCCATTTCTCTGGACTAAGATTCAAACTACAAATCTAACAAAAATTAATCGCTTCTCAAATCGGGTCAACGTCCAAGGCAATATGAGAGTGATATTTTCTCTCCTTTTCGAAAGCTTCTATGCAGTCCGCAACCGCTTCCTTGTTTGCCTTCAGGTACCTGTCTTTCTGGAGCAGGATCCTGATGATGCGGATATGTTCCCTTGACACCGTCTCGACTGGAGGGGTGAAAGGGCCGGCCAATGAAAACCTGCCATTATTCCCGGACAGGGCAAGGGCTTCGTAGAGGCACTGGCTCATGTAATCGACACGCTTGGCGCTATAGTCCTTGAGCAGAACATTCACAGCCCTGGTAAAAGGAGGATATCCGAACAACTTCCTCTCGGATAAGAAATTAGAAGTGCTGGACAAATTGTCGGTTAGACCTCTCACCGATTTGTAGACAGGGTGGTCCGGTTGGGAGGTCTGGATTACGAACAGTCCCTTTTCAGTCCTCCTTCCGCATCTCCCGCGAAACTGTTCAAGCAGTTGCAGCGCCCTTTCGTCGGCCCTGAAATCCTGTATTCCGAGAAGCGAATCAGCCTGGATTACAGCGACGAGGGAAAGGCCGCTGAAGTCAAATCCCTTCGCCACCATCCTGGTCCCGATGAGGATGTCAGTCTCCCCATCGGAAAACTTCTTGATTATTCCGGCCTCGTCCTTGTGATTGTCGCTGTCAAGCCTTGCGATCCTTGCCTGAGGGAATATCTCCTTTGCCTCTTCTTCGATTTTCTGTGTCCCGGCTCCGAGTGGCTGGAGGTTTGTACTTCCGCACTTGGGACAGCTCCCTTTATATTCATAGACCTTACCACAGTAGTGGCAGACGAGTCTGGCGCTTCCGTCAGCTCTCTTGTGCAGGCTCAGCGCCACATCGCATCTGCCGCACTTTATGATGGTTCCGCAATCCTGGCATTGGATGGCAGGGGAATATGCCCTCCTTTCCCTGAGGATAGCCACCTGCCCGCCTTTGTCAAGGGTGCTCCGGATGTGTTCGATCAGTTTACGGGAAAAATGCCCCACCATCCCGTTTTTCTTTCTTTCTGCAATGGTGTCGATGACCTCGACGTTGGAATCCTCTGCTTCGAAATACCTATGCTTGAGATTTACTTTTGCATAGCGTCCTACGCTGCAATTATACAAAGATTCAAGGGAAGGGGTGGCAGAACCAAGAAGCACATCGGCTCCTGAAAGGTTTGCCAGCATTATGGCGACATCCCTCCCGTTGTATCTTGGGGAGGGATTGTCTTGCTTGTAGGAAGAATCATGCTCCTCATCCACGATTACGAGTCCTATGTCCCTGTGTGGTAGGAATATGGAACTTCTGGTTCCCAGAACGATGTAAGGATGCTTCCTAAGGAAGGAGCCGGTCTCTATCCTCCGTGCTTGTGGTTCGGCGGAATGGAAGACTCGCAGCTCTTTCGGAAAGAAGGTCCGGATCCTTTCTTCAAGCTGCCTGCTCAAGGCTATTTCCGGCACCAGGAACAGGACATTGCGTCCCTTTTGCAGGCATTCCCTTGCCAGTTTCAGGCAGATCTCGGTCTTGCCGGATCCGGTGACTCCGTGAAGCAGGACTGGTTTCTTCTTTCCCAACGCGTCCTTGATCTCTGAATATGCTGCCCTCTGGGAGGGGGAGAGCACGATTTCGGGTCCTGTTGCTTCGGTTTGGGGAAGTTCGCTTGAAAGTCCCTGGTCCAGCAAGGACAGGATGACATCCCTTTCTGTCATGTACCTTAGCCTTGTCTCTTCGCTCCTCGCTCTCTGGATCTGGTATTCCTTCCTGGCTAGGCGGTCTCTCAGACGTTCGTCGACCCGGGCTTTCACGACTTCTTCTTCGATCTTCCCTGCTGGATAAGCCGCTTTGTAGACCTCTCCTACCGTACAAAGGTAGTAGCTGGCAACTGCACGCCACAAGTCCATCTCTTCGTCGCTGATCCTGGGCAGCCCCACGACGAGGCCGTGTATCTGCCTGATCCTATCAGGGCCTATCTGATGGACTTTCTCCAGGGCATCCTCTTCTGAATACTCCTTGGTGACGACTCCGACATATTCCTTGCCGCCGAAGTCCACCCGTACCCTGTCTCCTTTCCCTGGGGGATCCGCGACAGAGCCGGGATAAGAATAGAAAGGCTCCCACTTCAGACGAAGCGGGAGCAGCACTTGTATGTAGCGCAAGCTTTCCATAAGGCGAATTTACCAAAAAAAATTTGTATCAAGAGGATTTTTGCCTATATTTGCAATCCCAAAACACAATGGTGCTGTAGCTCAGATGGTAGAGCAATGGACTGAAAATCCATGTGTCGGCAGTTCGATTCTTCCCAGCACCACCATACCCCGCTGAATCTCAGCGGGTTTTTGTTTTTTTATGGCTGTCGCAGCCCCGTTTTCGGGGTGTTTGCGTGGCTGAACCAGGCGTTTTAGGCTTTGCAGCCACGCATTCGGCCACTTATCGTGGCTGGAACAGGCATTTCGGGATATGCTGCAGATCACAGCTCTTTCTGTAGCTGACAACCTAGACATTTTAAAATGTCCAGAAACGGCCAAGGACCGATTTCGGGTTCTTGGCATAGTGTGCGCGGAACTTGCAGTTCTCACAGGGGTAGGATGTTTGTGCCATATTCACTTTACTTCAGTTAATTCTCCGGTTGCAGAATCAATGATGAAGCCGCGTACGATCACATCCGAAGGAATCAGCGGATGGTTCACGATGGCCGCAACGGTGTTCCGGACCGATTCCTCCGTATTGTGGAAGCCTTCAAGCCAGGAGTCCAGATCAATGTCTGTACGTTCCAGTTCCCCAGCCTGAATCCCCCTGTGAAGCATTTCTTCCTTGAAGTGAGCAAAACTCATGTGGCAGGCACCGCAAGTAGTATGCGCAACTACCATGATTTCAGTAACGCCCAACTCATACACGGCAACGATGAGGCTGCGCATGGCAGAATCCCACGGCGAAGGAATCACGGCTCCGGCGTTTTTGATAACCTTTGCGTCGCCGTTCTTCAGCCCAAGGGCATCCTGAAGAAGAACGGACAGGCGAGTATCCATGCAACTGAGGACAGCCAGTTTCTTGCCTGGATACTTGTCGGTAAGATGCTTCTCGTAGCACTTGGAGGCTACATATTCACGGTTGAACGCGAGTACCTGGTCAATATTGCTCGTATTCTGTGTCGCTTCTGTTATTCTTTCAGGCATGGTCGGAATGTCTTTTTACTCCGGCGCTAATTTACAATTTTTGTGGCTAATATTCAGAAGAACTACTTTATGGATTTGATAGATTTTGCGATGTTTATCATATGGTCGGCGATACGCTCGGCATTGGACGAAAGTTCCAGGTACTGCGCACCCACCGAAGGGGTACATATTCCTTGCTCCATCCTGGAGATGTGCCACTCTTCCATCCTTTTGGTGTAATCATCGATTTCCTCCTCGATGACATTAGCCTCTTCCAAGGATGCAAGGCTCTCATTCTTATAGGCATCCATTGCATGGGAATACAACTGGTGAAGCAGGGTCTTAAGCTGGCTGATTTCATATTTGGCATCGTCAGAGAACTGCTGGGAGGTGTCTGAAAGGACCGTGGCATATTCCACGATGTTTTCAGCATAATCGCCGATTCGCTCCAGGTCCCTGATGCTGCGGTAAGCGCCGGAAAGATAAGTTCTGTCCTTTTCACCAAGACCGTTTTTCCCGCTGAGGCGGACGACAAAACCAACAAGTTCACGGTTGATGAAGTTGAGCTGACGCTCGTCACGTTCAAACTGGCTCTTACCTGAAAAATCAAGGTGGACGGCCATGTACAGGGAGCGGTCTACGTTCTCAAGCGCGATGTCGGCCATGCGCAGGATCTCTCGTTTGACCTGTGAAACTGCGACCGGAGGTGTGCGGAGCATATTATCATCCACAAAACGCAGACTGAATTCCGCATCCTTCGGAACTTTTGGTTCTGGAATCATCCTTGTCACCAGACGGACCAAGGATCCAGTCAGCGGAAGAATAAATCCAACGGTGGCTATGTTGAAAAAGGAGTGGAACATGGCCAGTTGCAATTGCGGTGCGGAGGGGAAAAGTTTTTCAAACAGGCTCCCGTAGGAGAGGTCGAACCACCCTAATACCATCGCGGCTAGCATGAATATGATGACGCCGGTGCAGTTGAAAAGCAAATGGATGAGTGCTGTACGCTTTGCGTTGGTGCCGCTGGTGACACCAGCGATGACTGCCACCACGCATGAGCCGATGTTGGAGCCCATCGTCAGGAATATTCCTTGGTCAATCCCGATGAGTCCGGTAACAACCATGGCGAGCGCGATGGATGTCATGACGGATGAACTTTGGATAATGGCAGTGAAAACAGCACCGAGCAGGACAAGCAGAATCGGATGCTGATTCCGGCAAGGATGCCGCCGAGCGTCTTTGGAGCACTTTTCTTGGCAAAAATACTCAGGAAAGCGCCGAGACCTGCAAAAGCCGAGAAGATGACGCTGGTGGACAAGGAATAATAATGGCATGGTGGTATATTCATGAAAAGTATTTTAGATTATACAAATTTTTGCTATTTTTGTATTCTAGAAAATACAACTATCATGGACAAGCTATTTGAACGACATGACGCTTATCTCGGTGAGGTTCCCATGGATTACATGCGGAGGCAGATGCGGCACATCAACTGGAACAGCCGGCTCATCGGCATCAAGGGACCGAAAGGGGTCGGGAAGTCTACCTTGATCCAGCAGTATGTCAGGAAGACATTTGGCGAGGGTAACCGTCATGCGCTTTACTGTTCCGCCGATACCGGATATTTCACGCAACACACACTCGTTGATACGGCAGCAAGGTTCGTCCGCGA